>JAGCRW010000087.1 GCA_017964485.1 Muribaculaceae bacterium | reverse complement strand
GTCGCAGTGGGCGATGAGAGTATCGAATCCCATGCCGAATCCTTGCCACACGTAGTCGCTAACGACGTAGCCGCCGTCGGTTTTCTCAATAGCACGTAACTTGCCGTCGACTATGTCGAAAAACTTCTTTGGGTCAAGACCTGATTTTGTGATTTTTGTCATAATAGTGAATGTGTTAGATATTTTTTTATTTTTATTGTCAATTGCTTTGCCAAGATGTGTAGAAAATTAAAATGGCTCACAAAGTTATAAAAAAATAATAAAAAGTAAGGGCCAAATTTGCTTATTAAATGAAAAATGGCGAATTTTGCTCATTAAAAGCATAATTATTGAAGATATTTTTACTGAATATGATAAGAAAACTTACAATATTTGCCCTGCTTTTTGCGCTTGTGGCTGCATGTCCTGATAGCGCATATGGCAGAAAAAAGAAAGAAAAGGACAAGAAAGAGCAGAAACAGACTGTCTTTATTGAGCAAACTCTAGAGGAGGTTGACCTGCCCATCACCAATGAGATGGAACAGATTAATGGCGAGTGGAATGTTGTTGAAATCAATGAGTCAGGAGTGACTACTGCAGCTGGTTCAAGAGTCTATCTCAATTTTGATGTGCCAGGAGGCATGCTCTATGGTAACACCGGCACCAATGCCATCAATGCAACCTACACCCTTAAAAAAGACAACAAGATTTCGTTTGACAACATGCTTGTCACCAAGAAATCTGGAGGTTATTTCCAATATATAGAGCGCGACTTGCTGAAGGCACTCGACGAAGTGACGTCGGTAGCGCTCGTTAAGGTGGGTGACACCGAATACATGGAGATGAAGAATCGCCATCGCAATGTGGTAATTAAGCTTCGCCGCCAAAATCTCGATTTCATGAATGGTCCATGGTTGGTTAAAAATATTAATGGCGAGGATGTTATTGACCGCGATATAAAACTGGTTAACGACATTGATATGCTCACTGTGAACATAACCAGCGGATGCAATATAATCAATGGTGTGATAACAATTGACCCATTCAAGGAGTTTGCCATTGAATATGAGGACCTTAAGTCTTCACATAATCAATGTCCTAACATTGATACTGAAACCCGCTTGCTCATCGCCCTTGAGGAGGCGCAGTTCTGCCATAAGCGTAACGACCGTGAAGTGGAACTGCTCACCACAGAGCGTGACGAGATGGGAAAGTCGGTTAACAAGACTTTGGTTGTTCTTGAGAAAGTGAGATTGTAGAATCTCCCCTAAAACAAGTTTTGAGGATGTCGCATTTGGCACGTACATTTCGTCTTGCCATCATCATAGTGGCTTTAGCTGCTCTCGATGGTGGCATGGCACTTGCTCAAATCAATACCGAGCAGGTGATGAACATTGGGCGCAATGCATTGTACTTTGAAGACTACATTTTATCAATCCAGTATTTCAACCAGGTAATTCAGCAGAAGCCTTATCTGCCAGAGCCATATTTCTACCGTGCTGTGGCAAAAATCTCGCTCGACGACTATTCTGGCGCTGAGACTGATGCCTCAAAATGCATTGAGATTAATCCCTTTATCAAAGACGCTTACCGCGTGCGTGCCGTGGCTAGGCACAACACCCACAAATATGAAGAAGCAATAGGCGATTATAGGACTTGCCTACAGATGCATCCTGAAGACCCCGACATCATGCTCAACATGGCAATGTGTGAGTTGGCTCTGAAGAACTACAATACTGCCGACAGTTGCTTGACATGGTGCCTGAGGCGCGATTCCACTAGTGAGAGGGCGTGTTTGGGGATGGCTCAGCTGTGCCTCAACCGTCAAGACTCGATAGGTGCTTTGAAATATGTGTCGAAGTGTATAGATAGTCATAAGAACAATCCACAGGCTTATCTTGCGCGTTGTGAGATATTTGCCAATCATTTAAAGGACTACAACAAAGCCCTAGAGGATATTGATGAGGCCATAAAGTTGGAGCCAAGTAATGTGAACTATTACATCAATCGCTCTTACCTTAGATATCAGGTCAATGACATTCGAGGCACGATGGCCGACTTGGACTATGCCATCGCCATTGATCCTAATAATGTGACCGCTCACTACAACCGCGCCTTATTGCGGAGCGAAGTAGGCGACTACAATAAGGCTGTTGAAGACTATGACTTTGTAATAGAGCATGATCCAGAAAACTATCCTGCTTTTTACAATCGAACAATGATGCTCATCAATATTGGGCACTACAAGCAGGGCATAAGTGGACTTAATGCAATGCTTGAGAAGGACAAAGACGACTTTGTGGCGCTCTATCAGCGTGCGATGCTCTATATTGAGACTCGCCAGTATCAGTCGGCGTTGCGCGACCTGAACACCATTCTTTCTAAGTATCCCAAATTTGAGAGCGGGTATATGCTTCGCGCTCAAATCAAGCAGCGCTTGGGCGACAAGCGTGGATATGAGAAAGACCTGGAGACTGCAGTGACGGTAATGAAGTCAAAGGGTGTGCATTATAGTTCATTCAATCCAGTTGATATAGAACGAGAACATTCCAACGAGATACATCAGAAACATGCCCGGCAGCACTACGACAAGCAGGAGCAAGAGGCTCAGCGTCAGCGAGAGATGATGGAAGGAAATCTCGAGGAGTCGGTCGAGGAGGTTAAGAAACGCTTTGGCCAGTTGCTAGTGGTTGATGTGAACAATGAGTTGAAACCTGAGGTAAATCTTGAGAGTGACGGTCTCTACGACGAGAAAGCCGGTCATCGCCGCTACCGCAATAAGACTCGAGGATATATCCAGGACAACAACGTTGATGTGCAGCCTCAGAGCGTGTTCACACTGTCCTACTACAGCTATGACAACAAGCTTAACGGGCGCACTCACTTTATGAAAGAGATGACACAAGTCAATGAGCTACATGTGCTTACCAGCGCGTTGACGCTTGTGTGCGGCACACCAAGTCTCTCGGAGTATGAGGCAAGGGCGAGGTTCAATAGCGTGGATTATTTTAATGGTTTAATCGCTACCAGCGACGTTCGCGCTATAGACTACTTTGGCAGGGCGATGGACTTCTTCTTGCTGAAGAATGTGGATGCCGCTATCGCCGATGCCGACCGTGCCATTAATGCCAATAGTGATTTTGCGCTTGCCTATTTCCTGAGGTTCAATGCTAGGATGGTGAAGCTACAACTCGATGAGGCCGAGGCTCCTGCGTCGGGTGACATTGAGGGCCAAACCATGCTCGCACGTCGCGCTAGGGAAGTGGCTCTTAATGAGATGGCTAGTGATTTAAGAAATGTTGTTACTTTGTCGCCACGAAACACCTATGCCTACTATAATCTCGCTTATGTTCAAGCCATGATGGGCGACAACGAAGGCGCTATCGCTAGTTATTCACGTGCCATAGAATTAAAACCTGACCTTGGTGAGGCCTATTTCAACCGATCCCTTATCTTCCTTCAGCTTGGCGACAAGGAAAAAGGCACTGCCGACTTGAGTAAAGCCGGTGAGCTTGGCATCTTGCCCAGTTACAATATCCTCAAGCGAATGACACGATGATTGAGAATCGTGAATAGGAATTGGGTTAATTCCTTTTTCTATTTTATTTCCATTTTTAGCCTATTTTTCCACTTTGTTGCAAATAATTATGTACTTTATTGGCAAAAAATTTAATTTTTAGAAATTAAATCACTAACTTTGTGGGCTCAAACGGCTATATCACTATTTTGGGTAATGTAATATGCTGTTTAACAGGTATTATTGGAATAAAAAGAAGATAATTCAAATTAATTAATTTCACTTATAATTTTCATGAAAGTTTATAAAAGTAACGAGATTCGTAACATCTCATTATTAGGAAACAAAGGCTCGGGTAAAACTACCCTTGCCGAGTCTATCATCTTTGACTGTGGCCTTATTAACCGCCGCGGCACTATCGACGCAGGTAACACTGTATGTGACTATTTCCCAGTAGAGAAGGAGTATGGCAACTCGGTGTTCTCAACCATCTTCAGTGTGGAGAACAATGGCAAGAAGCTCAACTTCATTGACTGCCCTGGTATGGACGACTATGTGGGCAACATTGTAACTGCCCTCAACGTAACCGATGCAGGTTTGATGCTTATCAATGGCCAAAACGCCATTGAGGTTGGTACTCAGAACCAGTATCGCACCGTTGGCAACATCAAGAAGCCTCTTATCTTCGCGATCAACCGTCTTGACAACGATGCTGCCGACTATGACAACGCTCTCAATCAATTGCGTGAGACCTTCGGTAACAAGGTTGTACCCGTGCAGTTCCCTGTTTCGACCGGCGCTGGCTTCAAGAGCATCGTTGACGTGATGACAATGAAGCAGTACAACTACGATGGCGATAACGGCAAAGCAACCGTTACCGACATCGATGCAGCTCACCAAGACCGTGCCGAGGAGTATAACATGGCACTGGTTGAGATGGCAGCCGAGGGCGACGAGACACTCATGGAGAAGTTCCTCGAGACCGACACTCTTACCCCTGAGGAAATAGTTGACGGTATGCGCAAGGGCCTTATCGACTGCAGCGTTATTCCAGTAATGTGCATTAGCGGTGAGAAGAATGTGGGTGTTGACCGCCTCATGGAGTTCCTTGGCGAGGTAGTTCCTACCACTGCTGAGATGCCAGCTGTTACCGACACCGACGGCAACGAGGTTAAATGCGATCCCAATGGTCCAACAAGCCTCTTCTTCTTCAAGACCACTGTTGAGCCTCACATTGGCGAGGTATCTTACTTCAAAGTGATGAGCGGTACTATCAAGGCTGGCTCCGACCTCACTAATATGAATCGTGGTAGCAAGGAGCGCATCACACAGCTTAATACCGTATGCGGTAGCTTGGCAAAGACTCCAGTTGATGAGTTGCAGGCTGGCGATATCGGCGCTACAGTGAAACTCAAAGACGTTCGTCGTGGTAATACTCTTAATGACAAAGATTGCGAAAAGACCTACGACTTCATCAAATATCCTGCTCCCAAGTATCAGCGTGCTATTCGCCCAGTTAACGAGAGTGAGATTGAGAAACTCGGTCAAATCCTCAACCGCATGCATGAGGAAGATCCAACTTGGATTATTGAGCAGTCTAAGGAGTTGAAGCAGACCATCATCAGCGGCCAAGGCGAACTCCACCTGCGCACCCTCAAATGGCGCATCGAGAACAACGAGAAGGTTCAAATTGAGTATATCGAGCCTAAGATTCCTTATCGCGAGACTATCACTAAGGCCGCACGTGCCGACTATCGTCACAAGAAGCAGTCGGGTGGTTCTGGTCAGTTTGGTGAGGTACACCTGATTATTGAGCCTTATCGCGAAGGTATGCCTGAGCCCGATGTTTACAAGTTTGGTAACCAAGAGTTCAAGATGAGCATCCGCGACAAGCAGGAGATGGATCTCGACTGGGGTGGCAAGCTCGTTATTTACAACTGTATCGTAGGTGGTGCTATCGACGCACGCTTCATCCCCGCTATCGTTAAGGGTATCATGGACCGCATGGAGCAAGGCCCATTGACAGGTTCTTATGCTCGCGACGTTCGCGTTTGCATCTACGACGGTAAGATGCACCCAGTAGATAGTAACGAAATCTCGTTCCGCCTGGCAGCTCGCAACGCCTTCAGCAAGGCCTTCCGCGACGCTAACCCCAAGGTTCTTGAGCCTATCTACGATGTTGAGATTCTCGTGCCAAGCGATGCAATGGGTGGCGTACAGAGCGATCTTCCCGGCCGTCGCGGTATCATGATGGATATGTCAAGCGCCAACGGCCTCGAGACCATTAAGGCCCGCATTCCATTGAAGGAAATGGCAAGCTACTCAACAGCTTTGAGTTCAATCACTGGTGGACGTGCTTCATTCTCAATGAAGTTCGCAAGCTACGAGCTCGTTCCTGGTGATGTTCAGGAGAAACTCCTCAAGGAATACGAAGAAGCCAACAAAGACGAGGATTAATACCCTCTCTTCTATATTTCCTTACATAACAATGCTGAAAAGCACTTCTCAACCGAGAAGTGCTTTTTTTAGTGATATAGTTTTTGTTTAGAATGATAAAACATAACAAAAATGCTTCAAATCAAGTTGTTAATTCTTGATATGAAGCATTCTAGTTTGTTGGTCGGGGTACCAGGATTCGAACCTGGGACCTCCTGCTCCCAAAGCGTCGTTTTCCAAAGACTAATGGTCTGATTAATAATAAGTTGAATTTATCTCATAAATGGTTGCAAGTCTGGTTGCAAGTCATGTTTTTGTCTGAATCTGTATAATAATGTCCTCCCGAAGAGTCGGAATGGGCATATTTTTTTGTTGTGATTAATTAACTCTTTTCTTTCAAGTCGTACACCTGCTTGGCAAGATCCTGGTACTTCTCACCAACTAACTTGTTCAAGCGGGCAATCTCCTTCTCCTGTGTCTGGATGATCTCGTGACACCTTGCTATAATATTAATAAGGCTGGTCACGGTGGCGTTGTTGGTGAGGTCATCTGTAGACAAGATTCCGTCTAGTGGCGGAAGCTTGCCGCCCTTCTCATGGACAATGACCTTGCGAGGTGTCTCTGTAGTGTACTTGTCGATGTCAGCAATAGACAACTCTTCCGCAATCTTCTTGACTAATTCGTCAGGAGCATAGCGTTTCATGTTCTCTACCAAAGAAAGTTGAGACTGAGTGCAGCCAACGCGCTCGGCAAGCTCTTTTTGGGAAATGTGGTGTTCACGTCTAATCCGTTTTATGTCAAGATATTTCATAATATCCACAAATATATGTGTAAAAACTTGTGTAAATTATTTTGTAATATATTTTGTAATATAGGATATTTGCCATATCTTTGCAAACTCCTTTATCACTAAATTTTATCTACTTGAAGAATTACTTCGCAAAGTTAGATATTATTTTTGATATAACAAAAAATATATTCAACTTTTTTCAAAAATTATTTCATTTTTCTATTATGACTTTCAAAGACTTTTACCAACAGGCTAAGAATGAGCAGACTGCAGCACAGAAATTTATCGCAGAAATAGCTCGGATTACTGGCAGAACGGAAATCGCCATCAGAAAATGGCTCTCCGCGGAGAATGTGCCAGACGATGAGACAAAACAGATTCTCGCTGAACACTTTGATGTGCCAGCAAACGAATTGTTCCCTCCCACCCCAAAAAAGAAAAGCAAGAAGACTAAGAAATCAACTGTAAGAAGAAGGAAAGGAGGACGGAAATGATGGTAGCAACAGAACCGAGAGTGTCTGAGAACGGCAGATACTCACTGAGAGAAGCTTGTGAACTCCTCGGTGTGCACAAAACAACAATGATACGCTGGGTGAAGGAAGGAAAGATTAGATACGGCATAAGACGCTCGAACTATAGGAAATTCTACCTCGGACGGGAACTGGTGAGATTTTGGAGGGCACAGCTATGACAGGATACATATTACTATATAGGTCGATATGCGACCACTGGGTGTGGCAAGACCCGAAATACCTGCAGAGATGGCTAGACCTGCTAATCCGCGCCACATGGGAACGCAGGAAGAAACTCTACTTCCAGAATAAAGTGGTCACGATAAAACGCGGACAACTGGTGTCGAGCCTGACTTCCCTGGGACACAGATGGCACACTAACGCAAAAATGGCAAAGGTGTTTATTGAGATGCTGGAGGATGACGGCATGATAAAATTTGACCGGAAAAGTGTGTATTCTGTCATAACAATTCGCAACTATGACAAGTTCCAAATATCAGTGAAATCGGAGCAAAATTCGGAAGATTTTGAGGCGAATTCAGGGTATATTCTCGACAAGAAACCGACAGCCACTCCATCGGAAAAAGACGACAGGAAACAGCAGAAAAAGTCGACAAATAATAAAAGTAAGAAAGATAATGACAACAATAAAACTTTGTTGAATGATGAGAACGCAGACGAGCTGCTTCCTTACAACAAAGATGATTTGTTGAAATTGATGACCAGCAAGGAGAAAATACATGACGGATGCATCTCGCTGAAAGTGTCAGAGGAAGTCTACAAGGAACTCGCAATGGAAGTGGCGAGCGACTGGACCTTCGGAAATGAGAAACAACGGACAGCGAAACATTTTCTCAATACTATGCGCACGAAAGTGAAGGATCTCAAATCAAAGAAACAGAGAAATGACAAAAGAACCTCAGCCAATAGGAGCAGTGATAATAGGCGAGACAGTGAGAAGGACACCACCGGCAAGGACAATGGAACAACTGGAATGTCGCTACGAGAGAGAGCGAAAACAGTTGTCGCCAGAGGAGAAGATGAAACAGGACCTGCAGAAACTCCAAAAGAGGATGGAAATAATTCGCTCGGGAGGTCTGAGGCAATTAATGAAGATACCGATGGTTGACATTAACACGGAGGCCAGATGGCTGAGTCATATCCTGATGAGCCTGGAACCGCGGTTCGACTACAAGAAATATGACATGCGAATCCTGAACAGTATGCTCGCATGGGTGTGGCACAAGGACAACTGCAACGAGCTGGAACTGGACTATGACAAGGGATGGTTCCTGTTCGGCTCAATAGGACGAGGAAAATCTTTGACGATGCGGCTGATGCACGAATACCTGAGAAGCGTAGCTAAAAGATTCCCTCAGTTCTACAAGAAAAACAAGAACAGATTCGGAAATGACTGGAAGTCCGCAAGCGTGATAACTAACCTCTATGCGAAGGACGGTCTGCCGAAACTGGGGCCGATGCTGGAGATAAACCATACGCTGTTTATCGATGAGCTGGGAAGGGAACCGATTCCAGCAAGCAACTACGGGACACGGATGAACGTGATGCAGTTTGTTCTGCAGATGAGGTACGACATCCGCTCATACAGCATGACTCACGTGACAACTAACCTCTCACTGGAGGACGTGGCGAAGGTGTACGGCGTATATATAGCAGACAGATGCATTGAAATGTTTAACTTTATTGAATTCAGAGGGGAAAGCCTCAGACGATGAGGTCTTTCGACAATCTATGTATAACAGCTAAATTTGTGCAGTAAGAATGGCAAACACAGAATTGTTGATGAGCGAGGAAGTAATCTATCTGAAACTGGACACATACCTGGCACAGTGGGTGGTGCATGAATATGGGACTCCTGTGGCGTTCCCGAAGAACTCGTACGAGAATGACCTTCTGGAACTCAGCCTGACAGTGCGCCCGAAGAATGGCACTGCTGAGGAGGAAACGATAGATGGGAAAGTTCCTATAAGCCTGCCTTACTTCAAGAATAAGGACGTGAGGTATAACAACTACCTGCCGATTGAAGGCCAGCGCGCGATGCAGAAATGCATCCGCTCTCGCTTCATAGTCTCGCTGTGGCAAGACTTGCACAAATTCGGGAACATCGGGAAACAGAAACAGGACCTGATATACGCATGGATGGCAGCCCATGGCATCGAGGCGACGGAACGCAACTGGAACACTCTGGCGAAAATATACCAGCGAAGGCAGGATGCATACCGAAAAAACCAAAAGAAACAGAGGAAAAACAAATGATTGGTTTTAATGTTTTTTAACAGAAAAAACGCTACGACTTTCCCACCCTGAAAATGAAGAATGTTCCAAAGTTTCCATAATGCTCCAAAGTTTCCGAAATGTTCCAAAACAATAACTCAAAAAAGGCTTATGATAACTCAATCTCTTCCCGGTATAACTAGTCTTGGATATGTGCCATCTGAGAGACTACAACGGCAGATAATGCAGAAAGCTCTGGCTGGTCTGCCTGTGGGGGTGTTCACAGACATAGCTCCAATAAACTTCGTGGGAGTGCCGACATGTGTGACGCAAAGCGATTACGACAATAACGGCAGACTGGAGAAAGCGTCTCTGAAATTTGTCACTAATGACAATATCCCGATATATAAGGATATCGCCTTTGTGATGACAGACAGCAACGGGAAATCATGGCTGCTGGGAACGAAGGAGAGACCGAGACCGATAATACGCATCGAACGGAGCACAGGAACGCCTGAAGGAGATGGAAACGCATTCTCCTTCGAAGTATCGCTATACGCTCACAAGGCTCTGATTGAGTGTCAAATATAATATTAATTTAAATATAGTAACTATGGCAAAATTTACAACAGTGGACCAAAACGGTGTGGTGTCTATAGTCGACATCGACACAAGAATCGGAATTGTTTTTAAGGAAGGGAACTCTATAAGAGAGAAACTCATAGCATGTGTGCTGCCTGACCATAACGACCTGAAGTTTTCGACGACAGTGGAAAAAATCAACGTGGTGGTGGAGGAACTGATACGGCACGCAGAGAAACGCTTCCCACAGAAAAAGAGAAAAGCAAAGAGAAAAAGGTAGTAATTCATAGATAGTAAATCGTAATAGAAGAATGATAAATTTGATGTTTATTAGAAAGTTGTATTTATGGTTGAATTTATCTATTTGAAGAAGGACGTTTAAATGTGTTATTCATGTAAACTCCGAAGGGCGGCTTGCACGTGAGGTGTGGGCCGTTTTTTTATCCTGCTCTACGTCTGCGCTCTCTTTTGGTGTACATTCTTAATATAAAAAGGTTGGTTCATAGCAGTAAGATTGAAGTTAAACATTTCCTTGCCCTCACC
>JAGCRW010000086.1 GCA_017964485.1 Muribaculaceae bacterium | reverse complement strand
GTTGCTTCTGAGAATTCTCCAGCCCTTCGGGTAGTAATTCTCAGGCAAGCCTTGCTCTCTGTGAGGGCGAACGGACTTTGCAGGCAGTGTAAAGGCGAAGCTGTAAGTGACGGCAAGATCAATGATGTTTAACTTTTTAAAGAATTACTGCTATGAATGAATTATCTCTTTTCAGTGAATCAATGAATGGTGCCCAAAGCACTGACATGGAGCAGAGCGTAAAGGCTCTCTCAAGTTCTAACAATCTCAATAATGTTGTTGAGGTTTATGATGATGACGAGTTCGAGGATATTGACCTCGCTGACTTCAAGCACGACTACCGCACCGGTGAGCCTGCCCTGTATGTGGGTAGTTACAAGAAATACTCGGAGGGAGACCTGACCGGCTGCTGGGTGTCAATAGCTAAATGCGCTGATTATGACGAGTTTATGAGGGTGTGCCACTACATCCATAGAGATGAAGGCGAGGATGTCGAGCTGATGTTCCAAGATGCAGATAACGTGCCCGAGTGCTGGTACAGTGAGTGTAGTCTCGATGAGGAGACTTTCGACCTTATCAAGGCATACGCTGAACTTGACGAGGATGAGCAGCGTGCATACGAGGCTTACCTGGACCTGAGATGCGAGTCTGACGTGACAGTGGAGGACTTCCGTGAACACTACTGCGGTGAGTGGAACAGCGAGGAAGAGTTCACGGAGAACTTGATCGAGGAGCTGGGAATCCTTGACGAGATTCCCGAGCACCTGCGCCGATTCTTTGATGTAAGTGCATATAGCAGAGAGCTTTTTCAATACGATTATGATTTCTGTGACAATTTTGTGTTCAGAACGATGTAGGCTGAAGACATACCAAAGAAAGGAGCCACCTCAAAAAGGGTGGCTCTATTTTTTTGTATCATTTAGGGTATCATTTTGAGTGTCATTTTGAGTATCATTTTGAGTATCATTTTGAGTATCATTTTGAGTATCATTTTGAGTATCATTTTGAGTATCATTTTGGGTATCATTTCGAGTATCACTTCGAGTATCACTCAAAGGACTTTAGTATCTCCCAATGACCATCTTTACTTGAGCCAGCATATATAACAACTCCCAACTTTCGCAATGTTGACAAATCTCTTCTAACTGTTGGCAATGAAACTTTTAACTTATTTGCAAGTTCTTTTCCAGTTATGTCTATGTTTTCTCGGATTAACGCTAAAACAGCCTCTTGTCGACTTGTCAGTTTTTTTGCGTCATTTTGGGGTTCACCTCGATATAATTTTTCAAACAACGGACTACGTTGTATGGTTACCAAGACACCGCCTTCGCGGTTTTCTATCTTGGGCATGGGCAACTTAGCTTCGGCAAATGAATCTCTAATCTTTTTCATGCCTCGTCCCCATGCCTCAATGAAACCCGCTTTGAAAAATGTGTTTGCGATGTTTTTGTTGCGTGGATGAGATGAGTGTTCTTTTAGTAAGACTTCCATATCAAACCCTTCGGGTAGTGGCCCCTCATTCCAAAGAGTTATGCGGTCATTATACACCTTCATCTGAATGTGAACTCCTGAATAGTCTTTGTGACAGATGGCATTGTACAATATCTCGCGCAATCCTTCTTCGGGAATTTCCAAAGGCTCTACTCGCACCATTCCTTCATAATGAATGGGAGAAATGAGGTATTTTGATTTTAAAGTCTCAATCACTCTGTCTGCCATTTGAATTATATTGCCCTCAATCGAATCTTGTATGAGAAGATCTGCCTCATCCTTTACGAAACGACCAATACGGAACTCTATGCCTGTGAAATAATTTTGCGGTCGTTTGCCAAACAACAATATGGCAGCACTTTTTATTTTACCATCTGTTGTTAGCAACCCCAAATTTTCTAGTATGGTTTCTGTTGACTCATACTTGGTTTCTGGAGATAAACGCTTATGATATATGCCTTCGTTAATGAAATAATCAATGGCTTTGCGGTCTATAGCATCAATTGTAACATTTTCCATTGTCACATCGTCCCACGACAGCCCCATTTTCTTCATTATAAATTGCTGAAGCGCCACACCTCGCAATTGCTGCTTGGTGGCTCCACTGCGTAAATGATATTCGCCTTTGTAGGATATCGGCATGTTGCTTGGCTCAACATCAATCTCTATATAATCTTTCCCATCTTGGTTCAATAAGTTGACATCGCAGACTATGCCAAGAGTGGTGACAATCTTGTTTGGAATATCCTCCAATAAACGGTGAGAATTAGCAACTCCAACGACTTGCTGCTTGTCGTTGATGCCAATATAGAGCTTGCCACCTTGCGCATTGGCGAAACCACAAATCCATTTAAGGTATTCGTCGCGCCATGACTCTTTGTATTCTATGTTTTGACTTTCTGCCATAACTATTTCATTTAAGGTTGCAAATATACAAATAATTTGAATAAGGTTGGCGAAATATTGTCTTTTAAATGCTGCAAAATCCATTATAAATTTGTAGCAGTAAAATTTATCTAAACCTATGAAAAACACAAATTACCACCTTCATCTGAAGGGGTACGTGGGCGGTTGTGACTTTGACCGTAACTACGTGGACTATATCCTTGCCAGAAACGAGGGGAAACCGGTGAACGTGCTGATCGACAGCCTGGGCGGTTCTCTGGTGACAGCACTATCTATCGCCAGCGCTTTCCGTGCGCATGGCGATGTGACCGTGCACTTCGTGGGGATGAATGCAAGTGCGGCGACCATCGCCTCACTTGGCGCAAAGCATATCTCCATGGATTCCTCGGCGATGTACCTGGTTCACAAGTGCAGTTCGGAGTTCTTTGAGTGGGGTTCGCTGAACGCTGACCAGCTGGCGCAGGTGCGCGACAACTGCGAGGCTGCCATCCGTGACTTGAACAAGCTGGACAATAATGTGGCCAACATGTATGCCGGCAAATGCAGCAAGAAGCAGGGGGCACTCCTGGATCTTATGCGTGAGGGTGGATGGCTCACAGCTAACGAGGCACTGGAATGGGGATTCGTGGACGAGGTGACTCAGTTCAATGAGGAACCGCCAGTGCTGACGGACGCAGTAGCATCGGCGATGGCTGCTGCAGGAATGCCAATTCCTAACGTTCCCACTGACAGCAATGAGTCGCTGTTCGCACGCTTTCTCACGGCTATAGCCTCGCTGTTCAAGCCTTCAAAGGTGAACACCGCCACGGAACCCATCGAGGTGAGGAATGAAGAGAATGAGACACAACCAACCTTAGTATCTAACGAACAATCCAAATCAAATCCGATGAAAAGACTTTTCAGACTTGTTGGCGCAGTGCTCGCACAGGAGGACTTCGCCGTGGGTGAGGAAGGCGTGACACTGACAGCGGACCAGGTGCAGAGCGTGGAGGACGCTCTCTCTGACCGTGACAGACAAATCACGTCTCTCACTGAGCAGGTGACGGCTCTCAAAGCTGCACCTGCCGAGACATCTAATGCTGTGGTGGAAGCATCATACGAGAAAACCGAGCCTTCCCCATTCGAGGGATTCGCAAAGACCGTGAACAGCGCGAAGGATCTATACAACATGGTTCCCTGAGCATTCACTGAAGCCTAAAAAACACAACCAACACTTACCCTTAAATCTACAAACATCATGGCAGGACAACTTATTGCTATCCCGCTTTCTGAATTTCAGGAGGCGGCTACTAAGTGGCGCAAGGAGCTCCTATATCAGCCCATTATCGGCTGTCACGACACCTTGCAGCACATGACTCCCCGCCCCGGCATCCGTTACAAGGAGAATGTGGGCACTATCAGCGGCACGGCGCAGTTCGCTCCCTACAAACCAAGCCGCTCCTCGGACTTCAACCTGAACGTGGAGTACCGCACTCTTGAGACCTTCATGGGTTCGGTGCACTGCAAGTTCGAGCCTAACTCAGCAGCTTCGACAATTCTTGGCTACATGGCAGCCACCAAAGGTGACGGTCAGATGCGAGCACCAACAGCACTCCATGTGCTGACGCTTATCGCCAAAGGACTCTCGGAGAAACTGAATGACGCTATCTGGAATGGTGTGCGTAACGCCAACGGTGACACCACAGCAGACCTCTTTGATGGTTTTGATACCATCACCCAGGCTGAGATTGACGCTGGCACCATCAGTGCGGCTAACAAGAACTACATGCAGCTGGAGGAGGAAATCACCACAGCCAATGCTCTTGACGTGGCCAAGGAGATTCTCTACTCTCTTGATCCTCGCTTGCGCTCGCAAGACTTGATTATGTACTGCTCACAGGACTTCGCTGACAAGTACAACGAGGCTATGCTGCTCACTCACGGAGGCATCAACTTCTACAATAACTTCTATCAGAACACTGTGGAAGGCAGCAATGGAAAACTTCACATCGTGCCTCTGTTCAACAAGGCTGACAGCAAGTTCATCCACGTGACACCCAAGAGCAACATGCTGGTGGGCTTTGACCAGATGAGCGACATCGAGAGCGTAATGGTGAAGGAGTATGAGCCTTTCATCCTCTCCTATATCGCCACTATGTTCTTCGGCGTGCAGTTCGAGTCTATAGACTACCGCAAACTGAAGGTTGTTGAGCTCGCTGCGTAATCTGTAACTAACAAATAAAAACTTTGGATTATGGCAAAAACGAATTGTAGCCCTTTGCAGAGATCGCTGTATTGGTGCCAAGGCACTCCTGAGTTGCCTGGTATCAAGCGAAGACTCTACTATATCAGCAAGGACCAAATTGTAGCATGGCCCACT
>JAGCRW010000085.1 GCA_017964485.1 Muribaculaceae bacterium | reverse complement strand
CTTTATGAAGATATTCTGGAACCGTGATGACGATAGTGGAGCAATCATCGGCGACAACGGCGTGAAAGATGACCTGCAAGAGCACGGCCACAGTGTAATCTTTATGGGCATCGACAATGAGGGTTATGTCACCTATTGGAGCAGCAACGGTCCTGGCGAGAACCCTGCCGAAATGGGCTATAGTATGGGGCGCTGCGACAAGACCAAAATTCAGCGAGTGGTCTTCACTCGCATCACCAACCCTGAAAAGTTTGACAACGCGAAGAAAATGCCACCCAAGCACACAAACCAATACATCTACGACCTAAACGGCAAGAAACACAGCACCACCAAAGAACTCAAGAAGCACACAGGAATTAAGTAATAAGTTTTAAGTGTTAAGTGATCAGAGGCTCTTGTCAACAAAAAATATAAATCATGGGATTATCACAGGACAGAAAAGAATTTAGCCAGCAGTTTTATCTCTCGGCAGGAGAATGTAACCCTCAGGCCGAGATGCCTATCACGCTGCTGATGAACAGGATAATAGAAGTAGCCACCAACCATGCCAACGCCTGGGGCGTGGGCTATGCGCGCCTCATCGAGGACAATCAGGGATGGGTGCTCTCAAGGGTGACGATTGAGATGACACGTTATCCGCGAGTTGACGAGAACTATTCGCTAACTACTTGGGTAGAAGGATATAACCGCCACTTCTCACAGCGTAACATGGAAATCGCCGACCAACAAGGAAACACTATTGGCTATGTGAGGACTATTTGGCTTGTAATTAATCTAAGCACCCGCGCGAGCGTGGATATCTCTAAGCTCAGCTACATCAGCGAGAACGTCTCTGAACGCCCGTGCCCAATAGAGCCTCAAAGTCGCCTAAGACCTTTTGAGCCGACAAGAACCGAAAACCATCGCTTCCGTTATTCCGACATCGACTTCAACGGACATGTCAATACCGTGCGCTACATCGAACACCTCGTCAACCAGTTCCCCATGCAGCACCACGCCAACAATATGGTGAAGCGCATGGAGCTGGCATTTGTCAAGGAGGCATACTACGACAGCATTGCCGAGATTGCCATCAACGACAGCGACCCCTTCGATGTGCGCCTCGACATCAACGCCGACGGCATCACCCGAGTGCGCTCACGATTCATCTTCTCACCAAGAAACTGAATTCCACATGACTCTATCATAAAAACACAACCGCAACACTCCCCTATTGTATAAAACATGAGGTTGTGTCAAATGCTGAATTTAATTTAAACAACTGAATTATCTGAATATTCTGATTTATCAATATCTTATCTTGATAGACATTTTTTTGGAAAGATGCGATTAAGCGAGTCATGCTCAAAGCCTTGCGAGCGTGAGCATTTTATTCAAACAATCAGATTAATCAGAAAAATCAGTTGTTTTTTGAAACACACTCATGCTTTATATATCAAAGGTCGTATTTTTGCTTAAATATTTGTTGTTTCTAAAATATTGATTATCTTTGCAAATGAATAAAAAGAAATAACATCATCTTCTCATGAGAAAAATAGCGCGAAAAACCAAATTACATATACACATATATATTACTAACTATCAGCAGTTTAGACAAACTGATGAAGGTATTTTCTTTTAGGTGTCTGCATTGTTACCATTAAGGGCAATAATGCTGGCACCGCTTTTTTGTGTCAAGTACTAATTTGAAAACATAAAAATATTAATGAAAAATTAGACGTCATGAAAAAGTTTTTAATTATTTTATCGCTGATGATTGGTATAACCATGGCGTTTGTGCCAGCTGTTGCCCAGGAGACAATGACCGTTTATGATGGTGAAGCAACGAGCAGCCACGTTCCCGTTTTTGGCTTATATGCTGACGCTTACACCAAGTGCCAGATGATTATGCCAGCCTCTGAACTAAGCGACCTGATTGATGGCACCATCTCAAAGCTGACTTGGTATCTTGCTTCTCCTGCTGCTGCAGCTTGGGGGGGAAACTTCCAGATTTACATTAGTGAGGTTTCACAAGCCACTTGTCCATCTGTTGATTTCCTCGATATTTCAGGTGCCACCCTTGTATATGAAGGACCACTCGATGGCACTGGCGAGACTATGGAGATTGTGTTTACCCAAGGCTACACCTATGGTGGCGGCAACCTGCTCATCTCTGTTTATGAAACAGAGACAGGCTCTTGGAAGGCTGCTACCTTCTCTGGAACAACAGTTACTGGTGCATCAGTCAGCGGCTACAGCTACAGCGGTTTCGAGTATGTCCTTGCTTCCTACCGCGACTTCTTGCCAAAGACTACCTTCACTTACGCTCCTCTCGGTGGCGTAGTTTACCACAAGCCAAAGCACCTTGCAGCTAGTGATATCACAACCAACAGCGCTACTATCACTTGGGATGCTGGTGACGACGAGACTTCTTGGGGCGTTGAGTACAAAAAGGCTGCCGACGAGGAGTGGACTTCAGCAGGTACTGTTACCGAGAAGACCATCGCTCTCGATGCACTTGCTAACGGTGTGAAGTATGACGTTCGCGTCAAGAGTATCTATGCCAATGGCGAGAGTGGATGGGTTCAGATTTCGTTTTCGACCTTTGCTT
>JAGCRW010000084.1 GCA_017964485.1 Muribaculaceae bacterium | reverse complement strand
TATGACATAGTTCTAACGCATAAGGACGTGACTGAGTTTGACACAACCACCATGTGCAAGATTCTGCAAATCAAGCGTGAAGATTTCGACCTGCTGTGGAAGAACATGAGCGACCCCAAGAAAAACCGCAACTATAGCGCAGTCACACCCCAACCTCTTGTGCAGAATCTCGATTCGCTAACCTACGGCCGTCTGCAGGAGATTCTCTACCGCTTCCCAGGCTTCGATATCGCTCAGCGAGTTATCCGTCGCTATAATTATGTGTCGGCTGCCAACATCCTTGGCGACATACGAGAGGTTAATGCCGACGACATAGAACGCGACAGCGACAACTACTATATCCCTGGCGACTACACCGGTGATCTGGGTGTAGAGAAGAGCTACGAGAAATACCTGCGAGGCACTAAGGGCAAGGAGATTTTCATCCGCGACGCGCGAGGACGCATCAAGGGCCGCTACAACGACGGCAAGGACGATGTGGCGCCTGTCGCTGGCAAAGACCTGCAGCTGAGCATTGACATGGATCTACAGCAGTTTGGCGAGAAAATAATGCGAGGCAAGAAAGGTGCTATCGTAGCAATCGAGCCTCATACCGGCGAGGTGCTGGCGCTGGTCACAAGCCCTAGCTACGACCCAGCCATGCTCGTGGGTAAAGACCGAGGCAAGAACTATGCCGACCTCGTCAACGACCCTAGCAAGCCCCTCTTCGACCGCTCTATCATGGCCGCCTATCCTCCGGGTTCCACTTTTAAGCCCTCACAAGGCTTGATGCTCTTGCAAGAGGGTATCATCAACACCAGCACTTCCTATCCTTGCTATCGCGGATACATCAACAAAGGCCTCAGGATTGGCTGCCACGGCCACGGCTCGCCTATAGCACTGCATCCCGCCATCGCCACCTCGTGCAACGGTTACTTCTGCTGGGGAGTCTATTACATGCTCAACAACCGCAAATATGGCGGCCTGGAGAAGTCGTTTACCTTGTGGAAAGACTACATGGTGTCGATGGGCTTTGGCTACAAACTCAACATCGACCTGCCTGGAGAGAGCCGAGGATTTATCCCCAACGCTCAGTTCTACGACAAAATGATTGGCAAAAATCAGTGGGGCGCCAACACCATCCTCTCTATCGCCATCGGTCAGGGCGAGGTGATGTTGACACCGCTGCAAATCGCCAACCTCGGCGCCACTATAGCCAATCGCGGCTATTACATCACACCTCATGTTGTGAAGAACATCCGCGACGTAGGGCTGCTTGAGGAATATACCGTGAAGCATCACACCAAAGTCAATCCTCAATACTACAACGAAGTAGTGACAGGTATGAGAATGGCTGTCACTGGAGGTACCTGCCGTGGTGCCAACCTGCCAGGACTTGACGTTTGCGGCAAGACAGGTACCGTTCAGAACCCTCATGGTCAGGACCACTCGGTGTTTATGGGATTTGCGCCAAAAGAAGATCCAAAAATCGCCATCTGCGTCTATGTGGAGAATGCCGGTTTCGGTGCAAAAGTCGCTGTGCCTCTCGGCGCAATGATGCTGGAGCGATACCTGCGAGGCTACAGCGACGAGATTGAGGAGCGAGCCAACAAGTGGAGCGACAACGCATGGATGGAGAACACTCAGAAGAAGCCTGCCGAGGCCGCCGAGGCTAAGCCCGCTACTACTGCCAGCAACACACCGAACCGCGACAACAAGCCACTGGGTAACACGCCTGAGCGCGAGAAAGCGGTAGTAATTAACCCATTCAGATTAATCAGCACATCACGTTATGGACACTTCAAGGGATAACGAAAGCAACAAACTGCTCGCCTCGGTCGACTGGTTTACCGTGCTGCTATATCTGGTTCTTGTAGTGGCAGGAGCAATAAGCATCTATGCTGCCACAACCAACAACCTGTCGCAAGTTAGCATCTTCGACTTCAACACCTATTCGGGCAAACAGTTCCTGTGGATAGGACTCTCGTTTGTCATTGGTTTCGCGTTGCTGCTTATTGACCGACGAATGTATGAGGGCTATGCCTATCTCATATATATAATAATGATTGTCATCCTGATAGCCACGGCGTTCCTGGCGCCAAACATCAAAGGCTCTCACTCGTGGTTAAAGTTTGGCGCGGTGAGCATCCAGCCAGCCGAGTTTGCCAAGACGGCGACGGCACTGGCGCTGGCGAAACTCTTCAGCACCTATGGCTTCAAACTCGGGCACTGGCGCACATATATAGTGCCGCTGGCAATCATCTTCATCCCTGTTTTCTGTATCCTGCTTGAGAGCGAGACAGGCTCGGCACTCGTCTATATATCGCTGATTTTTGTCCTATACCGTGAAGGAATGAGCGGTTTTGTCCTCTATGCCATCCTTGCGGCTGTGACGTTCTTTGTTGTCACGCTCAAGTTTGCCAGCCAAGTGGTAATGGGCATACCAATGGGCTATTTCATCGTACTCACCATCGTGATGATCACGATAGTGCTCATGCTGTTCTTCTATTGCCGCGCCATGATTCCTGGCCGCAACGTGGCGATTGGTTACATCGCCAGTGCGCTGCTGGCGTGGGGCCTCTCTGCGGCAGGAGTCAACATCAACGGATATGTTTTCTTTTTCACAGTTATTCCGCTGTCGATCATCTATCTGCTCATTGCCATGTTCCGAGAAGACATCAACAAGATACTCATTACGATAGCCTTTGCGGTAATGTCTATTATCTTCATGTTCTCGGTCAACGCCGTGTTTAACAACGTGCTGGCGACTCACCAGCAGAACCGCATCAAGGTTTCCCTCGGCATAATGGAAGACGTGAAGGACAAGGGATACAACGTCAACCAGTCAAAGATTGCCATCGGTTCGGGTGGCTTCACTGGGAAGGGCTTCCTGAAAGGCACGCAGACCAAGCTCAACTATGTGCCCGAGCAGCACACCGACTTCATCTTCTGCACAATCGGCGAAGAGGAGGGATTCCTCGGCACATCGGCCGTGATGTTGCTGTTCCTATTGCTAATCTTGCGAGTCATTGCCATCGCCGAGCGGCAGCACACCGCCTTTGGGCGAGTCTATGCCTACTGTGTTGCGGCCATACTCATCTTCCACGTCACCATCAACATAGGCATGGTGATAGGACTCGTGCCGGTAATCGGCATACCCCTACCCTTCTTCAGCTACGGCGGCTCCTCACTTTGGGGCTTCACCATCATGCTCTTCATCCTATTGCGCATCGATGCCGCAAGAGCGGAATACGGAACATGGTAGTGTACTTTAAAGACATTTAAGAACAACAGTTTTTAGAGTCTTCATTCTTACAAACAATTATTCAACCGTCTATCTACTCCCCTCTCAACTTTTTTTGGTTGTGTGGGGGAAAATTGTTACCTTTGCGGTTGAACAAATAATTGACTAATCGCTATGCCCTATTTTTCGGTAATAATCCCTGTATATAACCGCCCGGCCGAGGTGGAGGACCTGCTGAGGAGTCTGGCGGAGCAGTCGTGCCAGGACTTTGAGGTGTATCTGGTGGAAGACGGATCCACGGTGCGCTGCGATGATGTGGCGGCACGCTATGAGGACCGCCTCGACCTGCACTACCACTACAAGGAGAACGAGGGTCGCAGCATCGCACGCAACTATGGTATCGAACGAGCCAGCGGAGAGTATTTCATATTCTTCGACAGCGACTGCGTCATTCCAAAGGATTATTTCAAAACCCTTAAAGCTGAACTCGAGCGCGAGCCTGTGGACTGCTTTGGCGGCCCCGACGCGGCGAGCGATGACTTCAGCGACGTGCAAAAAGCCATAAACTTCTCGATGACATCGTTCCTTACCACAGGCGGCATACGCGGCGGCAAGGTGCAGCTTGAGAAATTTGTGCCACGCTCGTTCAATATGGGCTATTCGCGCAAGGTTTGGGAGACTGTGGGCGGCTTCCGCGAGATGTTCAGCGAGGACATCGACATGAGCACACGAGTGCGTCAGGCGGGGTTCACCACTCGCCTTATCCGCGACGCCTATGTCTATCACAAGCGCCGTGTCGATTTGAAGAAATTCGCGCGTCAGACCTATGTTTTCGGCATGTCACGCATCACGCTAAAACTCCTCTACCCCGATTCACTTAAGATGGTTCACTGCCTACCGGCAGTCTTCGTACTTGGCTGCATTGCACTAATTCTCCTCGCCATCTTTTGGCATTGGTGGGCAATTCTGCCATTGGCGCTTTATGTGGTACTGCTATGGGGTAGCGCCCTCATCAAGACCAAGAGCCTGAAAATCGCCAGCATCGCTGTAGTATCTAGCTTCATACAATTAGGAGCCTACGGCTTCGGTTTCATCAAGGCCTTCGTATGGAAAATTCTCCTGGGCCACGGCCGCGACATTGAGGACGAGATAGCGATGAGGCAGGGGAAATGAGTGTAAGTGTTAAGTTTTAAGTGTAAAGTGTTAAGTAACACTAGATAATCTAGAAGATCTAGACAATTTAGAATATCTAGTAAAAACATTATGGAAAAAGAAACAGACAATCAAGAAATCAAGTCTCGCGCATTAAAGCTGAACACGGCGCTTGATGACCGACCAAGGGAGAAAGCAATGAAATATGGGTTCTCCACTTTGTCGCCAGCCGAGTTGTTTGCCATCATCTTGGGTAGCGGCAGCCGTGGCGAGAGCGTGGTGGAGTTGTGCCAACGCATCCTTAACGACCACGACAACAAAATATACAAGATAGCCCGCCACAAATACAGCGACCTTGCTCGAATGTACCGTGGCGTGGGTGAGGTAAAGGCGGTTGAGATTCTTGCCGCCATAGAGATAGCCCGCAGGTTCCAGGGCGAAGAGTTTGACGAGGACTTCCAAATCACCGACGCTAACGCCGCATACCGTTACCTGAGCACCTTCATGCTCGACAAAGAGCATGAGGAGATGTGGGTGCTGCTGCTCGACCGCGCCAAGCATGTAAAGGGTCGCGAACTGGTGAGCACCGGGGGCACGGCGGCCACCGTGGGCGACGAGAAGATTATCCTCAAGCACGCCATCAATCACCTTGCCAGCAGCATCATTTTAGCCCACAACCACCCGAGCAACAACGCCCGCCCAAGCATCCAGGATGACACGCTTACCCAGCGAGTAAAACGCGCCTGCGACGCCGTGGGCATCCCCCTCGACGACCACATCATCATGTGCCGAGGCGACTACTACAGCTACCAGGCAGAAGGGAAGATTTAAAGGATAAAGGACAAAGGAAACAGAAAAAGGAGCGATCGCTCCTTTTTCTGCTTTATTAGCGTATACTTTATACTTAAGCTTATGGTTCCACTGTTGCCACTGAGCCTGCGCTGTGGGCGGTGATTTGTGGGGCGTACTGGCATTGTGCAGTTGCGATACCCACGTTGTACTTACCTGGTGCAGTGACATAGACGTCATAGCTAATCACATGCGTGCCCTTGTCAAGGCTCGAGAAGAAGATATTGGTCTCGCTGTCCTTGATTTCGAGGTAGTAGTAAGAGCCGTCAGCATAGCGATATCCCGAGAGCTTGTCCACTGGTTCGAAGCAAGAGCCACGCTCGTCTTTCACTGTCACGAAGTCGAGATCCTTGGCGTTCTTGATGACGGTGCGCACTTGAATCTTGTCTCCCACCTTGAAATTCTCAACACGACGCAGAGTGCCGTCGGTGTTGTAGGCATAGAACTCCTTGTGAATCGAAAGGTCATAGATGCTCACCTCTTCGATAGTGCTCATCTCGGCCTTGAATTGGCTGTAGATAGCACCCCACGCTGGACTTGCGCCGTGGCGCTCTATATTGAGCGTAGCGAGCGAAGTGGCAGGAATCTGCTTGCGGCAGTAGCCAAGGTAGGTATCAACCTTGTCAAACTCGATAGGCGTGCCATCGATAGTGATGGTGGGCGCGTCGTTGCGCTCGAGCCACTTGCTGCCAGTAGCGAGAAGGCTATAAACGGCATCGGCGGCGAGACTGCTCGAGCCCCAATCGTTGGTCTGCTTCATCAGGAGCATCCACTTGCGCACCTGGTCGATTTCCTCGGTGCGTGGGTCAACCTCGTTGAATGCCTGGAGTATAGTCGATGTTACAGCCACCTTATCGAGGTAGCGCCATCCAGCCTGCACGTTGTCCCAATACATTCCCATCTCAGGTTTGTTGAGAGCATACTGGCGTATCGACTCAACGATGTCCTTTGCCACCTTCTGGTATTTGTTACGATTGAGGGTGAGAGCATAGAACGCCTTGTTTCCAAGACTTGTGCCCTTCCAGTCCTTAGTCATCGCCTTGAGGCAGTTCTTGAGCATATTCTGGTTCTCGCCAGTAACGGGAATCTCAGGATAGAGAGTGCGCACATACACATAGTCGCTGAAACCGCTATGGTTGTTCTTGTTGTACTTGAGGTGTTCCTTGTAAAGGCGCAGATACTCCTTGTCGAAGTAAACAACCGCACGCTTAACCATAGCATTGATGTCAGCGTCATCCTTGAGATAACCAAGATGACGCAACTCACCGATAAGTTCAAGCACAGTCTCGGTAGTGTAGAGCGACGACTCGCAGTTAGGATACAGGTACCAAGTGAAGCCTCCGTCCGACATCTGCAGGCGTTGCAAGCCCTCAACGATGCGTGTGTGCTCGGTAGCCATGAGATTCTCGTCAAAGAGCTCATTCAGGCGCGACATGCGCAACGTCTGGCGGTCGGCCTCATTCACCCAAGGCGAAGCGAGCAATGTGCCAATCTTGAGGTCGCTGTTGCGAGCGAGCATCGACACGAGAGTAGAGTCTTGCTCGTTGGCCTTCCAGTAGTTAACAGCTTCCTTGATATTTGGCTGCGACTTGGCGATGCCTTGAGCCAGCGTCACGGCAAAGAGGCTGTGAGCAAGCGAGGTAGCGACCTTGTAGTTATCGTTGAAAATAGTGGGCAGAGCCTGAACGCAATACCAAACAGGGTTATCGCAATATTCAAGAGTAACGCGTGCATCCTTAGCAAACTGTGGCAGCTGAGTTGTGAACGAAGGCGTTGCAGCGTCGATATAGAATGGTTGAGTCTCAATCACTGGAGAGATTGCCTGCAGTACAGGAATCATCACCTGCTCGCCGTCGCCAAAGTTGCCGGTTGCAGCCTTCACGCGGAAGCCGATGAACGGAATAGTGTCGGGCACCTCCCAATCAACTTTAAGGGTGTTGGTACCGTTAGGTGCGATGTTTTCGTTGAAGTTCTTGCGAAGAATCACCTCATCGGTGCGTGGGTTGAACAACTCAATGAAGGCATCGCATGGCAGAGCGTTGTCGGTAGAGTTCTGCAGACTTGCCGCCAACTGAGTCTTGTCGCCCTGACGCAAGAAACGTGGCAGACTCGACTTCACCATAACGGGCTTGTTGGTAAGAACTTCCTTCTTGAGCACATCGGTATTGAGGGCGTTGTTGTAGGCAATCGCCTGCATAATCCAGGTGGTGTTGAAGTTGGGCACCTCAAACTCTAGCGACACATTGCCATTGGCATCGCTCACGAGCATAGGCTTCCAAAGTGCCACCTTCACATCGCTCTCACGCAGCTGAACCTTCTCGAGGGCAGCCTCATCAACCACTGCCTCTGCTTCATCGGCCGACGCAATGCCTCCATTTGACATAGCCATATCGGCAACAACCTCCTCTTCCAACATCCTATCAGCATAGTCTAAAGACGTTGCACCTCTCACACGAATTCCTGCACTCTTCGCCATTGGCATTATTGCACCCGATGTTTCATACAGCACACCACGGCCTCCGCCAACCAAGTAATCATTTCTCCTGTAGTTCTCAAAGAAACTCTCATCATAGGTGTTGAACTCGGCAATCGAATATCTATTGGTCGTTAGACTGCTGTGAGTCCAGGAAGGCCTGTTGTTGAGGCTTCCCGATAGAGTATTCTCGTCAAAGCTGAACACACGCTTTCCATAGATGTAAGGAGAGAACGACCAAGTGTT
Source organism: Muribaculaceae bacterium (assembly GCA_017964485.1). Classification (GTDB taxonomy): domain Bacteria; phylum Bacteroidota; class Bacteroidia; order Bacteroidales; family Muribaculaceae; genus Sodaliphilus. The sequence goes on along the minus strand of JAGCRW010000084.1, from coordinate 17,635 downwards.
TGGACTAATGTCGTTGATTGCCTTATCCATCATCTCGAGCACCATAGCGCCGGGCTGTGGCTTGTCGTTCTCATCAACGAGAGTGAACGACCATTTCTCGTTCTCGCCCGAGAGCAGTTTGTCGCGGAAGGAGTTGACCTTAACCTTGAGGGCCTTTGCCTTGACATTGCCGTTCATGCGCACTTGCTGGGTGTAAACCACATTATTGGCCACACTGTAGAATTTGATATTGAGGTATCCGCCAGGGGTGTTGGGCAGAGCAATGGCAAAGTCGTTAATGCCTTTGTTCATTTTTATCCATCCCTGCTTCTCCACTTTCTCTGCCGAAGAGGCGATATAGTAGATATAAGCCTCAGGAGTTGCTGTGCCAATGGTAATGTGGGCAACATTCTTCTCATCCACGCTGCGTCCGTCGCTAGGCAGCCACAGAGGAGAGTCCATCGGACTTACCTTTTCGCCCTTGCGGTAAAGGAAAAGGTAGCAATAAGTTGTCTCGCTGTCGCCAAGCATATTTGCGGTAACTTTGTATTTCCCTGAAGGCAGACTGGTGAGATCCACGACAGGTTTCTCGCTATTGACGGTGCCTGAAGCCACCTCTTTGCCGTTCTCATCTTCTACCTTGTAGTAGCACTCCACGCCTTTCTCATTCTCATCGGTGCTGTTGAACGTGAGCGGCAGCTCAATGGGCTTCACGTTGTTGAAATCCTTGCTGCCCGAGAGTTCTATGCCTCGGCGGTCGCCAATGATGAAGCAGTGGCTTCCCTCTTGCGACTCGCCAGCGCCGTTGGTGCACTGAGCGTCGAGCACATAGTTGAAATAGTAGTATTTTGCCTGGTTCTCCTTGAAAGCCTCGGCGGGTAGTTCCAGTGTAAACTCACCATTGTTGTTGGTAGTCATCACTGTGTCGATTATGTTCTCGCCACGTGTAGTTGACATTCTCCACCACCAGCTCCATTCATTGCGATAAAGTCGCAGCTTCACCTCTGCGTTTGGCACAGGCACGCCACTATAGGTTAACGCCTTGCCCGTGATTTTCACGGGTTGGTTGCGGGTGAACACTTGTCGCGCGTCGGGGAATGACACAGTGAATGTGGGAGCCTTGTACTCGCTCACGTTGAATGAATAAGAGTTCAGATACTCATTAAACTTCTCGCCGGTACGGAAGTAGAGCTTGAATTGTCCGTTCATACGGTCGGTAGGAATCTTAAACTCTCCCTGAACGCGTCCAAAGGCATCGCTCTCAACCTCAAGCGTATCTACAGCCTTGTGATTGGGATCATAAAGGATTACCTGCACCCGCTTGTTCTCAAGAGGGCTCATCTCCTGACTGGTAATGATATGGAGAATTGCGGCAAACTTCATAGTCTCACCTGGGCGATAGATATTCAGGTCGGTGAAAACTCGTGCCGTGACGTTGGTGTGCGCCTCAGAGCTCACGAAAGGCCTAATATCTATATCAGGAGAATACTTGTCGTCGCCTTTGGTTGCAGTAACGTTATAGTTGTAGTAATTCTTTTCTTTGGGCAGCACTGCGCTTCCATCCTTGTCGGTAGTAGTCGAGGAATTATTCTTCCCGTTGCTATAACTACTCACAATTTTAAGATTCACGTCTTGCTGAGGCTTGCCTGAACGAGTATCAACGGTGAACACCTTATCATCAAAGCCCTCGCCGCCAGCGCTGAACATGGTGAGGTTGTGAACGATAACTGCCTCATAGGTCCTAACATCGGCATCAATGATCTCTTTGCCTTCACGATTGGTGAACGCTGCCACAATCAAATACCTGCCAAAAGGCAATGGCGGCAACTTCTCATCCACATCTTTACTGAACGGTACCACTCCCGGGCAATGCAGCTTGTGAGAGCGTACAAACTCCAAGTCTTTGAGAGTGTACTTCTTGCTTGAGCTTCTCTCTAAGTCTTCAAACACGTTGTCGGGGAAGCGGTAGATGCGCACATCGACATCATTCACATTATTATAATATGCATCTATCTTAATAGAGTCACTATTGGTCAAATGCTTATCAAAATGTAAACTCACACTCTGGCTCTCAATTTCATAAATCTTGTTCTGAACCGATGGAGTGTAATAAGAGTTAGGAAAGCGGTTGACATAGTCCTTCAAGTCGCTATAACGATCCTTGAGATAGCCTTTGAGCAGGAACAAAGCGCTGTGCTCGTTGTCCTTATACTTCTGGTACTCGGCTAAATAGTCTTTGACAGCATTGGTCTTTGATGCAACATACATCCATTCGGGAGTTCCCTCCTGGCAAGAACTTAGCCATCGCTGCTCAAGTTCATTCTCAAAATCATCATCATCTTTATAGGCAAACAGTTTCATACTGTTGACACACAATGCCTGAAACAGCGTGGGCACATACACGGCACCCATCTTGTCGCCATCAATGAAAATTTTGCTATAATTGCCTATGGGGCATTGCTTGAGGTACTGCTCATCGGCAAGCGAGGCACGAATCAGTTCTTTGATTTTGTTATTGAACTGCTCGTTGTCCCACTCAGTATAATCACTCGAAAGAGCCTCGTCAACAGCATTCTCACGGTCGCGAACTCCGTAGGCATCTACATAATCTTTGAAGACACATGCCTCCAAGTAGTTGAGAATCGCCTTGTAGTCGGCACGATTCTCTTTTTTCTTCACGTCCTCAATCTGAGTGATGATAGTGTCCATCGACTCCTGGGTAACCTTTCCTTTTGCAATTGAGAAACGCACGAGGGCATCGACCATCATTTGACCATCGCCACTCTTCTGTGCCTTCTTCAGCTGCGCGAGCGCAGCTTTGCACACCTTATCCGGATAGTCGAAGTCGGGCTCGTCTTGAGCATGAGCATTAAATGAAAATAATCCCATAATTGTGAGGATTAAAATGAATTTTGATAAAAAATGGTGCATAATTATTATGTTTATTTATGTAATTCTCGCCAAAAAGCACTATATATTACAATAACGTGGCGAAATGGTTAATATTTTACACTTTTATGACTGAAATTAATAGAAAAAGTTTAACGTTCAGTACAAAAACAAAAAAACAGCGAATTAAGCCACAAACTTGAGCTTGTTAACATCTTGTTGATAAAAGTGGCAAGAAAAATTATTGCGCATGGACGATTGTGTTTTATCTTTGCACTCACAAAACAAAACACTGCTATGGAATTTGAAACAGGCAAATCATCAAAAAACCGCAATTATAACAGAAAGAAACCTCAGCACGAGAGTGAGGTGCTCAGCGAACTTGGCAAGACTCAGCCACAAGATGTGGCAATAGAGGAGGCCGTGCTCGGAGCGCTCATGCTCGAGAAGGACGCCTACTCGGTAGTGAGCGACATCCTCAAGCCTGAGTGCTTCTATGACCATGCCAACCAACTGATATTCGAGGCTATCGTATCGCTAGGCGTGAAACAACGCCCTATCGATATGCTCACCGTTACCGAGCAGCTGCGACTTGACGGACATCTCGAGGAGGCTGGAGGGGCAATAAGAATCTCTGACCTCACTGGTCGTGTGTCAAGTGCCGCCAACATTGAGTACCATGCCCGCATCGTGGCGCAGAAATACTTGGCGCGAGAGCTTATCAGCTTCAGTTCCAACATCTCCACGCTCGCATTTGACGACTCTATTGATGTCTATGACCTGATGCAGGAGGCCGAAGGCAAGCTCTTCGAACTGTCGAAGAACACTCTCAAGCGCGATGTGATTCAAATCGACCCAATTATCAGCGACGCCATCAAGAAGATTCAGGACGCCAGTAACCGCAAGAGCGGCTTGAGCGGACTCGCCACAGGTTACCACGACCTCGACAAGGTGACCTCAGGATGGCAGAACAGTGACCTTATCATCATCGCTGCCCGTCCAGCGATGGGAAAGACCGCGCTGGTGCTCTCAATGGCAAAGAATATGGCGGTTGATTACAACACCCCTATTGCAGTTTTCTCGCTGGAGATGTCAAACATACAGCTCGTTAACCGACTCATCAGCAACGTGTGCGAAATCAAGGGCGAGCAAATCAAGAGCGGTCAGCTTACCGAACAGGAGTGGGACGTGCTTATGTCGCGCGTGAAGCAGCTCTATTCGGCACCAATCTATGTTGACGACACGCCGTCGCTATCGATATTTGAGCTACGCACTAAAGCACGCCGACTGGTGCGCGAGCACGACATGAAAATGATAATTATCGACTACTTGCAGCTGATGAACGCAACAGGAATGCGATTTGGAAGCCGTGAGCAGGAGGTTAGCACCATCTCACGTTCGCTCAAGCAGCTCGCTAAGGAGCTCGACATCCCCATCATCGCCCTCTCACAGCTCAACCGAAGCGTGGAGCAGCGTGGTGATGACCGCAAAGGCAAGCGCCCGCAATTGAGCGACCTGCGCGAGAGTGGCGCCATTGAGCAGGATGCCGACATCGTGTGCTTCATCCACCGCCCAGAATACTATAGCCACTCCACCGAGGACAGCGAGGGCAACGACATTCGCGGCCTCGCCGAGTTTATCATCGCCAAGCACCGCAGTGGCTCGGTTGGCACCATCAAAATGAGGTTTATCGCAAGGTATGCTCGCTTCGACAACTGGGATGAACAGATTGAAAGCCCTAACGGTCCCGAGCAGGTGTATGAGTCGCGCATGAACCGCGAGAAGTCAGAAGCACCAACCAACATTGGCGCTCCACTGCCACCAATCGATGACCTGCCAACAGGCAACGCAGATTTCCTGCGCGACAGCAACGAGGAAGCACCGCCATTCTAAGCATTATTGCTGCGTGTAAACACACCCTCTCTCCTTCTATCTAACATCCACTCTAAAAAAAGAGTGGATTTTTTATGTTTCTAATAATTTATATTATCTTTGCAAATGAAAATATCAAAACACATTCATAACTCTTAAAACATCATCATCATGAATAGTCTCAATAAATTTTTTCTTGGATTATTGACTGCTATAATTCCTGTCATGGCAATGGCCTACGACTTCAAAGAGGGCGGTTTGTGCTTCAATTATAATGAAGATGGCAAAAGCGTCACCATGACCTATGAGCACCTAATCATGTTTGCTTACGACGCTCCTGCGCCAAAAGAGAAAGGATATATCGGCAATATCGTCATTCCTTCAGTAGTCAATCATGATGGAAAGCGCTATACAGTCACAGCTATTGATCGAGAGACGTTTATGTGCAATACCGAGCTTGAAAGAGTTAGCATCCCTTCTACCGTAACAACCATCGGCATGGGAGCATTTAGCCATTGTTCCAGACTCAAAGAAGTGGTTTTGCCTCCCGATTTGACCGAGATTAGCGATTATATGTTTGCCGAGAGTGGATTGAATTCCATCTTAATTCCTGCAAAAGTGAAAAGCATTGGACAGTGGGCATTCAGTAGCAGTTCTCTAAAATCGATATATTTGCCAAACTCGGTGACCAAAATTGAAAAGTCGGCGTTCAGTGGATGCCGATGGATGGAAGAGGTGGAATTTAGCAATAAACTTGAATCGATTGGCGAGGCGGCTTTCAGCATCTGCACAAGTCTAAAAACCATCACCCTGCCCTCAACACTCAAAGAAATAGGCCCTAAAGCCTTCTATGAGTGCAGCGGCATTGAGACCATTACAATACCTGCCTCAGTCTCCAGTATCGGCGATGGAGCTTTCAGCAGTTGTAGGGCTTTGAACTCGATTAAGGTTGAGAAAAAAAACAAGAAATATGATTCACGCAATAAATGCAATGCTATCATTGAGACCGCTACCAACACACTTGTAGCAGGTTGCAAAGACACCAAGATTCCTAATTCGGTGGCCACAATTGAAGCTGAAGCATTTTATGGATGTTACGACTTAAAAAAGGCCGACATTCCCACATCGGTAACCAAAATCGGCAGTCAGGCTTTCTTCTACTGCAAGAGCATTAAAGAAGTCGTTATTCCTGAGTCGGTGACAAGTATTGGTGAACGGGCCTTCTGTGGCTGCGACAGCCTTGAAACTGTCACCATTTCAAACTCGGTCAAGCGCATTGGCTACGCCGCTTTCTTGCACGACAAGAAGATAAAATCAGTGATTATTGGCAGCGGAGTGACAGCAATTGACGAGTGGGCATTCAAAGGTTTGGATAATCTTGAATATATCATCTGCAAAATTGAGGATGTGAGCAATGTTAAGATGGGAAAGAACGTCTTTGACGAGATCGACAAATCCAAATGCATTCTTTACGTACCTAAAGGGTCCAAAGACAATTTTGGGATCCCCCAATGGGAAGATTTCAAGAATCAACTTGATTTTATTGAGACAGTTGATCCTCCTTACTACATGATTCTTCCTGAATAAATTCCATACTAAAACCATTCATTTATTGAATCAACACCAAAAAAAATATGAGACACCTTAAGAACATCATTCTATTGCTTGCTGCTTTGGTAGCCTTCGTTGCTAACGCAAATGTGCCAACTGGTTATTACTCCAGCATCGACGGCAAGCGGGGACAAGACCTGAAAAACGCAGTACACCAACTACTCAAGAATCACACCGTGGTTACTTACAGCAGTCTGTGGTACTATTTTCAAAGTACCGACTGCCGGCTTGATAACCCCAGCCAAGTGTGGGATATGTACAGTAACATCACACGCTACTTCCGCGGCTCAAGCGCGGTGAGCGGCATGAACCGTGAGCACTCATTTCCCAAGAGCTGGTGGGGCGGAACACAGGTTGATGCCTATACCGACCTCAACCACCTCTACCCCAGCGACGGCGATGCAAACTTGGCGAAGAACAACTACCCGCTTGGCGAGGTATCAACCGCATATTTCAACAACGGCTGCACCAAAGTGGGCACTCCAATGGCGGGACAAGGTGGAGGCTGCTCCACAGTATTTGAGCCCGATGATGAGTACAAGGGTGACTTCGCACGCACATATTTCTATATGGCGACCTGTTATCAGGACTACACCTGGAAATACACCTACATGGTAACTAATTCCTCGTGGCTCACACTCAACCAATGGTCTATCAATCTGCTGCTCAAGTGGTCAAGGCAAGACCCCGTGAGCGAAAAAGAGGTAGTGCGCAACGATGCCGTGTATAAGGTTCAGAACAACCGTAACCCTTTCATCGACAATCCTTTGCTCGCCGAGTATATTTGGGGTGACCATGCCGGAGAGGCGTTTATCGTTGGCGAAGGTGGTGAGGAGCCGCAAGGCGATCCCATGCTCATCACACCCAACACCGAAACCGCGATTGAGATGGGCGAGGTGGCTCTAGGCAAGACACTAACCATGACAGTATTTGTCAAGGGCAAGAATCTGAAGGAGAACCTCTCAGTATTGCTCTTCCGCGACGATTACAAGATGTTCAGCATTCCCGTGAGCACCATTCCTCGCAACGTGGCAAACAGCGAGGAAGGCTACCCATTACAAATAACCTACAGACCTACATCTATTGGCTCGCACAAGTGCCGATTGCTAATCTATGATGGAGGCCTAACTGGCAGCTATGGCGCCGACATCTTTGCGGAATGCGTTGATGTACCCACTTTAAGCACTCTAACCGCACTGCCAGCTACAGATATTGAAGGACAGAACTATGTGGCACGCTGGGAAGAAGCACCCGAGACTGTAGATTACTACATATTGAACCGCATCGTCTATGATGACCACAACAACATCGTCTCGAGCGAACAGTTCACAACTGACGAGAACAGTTACCTATTCGACGACCTCATGCCAGGCCAAACTCACACCTATTCGGTGCAGAGCTTCCGCTTAGGCTACACCTCTGCCCCATCCAACGTGATCACTGTCGCCTACTCGGCAATTAATGGCGTTGAAGTAGACAAGCCCATCGCCTTTATCCCAGCAAATGGCGGCGTTCTCGTCAAGTGCAGCGAGCCGCATTACGGCGTTGACATCTTCACAACCAGCGGCCAGCATGTGAAGCACATCGACGTGGTCAACAACGACGACTTCATCTACCTGCCACAAGGCATCTACATCATGCGCTCAGAATCGGCTCGCAAACCCAGCAAGCTAGTGATTAAGTAGCGCAAATCAGCACCCACATTTTATCCAACAAAAATCCCCAAGCATTAAACTGCCTGGGGATTTATTATCGTTGCGTAAATGGTTTTAGCGCACGCGGCCTACGTAAGAGCCGTCGCGAGTGTCAACCTCAATCTTCTCGCCGGTGTTGATAAACAGAGGTACTTTTACGGTAGCACCAGTCTCAACGGTAGCAGGCTTGAGTGTATTGGTGGCAGTGTCGCCCTTAAGGCCTGGCTCAGTGTAAGTGATCTCGAGCACGGTCTTAACTGGCATCTCGGCATAGAGCACGGTCTCGGTTGAAGCGTCGGTAACAACCTCCACTACGTCGCCCTCTTTCATATAATCGGCGCCAGTGATAACCTCCTTGAGGATAGGAATCTGCTCATAGGTCTCCTGGTTCATGAAGATGGCGTCACTGCCATCCATATACAGGTACTGATAAGGCCTGCGCTCCACGCGCACGTCCTCAAGCTTCTCGCCAATGTTGAAGCGACGCTCTATCACACGGCCGTCAACCACGTCTTTCAGTTTGGTACGCATAAAGGTGTTTCCCTTACCTGGTTTTACATGAAGGAATTCGATGCAGAAATAAAGTCTGCCGTCCATACGGATACAGGTTCCGTTTTTGATGTCTTGAGCGTTAATCATAAATCAAAATTTTCGTTATATAATTTGTGAAATTTTCTGGCTATAAGTCGTTATAAAAACCAAATTTAGGTGCAAAAGTAGTGTAATTTGAGAAAAAATGCAAAAAGATTAGACTAAATTTCACAACTTTCTTTGTTATTTTCAAAAAATGCACTAATTTTGCAGTCCGAAATCGGAAAACAAACAAATATTTAGATAAAATGAAACGTACATTCCAACCATCAAACCGTAAGAAAGCTAACAAGCATGGCTTCCGTCACCGCATGCGCACTGCCGATGGCCGCAAGGTTCTTGCACGTCGCCGCCTTAAGGGACGTTACAGCCTCACCGTTAGCGACACTGTTTACAAGTAAGAACAACCCGAGAGGGCAGTAAACAGACGTGCCGCCGAGAGGCAGCACGCGACATTCAAAGACACAGCCGTTGTAATCACAAAGATTACGACGGCATTTGTTGTGCATATACCAAAAAAACAACTATCTGATTACTAAAATCTGATAACTTTTTGCTATATTTGCAACATGAAAGACAATAAGAAAGACATAAGCGAGGTAATCAAAATTCTTTGTGAACGAATTGAGGACGTGTTCAGACGTAAAATCAACAGCCCAAACGAGTTTATTTGGCTCAGCAATGAACTCAACAAATACAGCGAGCATGTGTCACCCACAACGCTTAAGCGCATCTGGCAATACATCCCTAACACCAACACCCCTCGCAACAGCTCACTAAGCGCCCTTGCACGGCAGCTGGGATATGACGATTTCTCGCACTTTGCGATATCGCTTACCGAGGGCGACGAGCAGAGCAGCGCACCAGTGCTGAGCGCATCTCTTCACCCTAGCAAGGAACTGGGCATCAATGCTCGTCTGCGCCTCACATGGGCACCGTCTCGCATCGTTATCATCAGGCATCTGGGAAATGGGAACTTTGTGGTTGAATCATCACAGAACTCCAAACTCACTGCTGGCGACACATTCAACTGCGAAATGTTGATAGAAGGCGAGCCACTCTATCTCGACAACCTCGTTCAAGCCGACCGCCCTCCCACAGGATATGTGTGTGGCAAACGCAGCGGAATCCACTACAACCTACTTGAGCGACCAGAATCCTAATAGACTCTGATATGGACGACACCTCATCTATCTCTGGATATATAGAAAACGGCTTTGAAGGCGTGAGCAAGGAATTCACGCAACTCGAAGCATTGCAATCGCATGGCGTGAACCGTTTCACACGCGCCAAGCGCTATGGTAGGTGGTATCTGCTCAAGTCGCTCAACAATGAAAGCCGTGACAAGCTCATCTACCAAGAGATGCTACGCAAAGAGTTTGACATCATGATGCGCTTGCAACATCCTGGCGTGGTACAAACGATAGGAATGGAAACGGTGGAGCCGTTTGGACAATGCATTGTCATGGAATGGGTAGAAGGTGTGACCTTAAAAAAGTGGCTAGAAGGCGAAACCACCCGCGATGAGCGCCTTCACGTAGCTGAGCAGCTTCTCGACACACTCTCACACATCCATTCTCAGGGCATCGCGCACCGCGACATCAAACCTAGCAACATCATGGTGACCACCAATGGCAAAAACGTGAAAATCATCGACTTCGGACTTGCCGACACCGATGCACATGCCATCCTCAAGCAGCCTGCCGGCACCAAGCAATATATGGCCCCCGAGCAAGCTTCCACAAGTCAGCCCGATGTGCGTAACGACATCTACAGCCTGGGGCTAGTGCTGAGGCAGATGAATCTAGGAAAAGACTACAAAAAGGTGGCAGAGAAATGCATTCGTCCTATCGATGAGCGATACCAAAGCGTTGATGAATTGAAGAATGACCTTGCCCACCGCAAAGCGCGTCGGCGCAATATCAGCATGGGGTTGGCGGCATTAGGAACAGCAGCACTTATAACAACCATCACGCTTCTTGCTATCAAGTTCGGCAGCAGAGACGCCAACAAAGTGGTAGTGGAAGACAACAAAGCGCGCCAGCAGGTTGACTCACTACGAAACGTCTTGAGCAAGACCGCCAGTGATATGCAACAGAGCCAGCTCAAGCAAGACAGCATGCGCCAGCACATGAGCGGCATGAACGACACCATCGCAGCGCTCAACGCCTCTAACACTCAGCTGCGCAAGGTGCAACAAGCCATTGATGAGCGAGAGCGACTAGTGAACAATGTCATCGGCGAGGGCCTACGCATCATCGACGCCGCTAATGCAGCCACACATCTCAAGGAGCATGTCGACACCCTGAGCAATGCCGAATATCTATGGATGGATTGGCACTTCCAATGCCTCACTGGCGAGAGGAAAATTCCTGACTACATGAATAGCATCCGCAACAAGTTTACCAGCAAAGAACTCGCCGAGATAGAATATGCCCTGAAAGAGCACTGCAGCAACTATGAGAACCAAATGATAGAAAAACTCTATAAAATCAAGAATTTCTATCTCACAATAGACTGAATTTCAGTTAATAGTTATTTCCTTTCTCTATACTAGTGCTTTGCTTTTCTCAAAGCATCAAGCTCTTCTTGCAGGCGTTTGGCTTCTTGCTCTAGTCTCTGAAGCTGGCTTTCGAGATTATTGATTTGGATATCAATCTCATCCATATGAAGCTCGCTGCCATCAGGCATGTGAGATTGGATTAGCTTAAACTCCTTCCACCCGGGCGCCTTGCGGTAAGCCTCCTCGCTGCCCTCGGGAACAACGATAATGGTAGTGAGGGTGTGATAAGGTTCTATTACCTCATCCCATGTGCTGCCATAGAACGGGTGCTTGTTTCCAAGCTCAGGAGGAATTTTGCTGTCAATCTTTATCACCCTTATGTTTGGACAATCGAGCAACGCTCCTTTAAGAAGACCAGCTCTCGTCAAGTTAATCATTGTGAGGTTACGACATCCGCGAAAAGCATTCGGCCCTATCTCAGCGACATGGTAGTCGCGGCCATACCATGATACCACCTCGGGCACAGTGATTTGTGTCACTGTCATGTCAAGGCAGGTGTCGAGGGTAAGATATGGCGCGTCCCAGTTGCTGTAGAGGAAAATGCCCTGCTTGATGCGCTTAATGCGCCCCGCAGCATGGCTCTCAACCGTCACCCCAGCAACCACGCCAAGCAGCAAGAACGCAAACAATATTTTGTGGCTAGTCTTCATAAATCAGTGCAAAGGTAGCTAAAAAACTCTTTTTTTCAAACAATTAACCACAATTACAAACAATTTATGAGACGTCACTTTCAATCGATTAATATCGCAAAATTGTGAACAATCGGGAATTAGTCAAGCAAATCCCTAATCATGCTAGCATCGCTGCGCGAGAAGCCACGCGCCACTATGGTCTGACCTCCATTGGTCTCAATGATTATGTCGGCAAAGAGCAGATGCTTATCGAGCGACACACTGCCTATGGCACTATGCCTTATCTTAATCTCCTTGTAGCCAATCACCCGCCCCTTGCGGTAGGTAACACCATCGTCAGTGATTATCAACTTATCGGGGAACACCGCATTCCCGTCACCCGAGATTCTGCTTGCTGTAAATTCGTAGTACATATCATCGTTGTCTTGACATTCATCTTCTTCGAAATCTCTAAAAAAATCATGACTGTTATCTGAAAACTCCTCATTAGTAGAGTTGTTATCAGCATCAGTCTTAGGTAAATAAACCACTCTAGTCCACCTTGCCATAATTCAATTATCAGTATTTTGTGTTTTTTAAAATTGTTGGTTACATTCTAAAAACCCTCATAGCATTCTTGAACGTAACTTGCTCATAATCTTGAATAGAAACACTTTTTTTAAAAGAGGCCAATTTTGATTTGTAATAACATACCATATCTTGCTTTGGCAAAAAACGACTTGGAATCATCATATCCGTACCCCACAACAAGCGATTGGCGAACCCACAATTTACAAAATCGACCATCTCGTCAATATCCATAAAAGCACTGTCAACAAATGCGTTGTTACAATTATTCAACACCATTAGCGCATCTTCATGTGGCTGGCCATGAGCCAAAATAAAAGTTATATCGGGATTTGAAGATATAAGAGATATATACTTGCTTGAACGACAACATTCATCAACACCAGTATGTATCATCAATGGTAATTTCAGTTCTCTTGCTATATCTATAACTTCGGCAAACTGGCTGCCAGTGGGCGACCAATCATTCTTGTGAAGAAATGGGTGGACTTTAAGACATCGCCACTTGATGTCACTTTCTAAGAACCATGCAATACTGCCTTCTAAACCAAATGGTGTAATCCACATTGTAGTCAGAACCCTCTCACGAAGCAACGTTATCAGTTCCTCAATCTCTCTAACAACTTTCTCGTAATTCTCCTCACACATCGTGGTTGAGGAGACAGCAAGATAATCAATACCAACATCATCCGCCAGCCGAGCAATCTCAGCTGGCGAATGATATAGGTCATAGAATTGACCCACGTGGATGTGAGTGTCGATTAACAATTGCAACTACTATTTACATGATGTGTTCTCTTTGAATTCTTCAACTAAGCGTTTGTTCAAAAAAGCTACATCACAAAAGTGTTGATTGGTTTTGAACATGTCACCACCACTTTCATTGAAGTTGCGAACAAGGCACATTGCGCAGTAATCGCGAGCGTCACAGGTCAAGCATTTAGGAAAATCTTTACGTTTTACTTTGCGAATTTCAGCAAGTTTTGGCGATTTCTCCCAAATCTCTTTCAATGATTGTTTAAAGACATTGCCAACAACAAATGCTTGCCAACCAGCGCAAGGATAAATGTCACCGTTTACTGTGACGCATAAGCTATTTATACCAGCCCCACAAAGAGGCATCTCTGCGAACTCTTCTTCGGGAATGCTTGAGTATGGTTCTAGTTTTAGAGTTTCTTCTAAGTAATCTCTATCATAATCGATAATATCCTGAATTACTTGTTCGGTTTCTTTAAGTGAGAGACGATTGGCAAGGTTACAAGTGTTTAAGTCGGCTTGAGCCATCATGATATAATCGGTCGTTGATTTCATCCTCATTCCTTGTGCATAACTCATAACGTCGGCATATCCATCTTTGTTTGCTTTCATCACAGGACATGAAATCTGTACTGGAATCTCAGCTTTATGAAGTTTCTCTATTGCATCTTTTGTGCGTTGCCAAGAGCCTTTTACTGTTGTAATGGTGTCGTGGATTTCAGGATTCATACTGTAGAGAGAAACTTGTATAATTGACACGTTCACATCTTTGATTACACTGATTTGTTGGTCTGTAAGTGAAATCAAATTGGTCAATAATGAGATTTGCAGGTCTTTCTCTCTACAATAACAAAGAATTTTTGTTATATCTTTGTTTAATAAAGCCTCTCCTCCAGAAAGGATGACATGGATACCCCCCATATCAACAAATTGGTCTATAATAAATTTAAATTGGTCAAATGTCAAATCAAAACCAGTATTCTTTTTACCGTTTGGGATATAGCAATGGATGCACCTCTCGTTGCACCGACTAGTTAGCTCAAACTGTAGTCCTGCTAAACGAGGTTTTTCACGATCGTGTTGCAATAAATAATCTTGTGTTGTTTTGTCTGGTTCTTCTTTTGTGTTTTGTGTAAAGTCATCTATTAATGTTTTGGGGTTCTCCATTGAATATGAAAAATCCAAATCTTGATTATCAAGATCTGCGGCAGTTTCACCTATAACAATAAATTTATGCTCTGCTAGATCTTGAGCAAATTCTATAAAATCATTTCGGATTGTTTCTGTATCAATATCATAAATCTTTTTTAAGTTATTAACTATATCATCTATCGACTTGGGCTCTCTTGAGATTTGAGCTAAAAAATCTGCTCCACTCTCATTATAACTACGGTCATGCCTAGTTAATTGATTGGTTATATAACCTAATAGTCCGTCATCATAGATGCGGATAAAACTATTTTTACTTTGACGAATTAACATTGTTTCTAATTTTGTTGTATTTTTTGATAATACATGATTTTTTGATAAATATCTTTTTCTGTCTTGACTTACTGAACTCACCCAAAAGAAGGTTTAGTTCATCTGATTTAAGGTATTCTCCATACTCAACTTGTCGTTCTATGTATGTATATATTTGGTGCATACAATATTGATAAGTCAACAATATGGCAAAACCTAGTGTTGATAAAACTATAAATGCTTCGGTAATAAAGAACCAATTTGGACCATGTGAATAATTGATATAAATATGATGTGCCAATTTCCAGACAGTTGTAAATACAATAAACAAAATTGTACACATAAAAAATCTAATTATTTCACCATATAGCCCTTGCACAATGTTTAACTAAACTTAAAAAAAGGATTATATCCATTAGGCAATATTTCTAATAATTTGCTTGATATCTTACTTCTTATGGCATGTATTATGAATTGTTCTTTACGTTGTGCTACACCTTGATAAAAACAGACGCAAATCAAAATTAGAACAATCAAAATAGATGTCAAACTACTTAGCAGCAAAACTTCTAACGAATATAATTCTGCACATGAATCATATAGATTTCCGAAATCAGTAAAATTCAAAGTTGAATGCACAAAAACATAACCATAAACTCCTATCACTGCAATAGCTGCAACAATTATTGTAATAACACTACTCAGATTTGCGTTGTTATTAATCGCATATTGTTCATGAAGTTGTAAGAATAGAGAATTAGAATCGTTTTGGTGTTCTTGTTCTTTATTGCTTTCTCTGTCTTTGTATTTGTCATTATAGCTAGATGTATTTTCCATCTTGTCAATGTTCAAGACAAAGAGTGTGTCAGAAATGATGACACACTCTTTTAAGTTAATTACATAACTCGCTCACATTCGTCGCAATTGATTCTGTTGTTACGACGTTCAGCGCCACATCCAGCGGCATAAGATCCAGTAGGAGCGTTCTTTGCCACCATTTTTGGTTTTTGATACTTCTTCATTTTTTAAGGATTTAAAATTTTTGCCTACTCTTTTCAGGATTTTCGGCTTCTTCCTTGTACGATTTTTTACTTTTATATGTCTCTGAACTCCGTTGAGCCATCATACAGCCTAAAATGTTATCTATACAATCTGATGTGTCTGCAAATTGACATGATTGCAGATATATGCATTGCCTAGTTAATGTTTGAGTCTTGGGAAACATAATTGGTGTTAAGAATGATTATTACATTCTCATCTCTTTGATTTGCCAGTTTCCAGGCGAGCGATAGCTTAGGCTCATGCTGTCGGTAAAGCCGGCTCTCTTTAATGCCGCTTCGATCTCATCGGCTTGGGGTCCACCTGTATTTCTTGATACTACTTGGAGAACAAAACCCTCAGGTATCTCTCCCATCCAACGCGGGGCTCTAACTAAATAAGCTTTCATTTAAATACTGTTTTTTTTGTTCTGAATTCTTGCCTACTCTCTTTTCAGGATTTTCGGCTTCCTCCTATTGTGTTCTCGGTTTATATTTTCGTTATATTATTGGTTTTTAATAGTTTGATACACTCTGTGGCGCGGTTTTGTCTTTAATAAGGATTATTATCCGCAAAAATTTTTGTCTTTAATTGTCTTCAAGAAGGCACACAAAGTGTGAGCCTTGATGACTTTCTTTTGTCAAAAAGGCTCTGGAAAACCTGTAGTAATAGAAAATCGGCTCACACCTGTAGCTATGGCGCTGCATCACCACAGACTGGTGTGCAACTGCCCAAATGCCGTTAGGCAGGAAAACCTAGTTCAGCGCGTCGCCCTTACTACTTATAAATTTTCCAGATTTATTTTGACAAGGCGAAGCAACTGTGGCTCCTGATGATATTTTGCCGCCATAAGTGCCGAAGCACTTGGACTTGCAAATATAGTGAAAACTTTCAAACTATCGTCATTGTGAGCCGATTTTTTTGCAAAAATAAGTATAAAGATTGTGACCTACAAGATATTAAAATCAAGGTTTTGAGCGAGATTAAGAGCATTTGTATACAAATTCAGTTCATTTTGGTCCATTTAGAATAAATTATCTTTCTCACAAAGGTTTTTAAAAACCATTAACCTGCTGGTGGGATTATATTATCTGACCTGTCGGACCTGTCGGACCTGTCTCTAAACTGAAAACTCCCTGCTGGCGTGTGCCAACAGGGAGTTTTCCTATAAGTTAATCACAAAGAAGTGCCACAGGCATTGTGGCGTGCCGGAGTGTTACTCAGCGGCGGGAGCTTCCTCGGCGGGAGCCTCGTCGGCAGCCTTTGCAGCTTCCTCAGCGGCCTGTGCCTCGGCAGCTGCTTGAGCCTCGGCCTCAGCCTTAGCGGCAGCGATCTCGGCGCGCTTCTGAGCTACGGCCTCAGCCTTAGCCTCGTTCTTCTTAACCTCGTCCTCAAGACGCTGCTTGCTAGCGGCCTTCTTGCTTTCACGTTCATTGTTTCTTACAGCCTCGAGCTTAGCGTTCTTCTCGGCCTTCCAAGCATCGAAACGTTTCTGAGCCTCTTCCTGGCTGAAAGCGCCCTTCTTCACGCCGCCCTGGAGGTGCTTCATCAGCATAACGCCCTCACGCGAGAGGATGTTGCGAACGGTGTCGGTTGGGATTGCGCCAACGTTGATCCAATAAAGAGCTCTCTCGAAATTCAAACTTACTGTAGCAGGATTAGTGTTTGGGTTATACGAACCAATCCTTTCAATAAATCTACCATCTCGTGGTGCCCTGCTATCGGCGATGACAATTGGATAGAACGGATAGTCTTTGCGACCATGACGTTGCAGTCTGATTTTTGTTGCCATGTTTAATAAGTTTTGTTTTGTGCGGCAGATACTACTCTGAGAATCACCGCGGTTAATAATAATTTTTCAAAAAGAAAGTGACCGCTTGTGGCCACTCTCATTGGTTGTCCTGGTAGGATTCGAACCCACGCAAACGGAACCAGAATCCGGTGTGCTACCGTTACACCACAGGACAATTCGCTCAATTGCG
>JAGCRW010000005.1 GCA_017964485.1 Muribaculaceae bacterium | reverse complement strand
GGCAGCATCATGCAACTGCGAAGTGAGTGTATAAATAGCTGTTGTCATAGAGTTTATATTTTGTAAAGTAGAAGACAATAAGTCATATAATCAAGCCAACAAGCTGACGAGAAACATGGCAAAAGTATTTAATTGCGTCCGCCAGCAATTCAAACTACAAAATTAGCAATTTCTGCTCAATCTCCCAAATCATTTTTATATTCTTTTTTATTTCATAAGTATTTCGAGAAAAAAGAACCAGCAGGCTCGTTTTTATAGCCTGCTGGTAGGATTTTCAAGTATTTGTTTTTGTCATTTTCCAGTTCTCTAGCTGGTTAGTTCACACCATCATCGGGCGCATGGTAGCGCAGGTTTTTGCGGTGGGTCCAGCCATACTGTGTTCCTTCTATTTCTTGTCCAGGGTACATGTTGATGTAGTACCATTCGCCTTCTTGTTGAACAACGAAAACCACGTGCCCTTTTTGCAGAGTCTCTACAACAGGACAGTCCATACTTGGTCCCGAACGAACATTGCTGAATTCAACAGTCTTGCAGTAAGTTCTTACCAAGTCTCTTTTCACCACTTTTGTTGTGCGAGCCTTTTTCTTAGATGACTTTTTCTTGGCATCTACAGTAACTGTGGCGCAAGCACCTAACACCAGTACTGCCAGTAAAATTGATAAAAATTTCTTCATAATAATAAAAATTAATTAGTTAATATTTGATGAGAAAATGTATATATTTTTTAGTAGACTATTTGTCGTTTGTTTATGTTTTTGCAAAGTTAGTGAAAAGATTTCAGTTATAAGCAAAAAAGTTGTAGTTTTTTTTATTCTTGATTCCATGTGTAGACTAACCTGTACAAACCATTTGCGATTTTGCGGCATTTGGATAAATTTGGCTGCGCTTCGGCAACACTCATGCAAGCATGGTGCTGCACTTAGCTTGCACAAATTTTGCGAGAACTTTTTTATAAACAAGATCACGAGAAGGTATTATACATTGTACTTTACGATTCCAGTAAATGTTCTGCCGCTGTTGATGCCAAGGCGGCGGGCCGAGAAGTAGCGATCACTCTCGCAGCGGCTGCAGTGCTCGGGGAGAGTGATGTTGCTTGGTGGCACGCCTGCGGCTATAAGCACTTGTCGGTTTGCCTCTTGCAGGTTGATGTGTGCCTTGCCAGTACTTGCGTTGCGATGCATTATGAGTGACATGTCAAAGCCAGCGTCTTCAAATGCCTTAACTACCTCGTCGCCAACTTCGAAGCAGTCTTGGCAGATGCTCACGCCCATCGTGGCAAGGATGTTGCTGATTTTTGCACCCACGGCTTCCATCACTTTGACGGTGTCTTCGGCAATGCGCCCAACAGTTCCTCTCCATCCCGCATGGGCAATTGCGATGACGCCATTCGTTGGGTCGGTCAAAGCGATTGGGACGCAATCGGCAGTATTGACACCGATGCACACGCCAGGTACCGTGGTTACTAGCGCATCTACATCATCGAGCATCAGTTTTCTGATTCGACTCGGCGAAGCGACTAATTTCTCATCAAAAGCTGTCACACGACAGGAGTGAACCTGCCGAGGCATAATCAAGTGGTCATAGTCAATGCCTAGTTGCCTGCATAGTTCTAATCGTGATTCAAACACATGCTGCGCTTCATCACCAGTGTAATGGCAAAGGTTCCATTGCGAGAATGAGTTAGTGGCATTCACCTCGCCACGTTGTGTTTGTATCACTCTAATGTCCTTGGCATCGCTATTGAATTTCAGTTCGTCAAGTGTCATAGTTTTTTAGGATAAAGTTTCTCTATCAGGTCCCTGCGGTGCATCTTTTTGAGCGACTTGATGATGTCGTTCTTGTACTGCTTGTCGTACCAGAAGAAATATTTGCGCTGGGCGAGTTTTTCCTCTTTGCTGTGGGCCGTGTAGATGGGTTTTAAGGTGTAGGGGTGGAAACCTGTGTAAAACGCCTCGGTTGCTACGGTCATGGGAGTAGGGGTGAAGTCTTGGACTTGTTCGAGGTGGAAATTCAGTTCTTTAGTGAGCGCGGCAAGCTCTGCCATGTCCATCTCGTGGCATGCGGGATGGGAGGAGATGAAATAGGGTATAAGTTGTTGATTAAGATGATATTTGGCATTCACTCGGTCGAAAATGCGCTTGAATTGCACAAACTGCGAGAATGACGGTTTGCGCATCACGTTCAGCACTTCGTCGCTGGTGTGCTCGGGTGCCACCTTTAAGCGACCTGAGACATGAAAACGGATGAGTTCTTCGTTGTACTGGGCATTGGCCTTGTCAATCTCTTGGTCACCGCAACGGTGCATCGACAAGTCATAGCGCACTCCGCTGCCAATGAACGACTTCTTGACCTGTGGCAGTGCATCTACGCTGTGGTAGATTTCGAGCAGTGGACGGTGGTCGTTGTTGAGGTTAAGGCAGGGCTTGGGATGCAGACATGAGGGGCGGGTGCATCGTTTGCATCGCTCTAGATCGTGGCCGTGCATGGCGTACATGTTGGCGCTTGGACCGCCCAGGTCGCTGATATAGCCCTTGAAATCTTCCATCTGCGTCACTTGTTTCACTTCGCGCATTATCGACTTCTTGCTGCGTGAGGCGATAAATTTGCCTTGATGCGCGCTGATGGTGCAGAAGGCGCAGCCGCCAAAGCAGCCGCGGTGCATGCACACCGAGTGGCGTATCATCTCGTAGGCAGGAATGCGCTTGCCACGATAGCGTGGATGAGGAAGGCGGGTATATGGCAAATCGAACGAAGCATCTACCTGATTGGTAGTCATGGGCGGATTCATAGGGTTAACCTTAATGGCCACGTCACCAGTTGCTTGCCACAGTGTGTGACCATGCCAACGGTTGCTTTCTATCTCAATATTCTTGAAATTCTCGGCTTGGCAACGCTTGCTCGCCTGGCATTGGGCAAAAGAGTGCAAGACAATATTCTCCTCATCATTTTCAGCGGGAACTTCGCTCAGCGGGCGACGAACAACGGTCTGAGGAATATCGGTCAAATCATCAATCTTTGCTCCAGCGCTTAACGCGTCGGCAATGGCAATCGTGGCGAGTTCGCCCATGTCGTAGGTGATAATATCGACTGGCGCTGAGTCCATAATCGAAGGCATCAGGCGGTCTTGCCAGTAGTCGTAGTGCGACAGTCGCCGTAGTGATGCCTCGATACCACCAGCCACCACTGGCACATCGGGGAACAGTTTTTGGAGGATTTCGCTATAGACAATGGTTGGATAGTCGGGGCGGGCACCGGCGCGACCGTCGGGGGTGTAGGCATCGTCGCTTCGCCGACGGCGGTTGGCGGTGTAGTGGTTCACCATTGAGTCCATCGCACCAGCCGACACGCCAAAGAACAGCCGTGGCTTGCCTAGTTTCTTGAAGTCGCGTAGATCGTCACGCCAGTTGGGTTGCGGCACTACAGCCACTTTGTAGCCATGCGCCTCAAGGGTGCGCCCAATCACTGCCGTGCCCATCGAAGGGTGGTCAATGTAGGCATCGCCCGTGAAGAGTATCACGTCGATGTGCTCCCACCCTAGATGCTCAATCTCTTTCTTGGTTGTGGGCAGCCATTGTCCTTCAATATGCCGACTATTATTTGCCAATGCTGTTCTCTAATTTATTCTGCAATTTGAGAATCTCGTCGCGGTATTGGGCGGCGGCGAGGAATTCCATATTTTTGGCAGCAGCCACCATCTGGGCCTTAAGATATTCGATGGTCTTCTCCAGGTCTTGCGGCTTCATGTAGGCAATCACTGGGTCGGCAGCGATGCCGGCTGTGTGGTCAAACTCTGCCTCCACTTGATTCTTGAGTGATGACATATCCACCACGTTGCTCTCGTAGCGTCGTGCATGCTGGCGTGTCTCATCGCTCGCGCTCATGTTGGTGTCAACACCAATGATGGCGTTGCGTGCCTTGACGATAGCCTGAGGCGTTATGCCATGCTCTTCGTTGTACTTGAGTTGCATTGTGCGGCGGCGCTCAGTCTCGTCGATGGTGCGCTGCATCGAGTCGGTGATTTTGTCGGCATACATGATCACTTCGCCGTTCAGGTTTCTTGCGGCACGACCTGCCGTTTGAGTCAATGCTCGGTGTGAGCGCAGGAAGCCTTCCTTATCGGCATCGAGAATTGCTACTAGCGATACCTCTGGCAGGTCAAGACCTTCGCGCAGCAGGTTTACTCCCACCAGCACGTCAATTACTCCAAGTCGCAGGTCGTCAATGATTTGTATGCGGTCCATAGTCTCTACATCGCTGTGCATATAGGCGCACTTGATGTCGATTTTTGCTAAGTAGTTGTTAAGCTCCTCTGCCATACGTTTGGTGAGGGTAGTCACCAGTACTCGCTCGCCGTTTTCCACGCGCAGTTCAATCTCGTGGATGAGGTCATCAATTTGCCCAAGCGAGGGGCGCACAGTAATCTTTGGGTCTAGAAGACCTGTAGGGCGAAGAATCTGCTCTGTGACGATGCCTTCACAACGCTCCAACTCATAGTCGGCAGGTGTGGCGCTAACGTAGATTGTCTGGTTAGTCAATGCCTCAAACTCTGTGAATGTCAAAGGTCTATTGTCGCGGGCAGCATCTAGGCGGAAGCCATAGTTCACAAGCGTGTCTTTGCGGGAACGGTCGCCGCCATACATCGCTCTTACCTGAGGCACTGTGGCGTGGCTCTCGTCGATGATGGTGAGGAAGTCTTTAGGCAGGTAGTCGAGCAGACAGTAAGGGCGAGCGCCAGGCTCACGGCCGTCAAAGTAGCGGGAATAGTTCTCTATGCCCGAGCAGTAGCCCACTTCGCGAATCATCTCCAAGTCGTAGGTCACGCGTTCATATAGCCGTTTGGCCTCTACTGGGCGGCCTTCGCGGTAGAACATATCAACCTGCGTGCCTAAGTCGACATCAATCTTTCCCAGGGCGTTTGCCATGCTCTCCTTGCTGGTCACAAAGATGTTGGCAGGGTAGATGTTAAAGCCTTCCACGTTCTCGCGAGGGAGCATTGTCAGTGGGTCGAGAAGCTCCATGCTCTCAACCTCGTCGCCCCAGAAGATGACGCGCAGAACTGCGTCGGTATCGGCAATCATCACATCTACGGTGTCGCCTTTTACCCTGAAAGTGCCCATTGAGAGTTCATACTCGTTGCGAGAATAGAGTGCATCGACGAGTCGGCGCAAAAATACGTCACGCCCTATGCGGTCGCCCACCTTTAGTCGCACGATATTAGCCTCTATGTTCTCGGGGTTGCCCATGCCATAAAGGCACGACACGCTCGACACCACTATCACATCGCGACGGCCAGAGAGCAGGGCGGTGACGGTGGCAAGGCGCAGGCGGTCAATCTCCTTGTTGATGGCGAGATCTTTCTCAATGTATTTGTCGACCGATGGCAGGTAGGCCTCGGGCTGATAGTAGTCATAGTAGGATACAAAATACTGCACCGAGTTCTCGGGGAAGAACGACTTGAACTCGGCATAGAGCTGAGCCGCAAGGGTTTTGTTATGCGACAGCACGAGGGTAGGGCGGTTGGTCTGTGCAATAACATTGGCCATCGTGAACGTCTTTCCCGAACCAGTAACGCCGAGCAGCGTTTGGCACGGAAGACCGCTGTTCACTCCATCCACAAGCTCTTTAATAGCCTGCGGTTGGTCCCCGGTGGGCTCATATTGCGAATGTAACTTGAAATCCATTTTCTTCTAAAAAATCCAGCTACAAAGGTAATAAAAAGTTGTCAGTTATCTGTTATTAGTTGTCTTTTTTTTCAGTAGTTGAGGCTTATGACCTCGTTCTTGAAGAAGCTCTCAACGACAATGCCACCATAAAGAATGTCATTCAAAAATTTCACATACGCGTGTTTAATATTATTTTTTTTATTCTTGTTATATATATTCTTGTTTGTTGTTGTTTTTCTCACACCTTGCATGTTGTTTTTCTCACTCAGGATTTTGTTTTTCTCACACCTGCGAGCCTTAGACGGCTGGTAATCACCACATTTGCATATAATGAATTTGACAAAGTCGTTGTGTTTCTTATTTTTCTTTTTCATGGTAGTATTTCTTTAAATAAAACAATAAAATTTACACAAAAATAGTGTATGACACCTGGGGTGTGAAATATTAAAAAATCACGGTTTATGCTTTCGTCCGAAATTAGCATTGTGCATTATGAATTATGAATTATGCATTGCTTCAAGCCTCGTTAATACTTTTTTACATCAAAAGATTAAGGAATTTTATAGTTATAACAATTTTTTTTGTAATTTTGCAGGCTGAAACAATAGGTAATAATATTAATACTACCGCAATAAGAAGATTTTATGAAGCTACTACAACAGAAGCTGGCAAGCTACACTGAGCCTCAAAAGGCCAAAGCAGCAGGCATTTATCCTTATTTCCGAGCCATCTCTAGCGAGCAGGACACCGAGGTCATCATCAATGGCAAGAAGGTGCTCATGTTCGGCTCCAACTGCTATTCTGGTCTCGTTACTGACTCACGCGTGCGTGAAGCAGCTATTGAGGCTACAAAGAAGTATGGCACTGGTATGGCTGGCTCGCCATTCCTTAACGGTACTCTTGACATTCACAAAGACCTTGAGAAAAAGCTTGCCGCTTATGCTGGCAAGGAAGACGCGATGATTTATAGCACAGGTTTCGAGGTGAATCTGGGCGTTGTGTCGTGCCTGACAGGCCGTGAGGACTATATCCTTTGGGACGAGCAAGACCACGCCTCAATCATTGAGGGCCGTCGCTTGTCGTTCTCTCAGTCACTCAAGTATAAGCATAATGATATGGCCTCGCTCGAGGCGCAGTTGCAGAAGTGCAATCCTGACAAGGTGAAACTCATCGTCACCGATGGCGTTTTCTCTATGGAAGGTGATGTCTGCAAACTTCCTGACATCGTTGACTTGGCACATAAATATGACGCCAGCATCATGGTTGACGAGGCTCATGGCATCGGCGTGTTTGGCAATGGCGGACGTGGCGTGTGTGACCATTTTGGCCTTACCGATGAGGTTGACTTAATCATGGGAACCTTCAGCAAGTCGTTTGCCTCTCTTGGTGGCTTCATTGCTACCGACGAGGTGATTACCAACTACCTGCGTCACCACAGTCGCAGTTATATCTTCACAGCGAGCATCACTCCTGCTGCTACTGCTGCCGTGAGTGCCGCTCTCGACATTATGATTGCTGAGCCTGAGCGCCAGGAGCGCCTGTGGGAGAACACCCACTATGCTCTTGAGGGCTTCCGCCAGATGGGATGTGAGATTGGTCACACCGAGACTCCAATTATCCCGCTCTTCATCCGCGACAACAACCTCACATTCCTTATCACTCGTGAGTTGCTTGACGAGGGTATCTTCGTTAATCCTGTGGTGTCGCCAGCTGTTGCTCCTAATGACACTCTCATCCGCTTCAGCCTGATGGCTACCCACACTCGCGAACAAGTGACTTTCGCTTTGGAGAAGATTCAAAAGGTGTTCCGCAGTCATAACCTTATCCCTTGATGTTATTTTTATGTTAGTAATAATTGAAAAAGGGGTGTGTCCTTCAGTGTCACATCCTTTTTTTATAGATGGAAGAACAGTTAATAAATAAGGTAAAGAGCTTCATCGACAACGGCTCGCTTATAGAGGAGTCGAAGCCTGTACTCGTGGCGCTGAGTGGCGGTGCCGACTCTGTTGCGCTGTTGCGTTTTCTGCTTGAACTGGGCTACAACTGCCGTGCCGCCCACTGCAACTTTCACTTGCGGGGTGACGAGAGCAATCGCGACGAGAGATTTGTCACAGAATTGTGCCAAAAACTTGGTGTACCTCTTGATGTGAAGCATTTTGATGTTCCTATCTATATGACTAAGCACGGCGTGTCGATGGAGATGGCGTGTCGCGAGTTGCGGTATGCGTGGTTTGACGAGTTGCGTCAAGAATATGACTGCGATTGCATCGCTGTAGCCCATCACAACGATGACAACATCGAGACGTTCTTCCTCAACGCTTTGCGTGGCACAGGCATAGCAGGGCTTACTGGCATGAAACCTCGCAATGGAGCTGTGGTGAGGCCGTTGCTATGTGTGTCGCGTGCCGAGATTCTTGAATGGCTTGTCGAGATAGGGCAGGAATATGTGACCGACAGCACCAACCTTGAGAATGACGCTAAACGCAATCGCTTGCGCAACATTGTTTTGCCGGCTATATATGAGGAGTTTGATGGAGCAAAAGATGCATTGCTCACCACGATAGATAATATGCGACAGTGCAATGAGTTGTATCGTGAGAGCGTAGGAGTGATGCGCAATATTGTGAGTGACCGAGATGGCGACTCTCTCGTTATTGATCTTGAGATTTTGAACAGTTTCGACAACCGCCAAATGCTGCTCTATGAAATCCTCAAACCGCTGGGCTTCAATCGTGAACAGTGCGCCGATATGCTCACAAGCGCTGTGGGAAGGCATTTTATTTCACCGAGCTATAAAGTGACCATAAATCGAGTAACTATTGACGTTTTACCATTTCAGCAACGTGATGAGAATGTCTATGTGGTAAATTTGGAGAATGATGCGATTGTGGAGCCTATTGTTTTGGAAATAAGCCATGTAGAGAGCAAGCCATTTTCACCTTCTATTGTCGATGGCAAGAATAGAGTGGCGTTCAGTAATGAGATTTTTCAGTGCTCTGAAGTGCTACTGCGTCATTGGCGAGAAGGCGACCGCTTCAAACCTTTCGGAATGAACGGCAGCAAACTCATAAGTGACTTGTTCACCGACCTCAAACTCTCTGAAAAAGAGAAAAATGAGACCTGGCTTCTTGAAGCCGACGGGGAAATTCTGTGGGTGATTGGCTGTCGTGCTGCACAAGCATTCAAAGTGCCTAAAGACGCTACTAATTACCTAGTAATAAGCATCAAAAATAGTGATAATTAGCGTGAATCTGTTCTTCGCGTGAGACCTTTAGCGATCTTTAGCTAGAATAAACATCTCGCGAAATTTGCGGCATTTGCGAGATATGTTTAGAAACTACCACACGGCATCGAGTTTCGTCTCGATGTCGCTGTTTTCTAGCCCTTTAAGTGCAGTCATAGATTTGAGCACACGGTTGAGACTTGCCTCGTTCTTGAGTATCACCCGCTTCTCGCGGTCAAGAAGATAGAACATGGGCATAGTCATCAGGTCGTAAGTCTGTTGACCTTCAACTTCTTGATTGTAGTCCCAGCCGTTGATGATGTAGCTAGGAAAGGGCTCTAGATGCCATTCCTCCACATTATCGTAGGGGTAGATGCCAATAACAGTCAATGTGCTGTCGCTTACCATGTTCTTGAGTGTTGTGCAGGTGTCGAGGCGTTCTTTCACTTTTGCGCATGAAAGGCATTCGTGGTCGTTGAAATATATTAATGTGTAGTTGGTGGAAATCTCGCTCAATTTACAACGAGTGCCGTCAATAGTCTCATAGTTAATGTCATTAGCAACATTGCCTGGAGCGTTCTTGCGAGTGACCTCAAGCATCATTCTTGGGCGCAATTTCTCGTTGTCGCTAAAGCAGCTTGCTGTGGCAGCATGCTCCATTACCAGAGCAAAAAGCTCTTCGTTATGATAGTTCCATGTGGGCTCTGATAGCATTTCTTCGAGACTGGCAATCAAGTTTTTATATTCTTTTTTGCCTGCTTGTGCTGTGGCATCAAGCCAGTTAGTCATCTTGCTGATTGCCTTGTTGCGAGGCATCGATTCAATGGCTGCCAAAGTGTGGTCAGGTGTTGCCTGTTGGGCGTGTGCAACAACTGTGGTTGCCGTCATTACGACAATCACCAGCAGTAGCATTATGTGAGAATATATCTTTTTCACGCTGCAAATTTACACATCTTTATATATATGACTCTATCCAAAGTGCTAAAAAAACAAAACTTACTATAGTGTTTCTTTAGTATTCTAAAAAAACTGATAACTGATTACAGATAACTGACAACTATTTACTATCTTTGTCATCAAGAAATAAGTTGTATTATGAAAAAGCAACAAAAAACTAATGCCGCAAGGCTGCTCGACAGGGCTAAGGTGCCTTACGAACTCATTGCTTATGAGGTTGATGAGAATGATCTTTCGGCAGGGCATCTTGCCGCTACAATAGGGGAGGATATCAATCAGGTTTTCAAGACTTTGGTTCTCTTTGGCGAGAAGACCAAGCACTTTGTGTGCGTTGTGCCTGGAGACCATGAGGTTGACCTGAAGAAAGCAGCCAAACTCAGTGGCAACAAGAAGGTTGATTTAATCGCCATGAAAGATTTGTTGGCGACTACTGGCTACATTCGTGGCGGGTGTTCGCCTATTGGCATGAAGAAACCGTTCCCAACTTTTATCCACGAGACTTGTTTGCTGTTTGACAAGATATTTGTAAGCGCCGGTATGCGCGGCTTGCAGTTGAAGATTGCTCCTCAGGCACTTGTCGATTTTGTTGGAGCAACTGTGTGTGATTTGATTAAAGAAACGGAGGACTGATTATGGCACACAAGAATAGAATAGGCAACTTGTTCAGTCTCACATCGTTTGGCGAGTCACATGGTCCGGCTATTGGCGGCGTGGTTGATGGCATGCCCTCAGGTGTG
>JAGCRW010000083.1 GCA_017964485.1 Muribaculaceae bacterium | reverse complement strand
GGCGTGGAGGCATGCATCACCAACTATGGCGGACGCATCGTGAGCCTCATGGTACCCGATCGCAATGGTAAACTCACCGACGTGGAACTGGGTCACGACAGCATCGCTAATTATCTTGCCGATAGCGGCAACTTCGGGGCGCTAATAGGCCGCTACGGAAACCGCATTGGCTACGGAAAGTTCTCTATCGATGGTGTTGAATACACCCTTCCCATAAACAATGGACCACATTGCTTGCATGGCGGTCTCATTGGCTATGACAAAAAGGTGTGGGATGCCAAGCAAGACAGCAATCGACTCGAACTCACTCTAGTTGACCCCGACGGTAACGAAGGATTCCCAGGCACACTCAACGTGAAGGTTGTATATACTCTGACCGACGATAACGCCATCGACATCGAGTACAGCGCAATAACCGACAAACCTACCATCGTCAACCTCACCAATCATTCCTACTTCAACCTCAATGGTGATCTTGCTTCAAGCATTCACAACCATGTGCTCACCGTTGATGCCGACCGCATAACACCTGCAGACGAAACCCTTATCACCGACGGTTCATTTATGGATGTGACAGGCACGCCATTTGACTTCCGCTCGCCAAAACCCATAGGTCAAGACATCAATGCCGATAATGAGCAACTCAAGAACGGTAACGGCTATGACCACAGCTTTGCTCTCAACCATCCAGGCGACTTGAGCCAAGTAGCTCTGCGCGTTATGTCTCCAGTGACAGGCATCGTTATGGAAATGTTAACAACCGAGCCAGCAGTTCAAATGTACACCGGCAACTTCCTAGACGAGAATCTGAAAGGAAAGTTCGGAATTGGCTACCCAGCTCGCGCGGCAGTGGCGTTTGAGACACAGCACTACCCTAACACGCCCAACTGTCCCGAGTACCCCTCATGCGAACTACGCCCTGGCGAGACCTACTACACTCGCACGATCTACCGCTTTACTACGGAATAACAAACACATTGAATAATAAAACTAAAGGGCCACGCATCATTGCATGGCCCTTTTTAAGTTATAATATATTGGGATGTTTTTTTAGATTCCTTCTTCCCTATCTTTCTCAAACTCGTCGCTAAGTTCGCGAAGTTCCTCCTCGTTAAAACTCTCCTCGCCATAAAATGCCTCGTCAAGATCATCAATATCGGTGTCAACCTTGACAGGAGCGGCAAACATATCAGGCAAAGTCTCAAGCGGAGCCTTGCCTTCCTTGCGTTGGCACAAGGGGTCGTGCAGGTTCTTGCCAGGAATTGTCTCCTTGAGAATCATATAGAAATAACGCTCGGTCATGTAATCAAAAACGAACTTTATCTTCTGGCCTTCATCTTCAATTAACTCGTCGAGAGGTGTATCTTCCATTAACCAGATGTCTTCATCTGAATCAGTGTCCATGTCATAATATGTTACCTCCTTCTCTTTGCACCAATCATCGTCGCAGATGACAAAAGAGTCCATCTGGCTCTTGTCATAGCCTGCGGCTTCCAAAATGGTGTTTCGTAGCCTAACAAAAGTGTCAGAACTGTCGATGGCAATCTCTAATTTAAAATTTCCGGCTTCTTCCGAACCTATCAGAAACTTGTAAATCATAGCATGTTTTTATTGGTTGAAATTAGTTTTTTGATAAACTTATCTGTACCTCGGCATAACACACGCAAGCATGGTTTTGTTCTCGGTTTTCAAAAGTTTTCGGTGCGAAATTAGTAAAAAAATGAATTATGCAAGCAATATTGGCATTTTTTTTTATCCACAAGTAAAAAAAAGAGCTTTTCCAAATTTTTAAGCAAGAAAATATGCACAAAAAAGAGCAAATAGAGTATTTTTTGCGCTATTTCACTTCTTCAAGAGCTCCAGTTACCGAGTCTATGATGAATCCACGCACAACCACGTCACGAGGCATCAACGGATGATTCCTCACTATCGCTACAGTATTGAGTACCGATTGAGTGGTGTCATGAAAGCCCTCCAACCACTGGTCAAGGTCTATGCCACTGTTCTTGATTGTAGCCAATGTGTCATCAGTTATTCCGCGATCAAGCATGTGATGCTTAAACTCACCAAACGACATGTGACAAGCACCGCAGGTAGTGTGAGCAACTATCATTATCTCTTCCACTCCAAGCTCATAGACAGCCACCAGCAGTGAGCGCATAGCACTATCGTAGGGAGACATGATTAGCGCACCAGCGTTCTTGATTATCTTGGCATCACCGTTATTCAACCCTAAAGCAGCAGGTAAGAGCTCGGTCAGCCGTGTGTCCATGCAGCTAAGTACGGCGAGTTTTTTATCAGGATACTTGGAAGTGACAAATTTCTCATATCCTCCACTCTTCACAAACTCACCATTGAATTTCAATATTTCGTCAATCATATATTTATATATTTAATGTGTATTACAATTTCTCAACCATTATAACACCTATCAGCACCAAAGCACAACCCACCACGGCTACCATGCCGACCGTCTCGCCAAGCATTATCACACCCATGACAATTGAGATTATTGGATCAAGATAGAGATAATTACTGGACTTGATGGCTCCAATTTTCTTGATCACTAAGTTCCAAACAAAGAATGCCGCCATTGAGCATATCAGTGCCAGGAACAGCATGATTGAGAGCAAGTCTGGACGCAAGAGTGTAGATATGGGAGTCATTGGCTCAAGAAACATCAACGGAAAGGCACACAAAAAACCGTAAACCATCACTTTACGAGTGATGGAGAGGGTGCTATGCCGCCCTTGCACACGCTTGAGAAGCACGCTATATATCGACCAAGAGAGTGCGGCAAGGAATGCCAGAACATTACCAAGCAATCCATCGCCCCACACTAGCCCGTCACGCAATGTCACTACTGCCACTCCCAGAAATGCCACCATTGAACTCAGCAGTATCTTCCAGGAGAAACGCTCTTCCTTGAGGAATATTGCCGCCAAAATAGTTGTGAGCAAAGGATTTATGGCAATTACTATCACTACATCGCTGAGTAGAGTCAACTTCAGCGCTACGTTTTGTAACACGAAGTACATCGCACCGCCAGTGAGACCACACAGCACTGCCAGTGTCTCGTCGCGCCAACCCCAAAACGAGATTTTGAACCTAGAGATCAATAGCAGTCCTATATATGCTATCAAAGAGCGATAGACAAATATCTCGGTCGGAGTGATGCCGTTGTTAAGCAGTATTTTATTGAAAGGAAACGACACACCCCATGCCAGTATCACCAGGATGGCGATGACATGATACCACACGATGTTTTTATTACCCTTCTCTCCACTCATCTTGCCATCCATTGTAAACGTTCTTCATCGCTAAAGTGCTCAATGGCATAACGCAGCGTGGTGCGAGGCATCTCATGGGCGTGCTCACTAAGGAAGTCAC
This sequence comes from Muribaculaceae bacterium, assembly GCA_017964485.1. Taxonomy (GTDB): domain Bacteria; phylum Bacteroidota; class Bacteroidia; order Bacteroidales; family Muribaculaceae; genus Sodaliphilus. The sequence continues at coordinate 7,577 of JAGCRW010000083.1, read as the reverse complement.
GCAACAGGTCAATGCTCACACGTTTACCCATCTCGCGCAGCATCCACCCTACCGCCTTTTGCATCAAGTCGTGAGGGTGATGCAGATGGCGCTCGGCATAGCGCAATGTGAATTGTGGGTCACCATGCTTAAGCGGACCCAATGTGCACACCATCGACATGCGTTGCTCCCACAGATTCTCGCTAGCAGCAAGATTATCTATAACCTCCAGCTTTTGTTTATCATTTTGGGATGAATCTGCAACTAGCCATTCTCCCAAAATCTTATATACCGACAGGTCAACAAGGTCCCAGTTATTGGCACAGCGAGCATGATTCAGGTAAAACTTCACAATGGCATCGCGCTGGTGGGTGGCATCAGCATCGTTCCTCTTCCGTTTTGTGTTTTGAGCTTCAAACTGTGCTACCAGAACCAGCAAGCCGCACAGGCGCACCTCATGCCAAGGCGAGGCAAGCAATTTATCCACTTCGTTGAATGGCAAATGCCTGCAACGAGTTACCACACTGCGGGTCACAGGAACCTTAATTCCCAAGAATTGGTCTCCGTTGCCGTAGTCACCTTCACCTGTTTTAAAGAAACGCATCAGGTGTTGCGCCTGCCGCTCATCGGCAAGCGATTCCATGTGGATGATTACCTGCTCAGCAGTAGTCAGTTCAATATCATTATGTGCCACAACAAATATTTATCTAATGAAATGCATAGGTTGCCATTCTTCCTCCTCAGGAGCGGGAATGGCTGCAGTTTCTTTGTTCTTGAGCAGCCAAGCCATGTTGCGAGCAAGTTGGCGCATAGTCTGCATACCCTCCACATCGAGTTTGGCATCGCCCTTACCCAAACCGTAGACAATGTTCCAGTACTGCGATGTAACGAGAGGCATATTTTTAAGTTGGAAAGGCATCATCATGGTCTGCAACGCCGCTGTAGCGCCACCACGACGGCACACGGCAACAGCAGCGGCAGGTTTGTTGTCAACTTGCGCTCCTGCATAGAATGCGCGCTGAATCAGTGCAAGCACTTGACCAGCAGGCTGCCCATAATATACTGGAGAGCCCACCACCAGAGCATCGGCGGCGTTCATCTTCTCAATCATCTCATTGCAGATGTCGTCGTCAAAAGCGCACTTGCCATTACGCGTCTCGTGGCACTTGCCACAAGCGATGCATCCACGCACCGGCTTTACTCCAATCCATGCAATCTCGGCATCTATGCCCTCTTCGTTCAATGTTTTAGCCACTTCGCTGAGAGCAAGAAATGTGTTGCCATCCTTGCGTGGAGAACCGTTTATCAATAATACTTTAGCCATAACTGAAAGAATATTCTATAAAATTACGTTACAAAATTAACGCAAACCGAATACAATACAAAATGAAAACCGTTAGATTTTCTTTTTTATTTTGTTTTTCTCTCGGTTTGCACTATTTTTTGTACCTTTGCAGCCGAAAAAATAACGACATCTATGGCAAATAATTCATTACTTGAGCGGTTGGATGGCCTTGACGCACGGTTTGAGGAGATTCAAACTCTTATAACCGACCCATCGGTCATCGCCGACCAAAAACGATATGTCAAGCTGAGCAAGGAGTACAAAAGCCTTGAGAACCTGCTCGCTGTGACACATGAATACAAGAAGAAAATACAAGATTTAGAAGACGCCAAAGAGCTGCTCGCAAGCGAGAGCGACGAGGAGCTCCGTGCTATGGCGCGTGAGGAAATTGATGTCAATCAAGAGGAACTTCCCAAACTAGAGGAGAAAATAAAACTACTGCTCATTCCCGAAGACCCTGAGGACTCTAAAAACGCTATCATCGAGATTAGAGGGGGCACGGGTGGTGACGAGGCAGCCCTTTTTGCTGGCGACTTGGCGCGTATGTATACCCGTTACTGCGAGAGCAAAGGATGGAAAATCGAGATGTCAAGTTGCAGCGAGGGTGCAGCTGGCGGTTATAAGGAGATAGTTTTTAGCGTCACTGGCAATGGTGTGTATGGCACTCTCAAATATGAGAGCGGCGTGCACCGTGTGCAGCGTGTGCCGGTCACCGAGACTCAGGGCCGCGTACACACTTCAGCGGCATCTGTGGCAATACTCCCCGAGGCAGAGCCTTTTGACATCGAAATTAACGAAGGAGAGATCAAGTGGGATACATTCCGCAGTAGCGGCGCTGGAGGCCAAAACGTAAATAAAGTGAATTCGGGCGTGCGTCTGCGCTATATGTGGACCAACCCAAACACCGGCGAGGAGCAGGAAATTCTTATTGAGTGTACTGAGACCCGCGACCAACCTAAGAACAAGGAGCGTGCGTTGGCTCGTCTGCGCACCTTTATCTACGATAAGGAACACCAAAAATATGTTGATGACATCGCCAGCCGCCGCAAGACTTTGGTGAGCACTGGCGACCGCTCGGCAAAGATTCGCACCTACAACTACCCGCAAGGGCGCATTACCGATCACCGCATTGGCTACACTATTTACAACCTGCCAGCATTCATGGATGGCGACATTCAAGACTGTATCGACCACCTCATCGTAGCAGAAAACGCCGAGAAACTCAAAGAGGCAGAACTATAAAATAACTGCCACCTTATAAATCGAATAAAAACGCCTGGTGATACATTTATCGCCAGGCGTTAAAATTATATTTCTGTATTAATTTACTCTAGACCACGCAGGCGGAGCAATGCTTTTGCATCGGGCTCACGGCCACGGAACTTCTTGTAAAGGGTCATGGCATCCTCGGTGTCGCCAGCCTCAAGAATATACTTGCGATAATCGTTAGCTACATTCAAGTTCATAGGACCTTCTTCTTGGAAGCGCTCCCAACCGTCGGCCTCCAAAACTTGAGCCCAGAGGTAGGTGTAGTAGCCACAACTATACTCCTCACTATTGAAGATGTGCTTGAAATATGGGCTGCGATAGCGATACTCAATAATTGCGGGCTTGCGCAGACGCTTAGCAACTGAGCGCTCAAAAGCCTTCACATCGATATCGTCGCACCAGTTCAACTTGTGCCACTCAATGTCGAGCAATGCAGCGCCCACCAGCTCGGTAGTCATAAAGCCTTGATTGAACTTTGATGACTCAATCAGCTTATCGACAAGAGCTTGTGGAATAACCTCGCCAGTCTTGTAATGCTTAGCATAGTTCTTGAGTACCTCGGGCACAAGCATCCAGTGCTCATTGATTTGCGATGGCAACTCCACCATGTCGCGGTCAATGTTAGTGCCTTCGAGGCCACGGTAAGCCACCTGTGTCAACATTCCATGCAGAGCGTGACCAAACTCATGGAAAACAGTCTCCACCTGGTCGATTGATAGCAGCGATGGAGTGTCCTTAGTAGGAGGATTGAAACTACCCACGTTATAGATGATTGGACGCTCTACAACACCATTGTAGTTGTAAGATTGGTTCATCTCATTCATCCAAGCACCTTGAGCCTTAGTGGCACGGGGGAAGTAGTCGGTCATAAACACTGCCAAGTGTTTGCCCTGAGCGTCTTTCACGTCATAGACAGTAACCTCGGGATTGTACTTTGGAGCATCCTTCATCTCGGTGAAAGTTATGCCATAAAGCTTGTTAGCAGCATAAAAGATGCCGTTCTTTACCACACTATTAAGCTCAAAGTAAGGACGAATCTCATCCTCGCTGAAGCTGTAACGCTCAGCTTTCACTTTGTTAGCAAAATAGTAGTAATCCCATGGTTCAAGTTTGTAGTTGGCGCCGTGAGCGTCGGCATACTTCTGCATATCGGCAACTTCCTCGTCAACCTTCTTTATGGCAGGCCACCAAATCTGCATCAGCAGGTCCTCGGCATTCTCAACGGTTTTTGCCATTACAGCGTCGCAGGCATAGTCGGCATAGGTCTCGAAACCCAGCAGATTGGCCTTACGAGTGCGCAGCTTGAGAATCTTGTTGATGTTCTCGCTGTTATCCCACTCGTCGCCGTGGCTGGCGGTGCTGGTGTACATCTTATACATCTTCTCACGCAGGTCACGGCTATCGGCATCGTTGAGCACAGCAAGGCGTGTGGCAGCCGAAGCGGTAAATCCCCATCCTTGATGTCCACGTTCCTTAGCAAGCTCAGCGGCACCATCAATAACCTCTTGCGAGAGGCCTGAGAGTTGAGACTTGTCGGTGACATAAATCACGTTTTCGCTCATCTCACGCATCACGTTCTTGCCAAAAGCGAGTTCAAGCTCTGCCTCACGCTGATTGATCTTCATCAACTCTTCTTTTTGCTCAGGATTGAGCAGAGCGCCCTTGCGCACAAACTTCTTGTAATATTTCTCCACAAGTCGCTTCTGCACTGCGTCAAGTCCCATCTGGTCGGAATTGTTGTAAACCATCTTGATGCGCGAGAAAAGACCCTCGTTCATGTAAATCTCATCGTTGTGAGCAGTCATCATAGGCATGAACTTCTCGGCAATCTCCTGCATCTCTGGAGTGGCGTCACTTTCGTTAAGAGCTACAAACACTGCACACACCTTATTATATACCTCACCGCTGTTGTCAAGGGCGAGAACGGTGTTCTGGAATGTTGGAGTTTGACGAGCCTCAGCAATCATTTTGATTTCCTCATTGTGCTGAGCGATTCCCTGTTCTAGTGCAGGAAGGTAGTGTTCATACTTGATTTTCTCAAAAGGCGGAATTTTATACTTGTTAGGATATTCCGTCAAGAAAGGGTTGCCATTTTCGTTAGTTTTCACTTTCTTAGGTGTTTTGCCTGCTGCTGGCAAAGCCAAAACAGCTATGGCAAGTAATGATACAATAAATTTTCTCATAAATCACAAATTATTAATTAGTTAATATTATTTCCAAACGAAGGTCACGACTTGAGGGAAATGGTCGCTGTCGGGAATCTTGTCGCGACGCCAGTCAACCGCTTCCATATCACCACGATATAAGATATGATCAATCTTAAAATGCATACGGCTGGCATTAAAAGTGTAAGTAAAGCCACATCCACAATCCTGAAATGAGTCGTGAAAGTCATCGCCACGAATTTTGCGATAGCAATAGGAAGATGGTACCTCATTAAAATCGCCACACACAATTACGTTGCTAGGGCCATTGTCTATCATAGAACGAATAATCTCGGCCTCTTCGGCATGAAGAACAAAGGCACGCCTCAACTTGTCGTAAAGCGAATGTTTGATTCGTTGTAAATTACTGCGATTGTTCACGTTCACCTCTCTGCGTATGAGGTCGGTGTATAAATTTTTATCTTTCCTGTCCATCCCTAAAGAACGCAGATGTAAGCTTATTATACGCAGTTGCTTGCCATTGGGCATCTCTATGTCAAAAGCCTTGGCATAGACATCTACATTTTGATCGGGACTTGTCACAAAGGCCGAATCGGGAACTACAATATATGGGTATTTCGATAAAATCACCAAGTCACGATAGCCATCGCTGTGATATGGATACTTCTGCTCAATCTCCTCACGCATGCCTATCACATTAGGCACGGTTAAGAAATATCGATCTTGAGACCCCTCTTGCATGAGCACAAAATCGGCGTTCATGTCCAAGATGTGGCGCATTGGTTTTGATGGTTTGTCCTGATTAGTATAATCGAAGTTTGCTACATTATAACTCATTACCTTGAAAGATGAATCGGAATCATAATTCTTGGAAAAGAAATTTAGCGGGCATACTGTGCTAATTGGACTCCATGAAATCAATATTGCAGCAAGTGGAATGAGAGCGTATTGCCATCGCATGAACAAGAGCCATGCCACCAATATCACAAGATTGACAACAAAAACAATAGGCAAACCTAGAGTAAGCATTGGGAACAAGGTGCTCTTTCTAGGGTCGATAACTCCTCCCCAAGCCGACGCCACAAGAAGCAACGCCATGAGCACAGTGATGACAAGCAGTATCACTTTGAGCGTGCGCTTGCCCATCTTAAGACTTTTCTTTCCTATGTCACTGCTGTTACCCATTGTCACAGTTTATCTCTTGCGTGAGGCATTAAACAAGAATTCTCGCTCCTCATCGGTCAAGGCAGCATAGCCCGACTGCTTGAGTTTTCCTAGTATCTCATCGAGCTTCTCTTCATCAACACCTGTAGCATCGCTCGAGTTGCTACCTTTGTCTTTGGGTTTTGTAGCAGATGAGCCGCCCAATGTTGATTCATGATAATTATATGACTTACGTTGACCTGTTTCTTGACTTTTTTTAGCCTTTGGCTGTCGTTTCTTGAAGAGCATTACCAGCGAATCGATGCTACGGTTTATCCATGAGGTGATGTCGTGGCCACGCTTTATCGACAGTCCAAACCACAACCCAACGAGCGCGCCACCTAAGTGTGCAAGGTGACCTCCCAGATTATTGTTCTCAATACCTATGATGTCAATAAACACTGTTATGATGGCTATCCATTTGAGTGCGACGCTCCCAAAGAGAAACAGTGATATTGGATAGTCGGGCCGATAGACCGCTATCGCCACCACTATCGCCAAGACCGAAGCCGAAGCGCCAAGCATAAACGATTGCTGACTTGACAGGTGCGGTATCAAGTTATAACACACCAGATAAAGTGCAGCACCACCTATTCCACCAAGCACATACAGCCCGCCCATCTGTCGAGGGGTGAAAAACTCCAAGAAGATGCGTCCAAGCCAGTAGAGCCACAGCATGTTGAACAAAATATGCATCACATCATAATGTGAGAACATATAGGTAATCAACGTCCCTGGTTGGCACAGGAAGTCATGAAAATTAGAAGGCAACTCAACCCACTGAACAAAAGAGGCACTTGATCCTGCTAACAAAAAAGACATAAAACCAACCACCCTCAACACCACAAATACTGCGATGTTGATATATATGAAACGCATAAGCAGCGAGCTGCTTTGGTAACGCGTCTTTAAATCGTCAACTATTGACATAGTAGTTATTGAAAAATCCTTTCTTCTTCCAGTACAAGAGTAATATTAGTCCAAACAACATACCTCCCAAGTGAGCAAAATGGGCGACACTACTCATCACTCCCGAAACGCCGAAGAACAATTCAATTACAGCAAAACCAATAACGGCGTACTTAGCTTTTACTGGAATAGGGATAAACATTATATATAATGGGATGTTGGGAAACAGCATCGCAAAGGCTAGCAAAATGCCAAACACTGCACCCGAGGCGCCCACAGTAACCAACATATTGAAGTATTCATTTCTTGTTACTGTGTTGAGAACTACCCCATTATCATCTACAAATCTCACAAAATCTTCTGTAATACTTCCATCGGTAAACTGCCACACAAGTTCCTGAACTAGTCCTGCGCCAATGCCACACACGATATAGAACAATAAGAAACGCTTCATGCCCATCACTTTTTCAAGCAATATGCCAAACATAAACAACGTGAACATATTGAAGAAGATGTGCATCAGGCCATTATAGAAACTGCTGCTATCGTGCATGAACATATAGGTGAAAAACTGGTAAAAATGGAAATCACTTCCCTTCCAGAAATGAAGACCAAGATATTTGGTCAAGTCAACAATGTCACGACCACCGAGCAACATAGTAGCGATCCAAAGTATCGCATTTATAATTATTAGGTGTTTCGTTACT
>JAGCRW010000082.1 GCA_017964485.1 Muribaculaceae bacterium | reverse complement strand
GGCCCGCACTTATAGCGGCTCGCGAGCCATCAAGCAGATTATCAAGCGATGAAACGACTATTTCTTATAGCAATAGTAACAGTGCTGACCGCTATTGTAGGTCATACCGCCAGCGATGTTGTTGTTGACGGCGTGACCTATAAGTGGTCACAAAGCGACCTTGGATACATCGTCACTGGCTGGGACGAGGAGACTCCTATCCAGTCGCTACACATTCGTGGCGTGGTCAATGAACTTGATGTAGTGGGAATCGCCAACAAAGCTTTCGAAGACAACGAAGACATCGTTTATCTCACTATTGATAAGGGTATCGCCTATATTGGAGAGAATGCTTTCTGCCGATGCTCAAACCTTAAGGTTGCTGTTTTGCCCGAGGGACTGGAGGAGATAGGAGAGGAGGCATTTGCCTTCTGCGCAAGTCTCAAGATGATGGTTATTCCCTCGACGGTGACTGACATTCATGCCCATGCCTTTTCAGGATGCACTGGTGTTACCGATGTCTATTTCTTGATGACCGAAGCATCGCAGCTCAACGGCTTCGACTGGTGGGATGGCGTTTATACATCACCAGGAGAAGAGGTACATGGTGGCATGGAATTCAACACTAATCAAAATACCGTAGTCCATGTGCCCGAGGGGATGCTGCAAGACTATATTGATTCCCATAAGTTTACGGCATGGATTCCCCTTGTGGAAGATGATGGTAGCTACCCATTGTGGTGGATAGTCAATTATGGCGTTGTTGGGCGTGAATACACCGTGAGCGATGACCTCACAGCGGTTTATGTTGACATAAATGACGGCCTTTATGTCAAAGATCAAAATCACTGGCTCACCCCCGATGAGGTTTATCTTGGTGAAATAGATTACATGAAGAAATCAGGGCTGATGAAGGACCAATACGACCAAAGCAACTGGGTGGTTCTTACTAATGTCAAGGTAAATAAAAATGTCATTGAAAATGAAAATATCAATGAACTTGACGATATTAAAGGCAAAATAATTGGAGGCAACACCATCACTGGCACACTTCTTGACAAGAAGAATCCCGTTATTGAAGTTAGTGACGACGCTGAGCTCGAGATAGGCAGTGAATCTCATTATGAGCCCAACATTTATATCCCCGCGTCGTTTATGGGAAGGACACAGTGCGGGTCTAGCAATAAGACCTATGCCTTTGTTCAGCCTAAACCACAAGAACTTATTCATGTTAAGTGGACAATCTATAATATGAATGATGGCTGTTTCTATCTGCCTGAGCCTGACGAAGATAATGATATTAACTCAATGGGGCTCATAGGTGGCATTAAGATGAGTCTCGACCTCTATGATGGTGATAATAATCCTCCGGATATGGTGGATTACGGCATTTATGACTTCGACGCCATCAACAAACTCATCGTTAATAGTTCTGTCAATTCAAGATTTCTCAAGGAAGAGGAAGGGCTGAGCTACACACCTTATACCGACGGAGGTGTGAGCGACACATTCATTGTATATCCCCTTGAACTTCCCGACAAAGCTCCTACCACAGGAATTACTGATGTTAACATAGCCTCAATGCGAGCCGACAACCGCTGGTACACCATCGACGGCCGCAACCTCGGCACCACCAAACCAACCACGCCAGGCCTCTACATCAACGGCCACCGCAAAGTTGTAATACGATAACACTTTAATAGCGCAGAACGCGCCAAGCAAAATTCAAGGGCGAGTGCACCTTTAAAAGGTGTGGTCGCCTTATCTTTTGCCTATTAGTGAGGTGTTAAGGCACAAAAATCCCATTTTTTGGGTATTGCCTGGCCAATGGAGTCGCCGTACTTTTGCGGCATATTAAACACATAAAAATCTAAAAATATGGGACTATTGAAATCATTATTTACAAATTGCGCCAATCCGCAGGGACGGATGGGGCGTGCGATGTTGCGATTCATGAACTGCTGCCATGCGCCACTAACTAACTGGGGCTTGGATCTTATCAACTTTCAGGATGGTTGGACGATGCTTGACATTGGCTGTGGGGGCGGAGCTACAATTAAAAGACTTTTAAAGAGAAGCAAAGGCGCACATGTCTATGGCATCGACATCTCGGAGGAGAGTGTGGCTAAAGCCCGCAAAGTGAATGCTGCCGTACTCGATAAGCAAGTGTATGTATGCCAAGGGTCAGCCGAGAAACTGCCCTATGAGGATGAAAAGTTTGACCTCGTGACAGCCGTCGAGACAGTGTATTTCTGGCCGAACCTGCCCTCGTGTCTAAAGGAGGTATATCGTGTGATGAAGCCAGGCGCAAAGTTCGCCATTATGGTTGAGAGCGTTGAGGATGACTCCGTGTGGACTAAAGTTGTGGACGGCATGACTGTCTACACGCCCGAGCAATTGAAAAAAATGCTTGACGATGCTGGCTTTGTCAACACCGAAATCCACCAAAAGAGGCCATCGTATGCAACCTTTTTGGGCGTGAAGCCATCATAGGTCACAATATTTGCAACCAAGTTGCACTCATTAAACCATAACTTTGCACCGAAAAAATAAAAAAAGGTTATGGCAGATAAAATAAGGAAATCCTATAAATTCAGCAAGCGATTCTACGACGACGCACTCACTCAGAGCAAGTGGTGGAGTCGCTTGTATTTCAAGCTGCTATGGGGCGGAGTTGACGACAACCAGATTGCCAACAAGGTACTTAGTTATATTCCCGACAACTTCTCGGGACGACTGCTCGACGTTCCTGTTGGCACCGCCGTGTTCACTGCAGAGAAGTACACTCGCCTTTCCAAGGCCGAGATAACATGCCTTGACTATAGCCACGACATGCTTGAACAAGCCGAAAGACGTTTCAGCGAGGCTGGAGTCACCAATATCAAGACAATGCAGGGCGATGTGGGCGCACTGCCCTTTGATGAAGGCACTTTCGACATCGTGCTCTGCGTGAACGGACTACACGTGTTTCCCGACAAGGATAAAGCCTATGCCGAGATTTACCGCACATTGAAAACGGGCGGTGAACTGCTGGCGTGCTTCTACGTCGCAGGTGAGAAAAAGACCGCCGACTGGCTCGCCAAGACGGTCATGACCAGAATGGGATGGTTCACACCACCATTTGACACTACCGCCGATGTGAGACGCCGACTAAAGGAACGCTATGTTATTCTTGATTTCCATGTAGAAGGAGCCATGCTCTATTTCAGAGCAAGGAAAAAATCATAAAAAAGCACAATGATGACTTTGATTTTAGGACTGCTTATACCATTATTCGGCACAATGCTTGGCTCGGCTTTTGTCTTTATGATGAAAGGCGAAATGTCTGTGAAGTTGCAAAAAGCGTTGCTTGGCTTTGCTTCGGGTGTGATGGTGGCTGCCTCGGTTTGGTCGCTACTGATTCCAGCGATGGAGATGGAGGCGAAAAGGGGCGCATGGGCGGTTCTTCCTGCTGCCGTAGGTTTCTTGTTGGGTATCGGTTTCCTGTTACTGATAGATGAACTGACTCCACACTTGCATATAGGCACCGACAAGCCCGAAGGTCTGCGTTCACATCTATCACGGACGATGATGCTGGCTTTGGCTGTCACAATTCATAACCTGCCCGAGGGCATGGCAGTAGGAGTGGTGTTCGCAGGAGCCGACAGTGTCGTCACTAACATATCGCTTGCAAGCGCCGTGGCGGTTTCATTGGGCATTGCCATTCAGAATATCCCCGAGGGGGCAATCATCTCCATGCCCGTGAGAGCCGCTGGCAATAGCCGTTGGCAGTCTTTCATCATCGGCTCGCTGAGCGGTGCTGTCGAACCATTAGGTGCTATTGCAGTGTTATTGTTGGCGTCCGCTCTTTTGCCAGTGCTTCCATATATGCTCTCTTTTGCTGCAGGAGCAATGTTCTATGTTGTTGTTGAAGAACTGATTCCCGAAGCATCAAATGGCCAACACACCAACGTCAGCACCATTGGTTTTGCTATCGGTTTTGTCTTGATGATGGTGCTCGACGTTGTGATGGGATAACCTCTCTTCAAGTTCCAGGCAGTCATCGTTAATCTCCTAGCCTGATTATACTCCTATCTTCCTCTTGTTTCTTCTGTCCGCCAACAGGTTTGTGAGAGTGGAAATTCCAGCTGATTCCGAGCCATAGGATGCGGCTTTGGTTTTTGCTGGTGTTAACGAGGGAGTATACGGGATTGTCGGCAGTGATATTCCATTTTTGTGTATTGAACACGTCGGTCACAAGAGCCGACAATGTCAAGGATTTGTTAAGCAACTGCTGGCGAATGCCGATGTTGCAGTAATGCACGCTCTTGGCAGTGAACTGCTGGAAGTGTTGCGGCGTTGTCAAGAAATACTGAGCTTGAATTGTCATTCCCTTAATAGGGTAGTAATTCAATGATGTGCTGCCGTTGAATGTCCATCCGCTATTGGTGAACCTTGTATCTTGCCAATCTCCACGTGACTTGGTGTAGAAGACATTTGCGCTAATATCAACGCTCATCCACTGCGATGTGTTCCACTTTATATTATGTTCAATACCGGTCTTCAAATCCATGTCGCTATTGATGTAGGATGTGACAAGGATGTCTTCATTAAGATAGGCAATCTGGTTGATGTAGTCTTGCGTGTAATTGAAGTAAGCGTTGCCGCTCACTTTCAGTTTGGGACTCGTGAAAGTGTATCCGAAGTCAATTTTGTTGGCTTTCTCGGGCTTCAGCCGCACATTACCAGTCTCATAGGTCTTGTTGTCAATAAGATTGATGTAAGGATTGAGCTGCGGATAGGTTGGTCGAGAGATTCTTCGTGACAAGCCGAATGATAACGACCACGGCTCACTGACACGGTAGTTAAGCATAATATTGGGCGCAACAAAGAAGCAGTCGCTCGTCTCGTCCAAGTTGTCTTTCTCGCCACGCAGCGTGACATGACTGTATTCAAAGCGCACACCCGCCTTGTAGGACAATTTGTGAGAAAGCTTAGATGAATACATAACGTAGGCCGCAGGAATATACTCCCGGTGCTTCAGGTCATTGCTCAGCGGCAAGGACAATTGCCATGAATCGGCAGCATCGCGCTCATACATTTTGTGGTCGATATTGTTCTTGCGGTATGTCATCTTCAATCCTGTCTCCAGCTTCCCTTTACCCAAAGTGGTCATATAATCCATTTGGAAGGCAGCGATGCGAGGATGGCCACCCGACTCTGAATACTGTGTCATGTAGTCATCTTCGTAATAATATGAAGGGCGGTGCCCATTGATTGCAGATAGTGACAGCATGGTGCTGAACTCACGTTTGCCTGGCTCAAAGATATGCTTGTAGTTCAACGCACCCTCATACATTTCGCGGTTGAAAGTGATGTCGGTAAGACGCAATTTATCGCTTGCCGCTCCATCAATGACATAATGGTTGTGCATAGTCTGAAGATTGTTCATCCTAGGGAAGCCAGCCTTGAAATCAAGAGCCACAACATCTTTTTTTGTTGCTTTGTAGCTTATGTTTACACCTATGTTTTGCCCTGTTGTCTTCTTGTCGGCATCAATTATTTGGTCAAGGATAGTGTTGATAGGCAAGATATTACGGTGGAGTTCACTCTCGATGCGGTCTTTCTCATATTTGCCGTTATAGTTAAGTCGCAAGCCCCAGCGCCCAGTATTGTAGTTCATGGCAAAATTGCCATTAAAGCGGTTGTTAAAGCCATAGTTTGCCGATGCCATTGCTGTGAAGGCGTTAGTCATTTGTTTCTTCGACACAATGTTGATGATGCCTCCTGTGCCTTCTGAGTCATACTTCACGTCGGGACTCGTCACTATGTCGATGCTCTGCACGTTGGCTGCGGGTATTCCTCCCAGACCATCAAGTGTGGTAGGCACACCATCAACCAATATTAGCACATTGCTGTTGCCACGAATAGATACTTGTCCGCTGCCGTCAAAAGTTACAGCCGATGAACCCCTCAACGCATCAATCACAGAGCCTGTGGTTACGCCAATATTGGAGGTGAGATTGATTCGAGTCTTTTCCAGAGTCACGTTCCTTGATGCAGCCTCTCCTACTACTACCACGCCATCGAGCAGCACTTCATTCTGCTTAACCACAATCTTGCCGAGGTCAAGCGTCTCGCCCTTGCTGAGGCTAATAGTCTTCACGACATCTTCATATCCAATGGAACTGACTTTAAACTCGTAGCTTCCCTCAAATGGGCCTTTGAGTAAGAACAATCCAGTAGTGTCGGTCAATGTGCCAGCAACATTTTTCATGTCAGCCACCAAGCTGACCGAAGCATACATCACAGGACTTCCGTCAGCCTCCACTACACGGCCTTTTATATTAGTCGGCTGCTCTTTGGCATATAAAGAAAAGCAGACCAATGTCATCAGCAGTAAAAAGTACAATTTACGCATCACATCTCTGTTGAAGAAAACTTAATTATTGAAAGTGCAAAGATAAGCATTATTTCAATACACATAAAAACAGTGTCGAATAAATAGAACCACCTAGACCGTGTATAAAGACATGAAAAAAGCGGTTATCGTACCACAAAAGTACGGTAATCGCTTCTATGCGTAAAAGACAAGGTTTTATGCCATGATTTTCTCCGCCATCCGCTTGCCAGCGTCAAAGGCTTTTTGCAAGTCTTTTTCCCATTGTGCGTCACGCCACTGACGTTTGGCCTTCTCAGAGAAACCAGCGAGTTCGTAATTGTCATAGTTCTTCACTTGATAAGTGTTGTAGGCTATCAAGTGTTCAGGCTCACCAAGAGCTGCTGTTATGCATGACTCCATCGACCCGTAACCCTGACTGTTGTTCCTGTCAGGCAGTCCGTTCATCGTTTCCATCAGCAATACGGGCATTCTCTTGGGAGCTGTCAGGCTATAGTCGTTGTAGGAAAGCCAGGGGAATACCAAACGTTCCAAGAAAGTACGCATCTGACCTGTCACATCACCAAAGTATATTGGTGAGCCAAGCACCAAACCATCAGCCTGCGCGATTTCCTCCAATACAAGTGTTAATGCATCCTTGAATTTACACACATTTGATGCTTTCCCCTTTATCTTACATGCCATACATGAGCGACAGCCCTTGTAGTCGATGTCGTAAAGACGAATAATGCTCACTCTCACTTCGGCACCTTTTTCACGTGCGCCATCTGCAAATCTCTCCAACAAAGCGGCGGTATTCATGTTCTTACGAGGGCCGCCATCAATTATCATTATCTTCTTCATATTGACAATTATTTGATTTATACCTTGCAAAGATACGCATTTTTTTTCAAACTGTGTATATTTGGCCTGTGTACAAGAAGCATGTTCTCTACCCCCAATTAATTACATATTGAAATAACTGGTGCGGTCGAGGTTGCGGTAGGAGATGGCTTCCATGATGTGGTGGGTGCGGACGGTGATGGTGCCGTCAAGGTCGCCAATGGTACGTTTGTCTCAATAAATATCTTGTGCTGTAAAGGTGCCTTCGCCTTTTAGATAGCAAT
>JAGCRW010000081.1 GCA_017964485.1 Muribaculaceae bacterium | reverse complement strand
TAGTGCAAACAGAGAGAAATACAAAATGAAAAGCAAAGATTTTCATATTTATTGCCGACGTGCCGCCTAAGTTATCTAAAATTAGTGCATGTGGAGTGAAAAAACAAGAAATAGTGTGAAATATTAGAAAAACACTTTATTTGCAACATTTTTTAATATCATTACTCGTCACATTTCAAAAGTAATATACTAACTTAGCACCCTGAATAAAATCGATTATGTTATGAGAAAATTATTATTGATATGCTTGATGACGCTGGCGGTCCTTACAATAGATGCTAGCAACAAATACACTGTCTCAATGGTGAAACAGTACTCCGACAGCGCTTTTGTGCTGCCAAAAAAAGCGATTGAGAAAAAGATGAAATGTGTCAAGGCCGCTAAAGATGACTATGTTTTCCCAAAAATGCTGAAAGACACATTAAATAGATTGCAAGATGATGACTCCGGAAACAGTGTTTTCATAATGCTTCTCACAGGCTCAGGTAAAGGCATTAAAATAGATGTGAAGAGTGAAGACCTATTTGACAATGACTCCACTACATTCTTTGGCGACTTCATAGTTGGAAGAAAACACTTCGTCATGATTCAGAACGAAGATAACATCGAATTGCTGAAAATCTTCTTCAAGAAATCGGGCGACTCTGTTGTTTTCCAACGCCTTTATGAATATACCGACAACATTGTTGATTATTTGCCGTCGTCCCTTAACGCCTTCTATGACGAATATGATAAAAAATTCTTAATTAAAGAATATATAATTAACGGTGAAAACCGCACTGACATCAAGAATGCAGTTATCACCAATAATTATGATGATGACGGCGACGATGCTTTTAAGCTCGATGTTGAACTTTTTGAATAAAATGCTCACGCTCGAAAGGCATTAAGTAAGCTTGGCTTTTACTCGCTTAATTGCATTTTTGAATAAAACCCTTGATTCTTTGATAAAAACACACTATCTTTGCTAAAACTTTTGTTAACCTCCTTTACTATTTTTGAATTATGGAAACGTCAAATAATTATGTAGTGACTCTCGGTCGCCAGTTTGGATGTGGCGCAAGAGATATAGGACAAATGGTGGCCAAGATGCTCGGCATTGAGTATTATGACAAGAGGTTGCTCATCGAGGCTGCAAAATCAAGTGGCGTTGAACCACATATCTTTGAGGCTTCGGACGAGCGTACCCCTAAACTATTCTCTTCGCTTTGGTCGTTCAATATAGGTTATTACAGCGGAGCTCTATTTTCAGGAGACCAACCTGTGAAAGAAGACAATGTTTATCAAGCACAAAGCCAGGTGATGATAGATCTTGCTCACAAGGGGCCATGCTTAATTGTGGGACGAAGTGCCGACTACATCCTGCGCAATGAGACTAACGTCATCAGCATCTTCCTGCACTCATCGCTCGAAGACCGCATCAAGCGAATCATCAAACGAGGCGACTGCAAGACAAAAAAAGAAGCCAAAGAAATGGCTATTAAGCAGAATAAACTGCGCGCAAACTACTACGACTTTTACACCGACAAGCACTGGGGAATGAGTGAGAGCTACGACCTCTCTATTGACTGTTCAAAACTCGGCCCTGAAGAAACCGCAAAGCTAATAGTCAACTACGTTAAGACAAGACTCGCCACAACAAAGTAATTGAAATTGACAAAAAAGAATCCAAACTAAATGTCAATCTGCCAGCCAATAATAAAACTGGTGGAGGTTAACTATTTCGGAAATAATAATGAAAATCTTTGCTTTTCATTTTGTATTTCTCTAGGTTTGCACTAATTTTGCAGAAGATTAAAAAACTACTAGAAAACTATATCAAAAACAATGGAACAACTGTTTATCGACCTGGAGAAAAAAGCGATTGCCACTCCGCAACGCTTAGTGTTACCTGAAAGTTTTGAACCACGCACCTTGCAAGCTGCCAACCTTGTAATTGAGCGCAAAGCTGCACAAGTTATTTTGATTGGCGACAAGAACGAGATTGTTGCAAAGGCTAAAGAACTTGGCTTCAACAACATTGAAAATGCCACTTTTATCAATCCCGCCAATGCCGATGAGCTTGAGCCTTACGCACAACTGCTGCAAGAACTGCGCAAAAGCAAAGGCATGACAATTGAACAAGCTCGCGTCAAAGCCGCTGACCCACTTTACTTGGGATGTCTGCTTATCAAGAATGGCGATGCCGACGCTCAAGTAGCTGGCGCCGAGAACACTACTGGCAATGTCTTGCGTGCTGCATTCCAAGTGCTTAAGACTGCCCCTGGCGTGAGTGCTGTTTCGGGTGCTTTCATAATGTTATTACCTGAGGGTAGCCCCTATGGTGAGAACGGAACAATGGTATTTGCCGATTGCGCCGTAATCCCCGATCCCGATGCGAGCCAACTTGCTCAAACCGCTGTTCTTACCGAGAAGACGGCCCGCGACATCGCAGGCATTGACCCCAAAGTTGCTATGCTCAGCTTCTCTACCAAGGGTAGCGCAAGCCATGAGAAAGTAGACAAAGTGACCGAGGCTTTGCGACTCGCTCGTGAGATGAATCCCGACATGAAGATTGACGGTGAACTCCAAGCAGATGCGGCAATAGTTCCAAGCGTGGGCGCCTCTAAAGCTCCTGGCAGCGACATAGCTGGCAAGGCCAACGTGCTCGTATTCCCCAACCTTGAGGTAGGTAACATCGCCTATAAACTTGTTCAGCGTCTTGCTGGCGCAACAGCCGTTGGTCCAGTGCTGCAAGGCCTTGGTGCTCCAGTCAACGACCTCTCACGCGGCTGCTCGCCCGATGATGTTTACAAGACTATACTTCTCACCTGCAATCAGGCAATAAGCAAAAAACAATAACAACCAACAATAAATCGTAAACAAAACTATGAACATTTTAGTGCTCAACTGCGGCAGTAGCTCTGCCAAGTACAAACTCATCGAGGTAAAAAGCAACACTATCCTTGCAGAGGGTGGCGTGGAGAAAATCGGTCTTCCCGACGCATTCATCAAGATGAAACTCGAAGATGGTAAGAAAAATGTTGATTTGGGTTTAATCAATCATGACGGTGCTATTAAGGCCATTCTCGATGCGCTTGTAAATCCCGAGTATGGCTGCATCAAGAGTTTTGATGAAATCGATGCTGTAGGTCATCGCGTGGTGCATGGCGGAGAGAAGTTCAATAAGAGTATGCTCATCACCGACGAGGTTAAAGATATGATTAAGGAGTGCTACAACATAGCTCCACTGCACAACCCCGTTAACATGGCAGGTATTGAGGCTATTACAAAGGTGCTGCCCAATGTGCCACAGGTTGCGGTATTTGACACAGCATTCCACCAGACTATGCCCAAGCATGCTTACCTCTACCCTCTTCCAATGAAGTATTACAAGGAAGACCACGTGCGTCGCTATGGTTTCCACGGCACTAGCCACCGCTTCGTTTCTCGCCGTGTTTGTGAGATGCTGAATACCGACTGGCGTGACAAAAAAATCATTTGCTGCCACATTGGCAACGGTGCCAGCATTAGCGCAATTCGCAATGGCGAGAGCATCGACACCTCAATGGGCCTCACTCCTACCGAGGGTTTGATGATGGGTACTCGCAGTGGCGACGTTGACCCAGGAGCTCTCATCTTCCTTATGGAGAAATACAACCTTACCGGCAAAGACTTGATGAGAATAGTCAATAAAGAGAGCGGTGTGCTCGGTATCACTGGAATCTCAAGCGATATGCGTGAGATTTGCGATGAGATTGACAAGGGTAATCCTGTAGCCAAACTCGCTATGGACATGTATGAGCTACGCATATTGAAATATATTGGTGCTTACGCAGCCGAGCTCAATGGCGTTGACATTATCGCGTTCACTGGTGGCGTTGGCGAAAATCAGACTCCTACTCGCCGCAATATCTGCCGCAATCTTGAGTATCTAGGTGTTAAGATCGACGAGGAAATCAATGACAAACTCTGGCGTGGTAAGGAAGGTGAAATCAGTACTCCCGACAGCAAAGTTAAGGTTGTCGTAGTTATGACCGATGAGGAATACATGATTGCTCGTGACACCGAAGCAGTCATCGAAGGCCGCGAGCCTTAATGCTCAATATCACTCAAAATTATCGATAAAAATTGGGGCACAAACATCATTTGTGTCCCATATTTATTTGTGATAGCTGGTATAATTCTACGGCTTCATCGTGGCGAGGGCATTGTCAAGTTCTATCAACTGTGCTCGCATCTGTTTTAGTCGCTCTACCACTTCAAACTGCTTAGAGATGCCATCGCGGTTACGTTTTATCATTGCTTGTGCGGCATCAAGTTTCAGGCCTTTCTCTTTAACTAGATAGTAAATCATCTTGATGGTCTCGATATCCTTTGCTGTATATACCCTAATATTCTTTGTATTACGTTTTGGCTTGATTACAGTAAACTCCTTCTCCCAGAAGCGTAAAGTGGAAGTAGGAATATTAAGGATCTCGGCTACATCGCCTATTTTATAGAACTTCTTACTCAGCTTATCGTCCATAATTTACTTTTTTTGACTTTATTAATATCGAAAATACAAGCAAAATTATTAACTTTGCACGATTTTTAAATAAATCAGGCTACGGTTCAGAAATCTCAAACTAATTTGGATTTCATTCACCTTGCACTGATTTTGTGCGAAAGTTACAAAGTTTTTGTGATTCGTGCAAGAAAACAATAGGTAAATCAATAAAAACCACATAAAAAAGTTATGTTGACAGCAAAAGAAATCAGAGAATCTTTCAAAAAGTATTTCGAAGAACACGACCACCACATTGTGCCATCAGCACCTATGGTAATCAAGGACGATCCCACACTGATGTTTACCAATGCGGGAATGAACCAATTCAAGGACATCATTCTTGGCAACAAAGAGCCACAATGGTGTCGCGTCGCCGACTCGCAGAAGTGCCTTCGCGTGAGCGGCAAGCACAACGACCTTGAGGAAGTAGGACACGACACCTACCACCACACTATGTTTGAGATGCTGGGAAACTGGTCGTTTGGAGACTACTTCAAGAAAGAAGCGATAGATTACTGCTGGGAATACCTGGTTGACGTACTCAAACTCGACCCCAGCATGATGTATGCCACCGTGTTTGAAGGCTCTCCTGAAGAAGGCTTGGAGCGTGATAACGAGGCGGCAGGCTATTGGGAGCAGCATCTTCCTAAAGACCACATCATCAATGGCAGCCGCCACGACAACTTCTGGGAGATGGGCGACACAGGTCCGTGCGGTCCTTGCTCCGTGTTGCACATCGACTTACGCAGCGACGAGGAGAAAGCTGCCGTGCCAGGTGCTGAGCTCGTCAACAAAGATAACCCACAAGTCATCGAGATTTGGAACCTCGTGTTCATGCAATATAACCGCAAGGCAGATGGCACTCTTGAACCACTGCCCGCGAAAGTAATCGACACAGGTATGGGATTTGAGCGCTTGTGCATGGCATTGCAAGGCAAGAAGTCAAACTACGATACCGACGTGTTCCAGCCACTCATCAAGACCATTGGCACTCTTGCCGGCAAGGAGTATGGCAAAGACCATGACACTGATGTTGCAATGCGTGTGGTTGCCGACCATGTTCGCACCATAGCTTTCTCCATTGCCGACGGTCAGTTGCCAAGCAACGCAAAGGCTGGTTATGTGATTCGACGCATCTTGCGCCGCGCAGTGCGCTACGGTTACACATTCTTAGGCTTCAAGGAAGCTTTTATGCACTTGCTTGTTGACACACTCATAGAGTCAATGGGTGAGGCTTATCCCGAACTGCCCGCACAAGCCGACCTAATAAAGCATGTCATTAAGGAAGAGGAAGACGCTTTCTTGCGTACCCTCGACACTGGCATGAAGATGATTGATGGTGTAATTGCTAAAGCCAAAGCCGACAACCAAAAGGTAATTGACGGCGCAGTGGCATTCACTCTATACGACACCTATGGCTTCCCACTAGACCTTACTGAGCTCATCCTCAAAGAGAACGACATGACTGTCAATAAGGAGCAATTTGATGCCGAGATGGCAAAACAAAAAGAGCGTGCCCGCAATGCCGCTGCCATAGAGGCGAGCGACTGGGTTGAGCTGCAAGACGGAGTGACCGAGTTTGTTGGCTACGATCTCACAGAGTGTGAGACTAAGATCTTGCGCTACCGCCATGTGGTACAGAAGAAGTTCGAATTCTATCAGATAGTCCTTGAGAAGACACCGTTCTACGCCGAGATGGGTGGTCAGGTTGGTGACAAAGGTTGGCTCATCAATGGCAATGAAAAGATTGAGATTATCGATACAAAGCGCGAGAACAATCTGCCAGTACACATCGTTAAGATAATGCCAGCTGATCCTAGCACTTCCTTCGTGGCACAAATCGACACCAAAGCACGACAAGCAATCGCCTGCAACCATACCGCAACTCACCTACTCCACTACGCTTTGCGCCAAGTTCTTGGCAGCCATGTGGAACAGAAAGGCTCATACGTTGACGCCAACATGCTGCGCTTCGACTTCTCTCATTTCAAGAAAATGACTCCTGAGGAGTTGAAACAGACCGAGCGTCTTGCCAACGCCCTCGTGCGTAAGGCTATCGTACGTGAGGAACATCGCGAAGTGCCCATTGCCGAAGCACGCGAAATGGGCGCCATGGCTCTCTTTGGCGAGAAATATGGCGACAAGGTGCGCGTCATCAAGTATGGCGACTCAGTTGAGCTGTGCGGTGGCACCCACGTTGCAAACTCAGGTAATATCGGTATGATAAAGATTGTGAGTGAGAGCTCTATCGCTGCTGGTATACGCCGCATCGAAGCAATTACTGCCGATAATGTAGAAAATGCCATCGAAAGCATTGAAGTAACCCTTAAAGGCATAAAAGAACTCTTTAACAATGCCCCCGACATTATGTCGGCAATAAACAGGTCTATCAACGAGAACGCTAATCTTCATAAGCAGGTTGACGACTTTATCAAGGAGAGAGTGAAGATGCTTAAGGAGCGACTCTATAAATCTTCAATTATGATTAATGACATCGCTGTGCTTAAGTTGCATGGTCCGTTCCCTTCAGATATCGTGAAGAGTCTTGCTCTTTCAATCAAGGGCGACAAGCAGCCTAAGGTTGCCTTTGTTGCTGCCACTCACGACAACGACCGCCCAATGCTTACAATCTCCTTGAGTGATGACCTCGTGAAAGAAGGCAAGAACGCTGGGCAAATTATCCGCGAAGCCGCCAAACTCATACAAGGTGGCGGTGGTGGCCAGCCAGGTTTTGCCCAGGCAGGCGGCAAAAACGTGGGCGGACTCGAAGCTGCACTTAAAACAATTATTGAATCACTTGCATAAAAGAATATTATACAATTTAATAATACAATAAGAAATTATGTTGAAAGAAATCTTAGCTATCTCGGGACGCCCCGGATTGTACCGTCTTGTAAAATACGGGAAAAACGTTATCATCGTTGAAAACATCACCGATAAGAAACGCGGCACTGCCAGCTCAAGAGATAAAGTCATCTCGCTTGGCGACATTTCTATGTACACCGACAGTGGTGACAAGCCACTCGGTGAAATTCTTGAGGTTATAAAGAAAAAATATGACGCAAAACCTATTGATGCCACCAAATATAAGGAGCCAGAGGCTTTGCAGGCATTCTTCAAGGAGATTGTTCCCGACTTTGACGTTGATCGTGTTTACAACACCGACATCAAGAAGCTTATCAACTGGTATAACTTCCTTATCAACGGCGGAATTACCGACTTTCTCCCCAAAGAAGAAGAAAATGCCGAGGAAGTAAAGGAAGAAAAGAAAACTGAGGAATAATATCATTCATCATATGCGCTAAGGGAGGAATTTGTTCTTCCTTTAGCGCTTTTTCAAAAATATCATGATCTCCACGCCACACATTAATAAATTATTAATTCTTGTTACGACATTGCTACTTGCATTGTCGAGTGTATCATGTGGCGTGATGAAAAGGGATTTAGATGATGATAGTGACAGTGGATACCCAACAAGACAACGCCGCACGCATAGTTCAGTAAGACGCAACAACGGCAACCATAATCGTGACTGGGCAAAGACAAAACCCAACGATGATGACTACTACGACGACCGAGGCATAGACAAAGGCCCCACTGCTACCGACGAAGAATGGAAAAGACTTGACATCAAGCTAGGGCGTCACGACAACAAAGCTCTCTATAAAGAAATCAAGAGTTGGCTGGGCACCCCATATAGCGGAGGCGGACACACCAAGCAGGTGGGCACCGACTGTTCAGGATTCGTAATGGAACTATATCTCACTGTCTATAACATAAGACTCGAGCGTCGTGGCGGACTTCAGTTTTACAATAACTGCGAGCCTATTGACAAAGGTGCCTTGCGAGAGGGCGACCTGATATTTTTCAATAACGGACAAGGCGGCAAAATCTCCCATGTGGGCATCTACCTAAAAGACAACAAATTCGCACATGCCTCGTCATCTAGAGGAGTAGTGATTGATGACTTGACTGCAAAATACTACGTGAATCACTTCTTCGCCGCCGGTCGAGTGAAGAGATGATAATCGCAAAGTCAATCTTTAATCACATAAGCCCCACTTGACTTAATGCTATAATAAGGCACTCCTAATTCCTTGCACTCTTTTTCTAGGGCTGGGATGTTGTCGTCGTAGATATCGCCTGACAGAATTATGGTTTTCACGTCATAAAGCTCTGTAGCTTTGGTAATGGTAGAGTGATACTGTTTTGTGACAAGCAAGATGTCAAATTTTACCTCACTGCTGTCGCTTGGTTCATAGTTCTTCCAGTGGCCTTTGCCAACTGCTACTATCGACTTGCCAGAAAATTTGGCGAATGGATGCTTAACAATGCCACACTCTATTGACTTCTCGTTTTGGTGATTCACCACACCAACCGAATCAATTCTATAATGCGCAAAGAACGCTTTGTGATAGCGCTTGAATGCATCTATGTCAAAATCATTTTCCACATCAGGTACCCAAAGTAAGGCTTTCCCGTGATTGTAATACAGCACTGGCGTAGAGTTATATGAATTGAAGATCACCATCCCTTGTTTGGGTGTTGTGGCATCAACCACTAAACTATGAGCAAGGCCAATTATCAGCAAAACTCCAGCCGCAAGCAACCACTTAATATCGTGACGATAAAGCCACATCACAACCATCATAAGTATGGCATAGTAAACCACAACAGCCACCCAGGTGACATAGACATCGCTATGTCCGAAACTCCAAGTGCTGAACCAGTTGACTGAGCCATTGATAAATTTCGTCATCCAATCAAGCGAGCCATTCAACCACCCCACCGAGCCCCCCATTGTAAGCAACAGCACCACCACAGCCCCTACAGTCATAAAGACGGGAAAAATGGGTAAAATAATGATATTAGCAAGCACAGACATTACCGAAATGGTATTGAAATAATAGGCTGTTAAGATTAATGAAGAAAGCATTGCCACAAGTGAGGTCAGGAACAGCGAATAGAGATATTTCAAGAGCCGATTCGAAGGATATTTTATATCAAAATTCTGATAAAAAATAATCAACGCCGTTACTGTGATAAAACTCAACTGGAAACCAACGCTATACAAAGAGCTTGGTGAGAACACAAGAATCACCAATGCTGCAGCAGCCACCGAATTGAGTGGAGTGGATTTAAGGTAAAATAGCATGGACATAAACACAAAAGCAATCATCACAGTTGCCCTCACCACCGAAGGCGACATTCCAGTGAGAATATCATAGCCAATCAAGAGCAATAAAGTCAGCACAAGTCGTAGTTTCTTGGCACGCAAGTAATCAAGCGGAAATAGCAGAAACCATATAAGCATTGTGATAATAGCAATGTGCAAACCGCTAAGAGCTAACACATGAGCCACGCCAACAACAGAGAAGTGTTCGCGGGTCTCACGCGAGATGAAATCATCATTGCCAAGCAGCACTGCAATCAATATCGATTGAGTCTCTGGAGCAAGAGAAGAATTCAGAATTTTATGCTCCAACTTATTCCTTAGTTTCACCGCTCGAGTCATCAACGTGGGCGAAGAACCAACTTTCACCACCGATTCCAATTTGGTATGCTGACGGTAACGGATACCTTTATGCTGCAGATAAGACGCATAGTCCATCTCATCAGGATTGTCCAAATTCTTCACTGGCGAGAGGTTCAAAGTAAACACTATCAGATTTCCAGGCTCCAACTCATAATCACAGCCTTTTGTTGATAATATAATACGAGAACCATTCAACTGAGATTTATCTTTTGCGAGATTGGCATTTTGCGAGAGATTAGAATCGCCGAGATTTAGCAGTTTGACTTGCATCTCCATACTCTTCTCGTGAAAGTCGATTGCCTCTACTCTTGCCAGCACTGCATTACCATTAACATCCTTAAGATTTAGTTCGGGGGGCACAGCTATATATGCGGCAAACCATCCCACCGCTATCATAAAAAACGACAAAGGAATAATGTGGAAACTGCGCAGTTTCAATGCAGCAGAAGGCGACTTTTTCAAGAAAACAAAAGCTAAGGCAACGACAATAGCTGCTACTACTAACGTAATTGGCAACCAAAAGTGAGAGAAAAACCGATACAGCAATACACCAATTACTAAAGGAATCAGCAATCTAAGCACTGGCAATCGCGACAAGAAGCTTGACTTGCCCATAACATATTAAAATGATTACTGATCAGTCCAGATTCTATAAGACTCAAACGCTTGGAGCAACAACATCTCAAGGCCGTTTTTCACCTTCGCCCCGTGCTCCGCCGAGAGTTTCATAAACACCGTTTCGCTCGGATTATAGACCAAATCATAGCACAAATGTGCTGATGTGATAAAGCGATAAGGGATAAGCGGATAGGTCTCAGTATAAGGGTAAGTGCCAAGGGGTGTGGTATTGATTATCAGTTTGTGATCATGAATCATCTGCTTGGTGAGCTCCTCATAGGTAATAGTTTGTGCCGATTTCTTGCGTGAGACTAGACTCACGGCAATTCCCAACGTTTCAAGAACAGCACTAACGGCTTTGCAGGCGCCACCAGTTCCCAAAATGAGCGCCCTATCCATCTCGGGAGTTAATGATGGCTCTAATGAACTCTTGAAACCGATAAAATCGGAGTTATATCCCACCATCCTCAGCACTCTGTCATTAGCATTTTTAATTATCTTAATGACATTTACCGCTCCAACTAGCTCGGCTGTCTCATCAAGTTCATCCATAAAGGGAATCACCTGCTCTTTATATGGAGATGTGACATTTAGTCCGCAAATGTTGGGATATTCGCTCAAAATCGACATCAAGTCATTCACGTCATCAATCTCAAAGTTGATATAACTGGCATCAATCTCCTCGGCGATGAACTTTTGGTTAAAGAAGTCCATCGAGAAAGAGTGCGTGAGAGATTTCCCAATTAAGCCATATATCTTACTTTGATCAGCCATGTGTGGAGAAAATGAAAAATCTATTAATAATTTGCAAAATTAATCAAAATTGATAGCAATGCAAAATTTTAAGGCATTTTTTTGAGAAAAACATCTCATAATGTGGGATTAAAGGCGTAATTGATTCTTTGTTCTATATATATTATGCTTAAAAGGACTATTGTGGATAACTTTCTTCAATTTTATTGTGTAAATTAGAATAAAGGATGTATTTTTGTCAAACTTTAGACTAAATCTAAGATGGACAACAAGAAACTATCTCCTGTACGCAAGACGGTTGTTGGCGTACAATTCCTCTTTGTGGCATTCGGTGCCACGGTGCTGATGCCTCTGCTTGTAGGCCTTGATCCTGCCACCGCACTATTCTCAGCAGGAATTGGCACCCTTATTTTTCATCTAGTGACCCGAGGAAAAGTACCCATCTTTCTCGGGTCAAGTTTTGCTTTCATAGCACCTATTCTTTTAGCTTCTAAGCAATGGGGACTTGAAGGCACCCTATCTGGGTTTGCCGGTGTTGCGTTGGTGTATTTTATCGCCTCGGCGCTTATCAAATGGCGTGGCACCGACTTCCTGAGTCGCCTGTTCCCTCCTGTTGTAGTTGGACCAGTCATCATCCTTATTGGTTTATCTCTCTCGGGCACAGCCGTTGAAATGTCAAAAAGCAACTGGTTGTTGGCAATCATCTCTCTTGTGACATCTATATGTGTCCTTACTCTTGCGCGTGGACTGTTTAGACTCCTGCCTGTTGTGGGTGGCATCGCTTTAGGATACATTGTTGCAATGGCGATGGGACTTGTAGATTTCTCTGGAATAATCAATGCTCCTTGGTTTGCTCTCCCCAAGAACATAGCTCACCCCATAGTGCCCGCATTCGATTGGCAACCATTTGTCTGCTTAATGCCCATAGCCCTCGCAACCCTTATAGAACATGTGGGCGATGTGTATGTTGTCAGCAATGTGGCGTCACATGATTTCGTCAAAGATCCTGGCCTTCACCGCACCATGCTTGGCGACGGTCTGGCATGTCTGGCAGCAGCGTTTATGGGAGGGCCTCCAGTCACCACCTACAGTGAAGTTACTGGAGCAATGCAAATCACACGCATCACCTCTCCTGCTGTGATACGCATCACAGCAGTTGCCGCAATTTTGTTCTCGGTATTTGGCAAACTCAACGCTTTTCTCCAAAGCATTCCTCAAGCGGTGCTTGGCGGCATCATGCTGATGCTCTTCGGCACTATTGCCACAGTAGGAATCCAGAACCTTGTCAAGAATAAAGTAGATTTTAGTGAAACACGCAACATTATCATAGCTAGCCTTATGCTTACAACAGGAATTGGCGGAGCCGAACTTACAGCTGGCACATTCAGTCTCTCGGGAATAGGCTTAGCAGCCATCGTAGGCATCATCCTTAATCTTGCACTACCCAAGAAAGAGCATAAGGAAGAATAAGTTTTTCAAAATAATAGATTAGATGATATAGATTTTTGCTAATTTTAGATAAATTAGGCTGCACCTCGGCAATAAAAATGAAAATCTTCGTATTTCATTTTGTACTTCTCTTGGTTTGCACTAATTTTGTGCAAAAATAACTAATCATGATAAGAAACCTCGACAATTCTAACTTATATTTCCCTCAAGACGAGCGTATTTCATTTAAGGAAGATGGTCACATCTATCTACTCGACGGCAAGCGAGAGTTGACGCCTGTGAGCAGTGTTTACAGCAAGTATTTTAAACCATTTGTAGCCGATTATTGGGCAGAGCGTAAAGCAAAAACAATGCCCATTACTGCCGAGCAACTCTTGGAACAATGGAAGTGCAACGGCATGATGGCTAGTTTTGCCGGCACACACCTACACAAGCAGATTGAGGATTATCTTAACGGAGAAGAGTACATGGAGCCCATGTGCCGCTTCACGTTCGACGGAGATTACATCCATGATGCAAAAAACATATATATCGACAAGGAGATAGAATATTTCCAGAATTTTGTCAAAGAAGTAGATTTCACGCCATTCCGCACCGAGTGGCGAGTCTTTGATGAGGAATTGGGAATTGCTGGCACTATCGACCTGATATGCAGCCGCAAGGATGGCACTTTTGAGTTTTACGATTGGAAGCGCAGCCGAGCGCTCATTGATGACTACGGATGTGTGTGTAAATCCAATAAGTTCGACGAATGTGGAATCAACGGTTTGGAACATATTCCTGATTGCAGCTACTGGCACTACGCCCTCCAACAAAACCTTTACAAGAAGATCGTTGAGAAGTGTTATGGGCTAAAAATCAGCGCCATGCACCTTGTAGTGCTACATTCTGGATATTCTAGTTATAAAGTGATAGATATTCCAAAAATGCCTGATGAGATATATACTATCATCAATGACCTGAAAAACAGAAATAGTAATAATCTTTAAAATCTTTTGATTTTAAATTATTAAGCAGTATCTTTGTAGGTTAAAGCAACTTTTAAACATTTGTAATATGACTACATATCTCGTTACGGGTGCCGCTGGTTTTATTGGCGCCAATTTCGTGAAGTATATCACAGCCAAGCATGGGAACGACATAAAAGTTATTGTGCTTGATGCGCTTACTTATGCTGGCAATATCAACTCCATAAAGGAGGAACTAGAGATGCCAAATGTCACTTTTGTAAAAGGCGATATCAAGGACTTCTATGTAGTAAGGCAAATCTTTGATGACAATGACATCGACTTCGTGGTGAATTTCGCTGCTGAAAGCCATGTCGATCGCAGCATCGAAAATCCTAAACTATTTCTTGAGACGAATATTCTAGGCACTCAGAACCTGCTGAACTGCGCACGCGAGGCATGGGCTGACGGAAAAGATGACACAGGCAAGCCTGCTTATAAAAAAGGCAAGAAATATCTTCAAATCTCTACCGACGAGGTCTATGGTTCACTTGAGAAAGACTTTGATGAGGCACAGCCGTTGCACGTGGATGACGAGTTAAAGAAAGTGATTGAGGGTCGCAAAAACCTTACCACTTTTGGCAAGGAATTCTTCACTGAGGATACTCCCATGTCGCCTCGTTCGCCATACTCAGCATCTAAGACAAGCGCCGACATGATAGTGATGGCCTATCATCACACCTACAATTTCCCCATCAACATCACCCGCTGCAGCAACAATTATGGCCCTTATCATTTCCCTGAGAAACTAATCCCACTCGTGATTCACAACATTCTTGAAGGCAAGAAACTGCCAGTTTATGGCAAAGGTTTGAACGTGCGCGACTGGCTGTATGTTGAGGACCATTGCAAAGCCATTGACCTCGTTCTACGCAAAGGCAAAATCGGTGAAGTGTATAACATCGGTGGATTTAACGAGGAGAGCAACATCAACATCGTGAAGCTTATTATCGACACCATAGCGCGCATGATGCGCGAAGAGCCAAAGTATCAGGATTTGCTAAAGTGCAAACTAGAGGACATCAACTACGATCTGATTACCTATGTTACCGATCGTCCAGGTCATGATATGCGCTATGCCATCGACCCAACAAAGATTGCCACTCAATTGGGTTGGTATCCTGAGACACCATTTACTGTAGGTATTGAGAAGACCATTCGTTGGAACCTCGATCACCAGCAGTGGATCAATGACGTGACAAGCGGAGACTACCAGAAGTATTACGAAGAAATGTATGGAAATAGATAAAATCATAAGATCATGAAAGGTATAGTACTGGCTGGTGGTTCTGGAACACGACTTTATCCAGTAACCAAAGGCATTTCAAAACAACTGGTGCCTATATACGACAAACCGATGATCTACTACCCTATCTCGGTGCTTATGTTGGCAGGAATAAGGGAGATTCTTATAATCTCCACCCCTCACGACCTATCACAATTTGAGAGACTGCTAGGCACCGGTGAGGAAATTGGCGTGAAATTCA
Source organism: Muribaculaceae bacterium (assembly GCA_017964485.1). Taxonomy (GTDB): domain Bacteria; phylum Bacteroidota; class Bacteroidia; order Bacteroidales; family Muribaculaceae; genus Sodaliphilus. Next base: position 4,931 of record JAGCRW010000081.1, on the reverse strand, counting down.
GTTATGCAGAACAGCCATCTCCCGACGGTCTTGCGCAGGCATTCATTATTGGAGAGCACTTCATTGGCGATGACTCGGTATGCCTCGTACTTGGTGACAATATCTTTTACGGACAAAACTTCACAGGCATGCTTAAAGATGCCTTAGCACAGACCAACAGCAAATCGTGCGCCACACTCTTTGCCTATGCCGTTAAAGACCCAAAACGATTTGGTGTAGTTGCCTTTGATGAGAACGGCAAAGTATTCGACATTGAAGAGAAACCGTCTGAACCAAAGTCAAACTATGCAGTGACAGGATTATACTTCTATCCCAACGATGTGATAGAAGTGGCCAAAAATATCAAGCCCTCGCCTCGTGGCGAGTTGGAAATTACAACTGTAAACCAGCACTATCTTGCACAAGACCGTGTAATGGTCAAGACTTTAGGACGTGGTTTTGCTTGGCTTGACACTGGCACTCCTGCCTCGATGCTCAACGCTAGCAATTTCATTGCCACTATCGAGACTTGCCAAGGTGTGCAAGTAGCTGCTCTTGAAGAGATCGCCTACCGCAAACGTTGGATTGACGATAAACAGCTTCGCAAGTTAGCTAAACCTTTAGCGAAGAATGACTATGGCAAATATCTGCTTAATTTAATTGGGAAAATATGACAAAACCACAATTAATAGATTTGCCAAAGATTTGCGACCCGCGCGGCAATCTCTCGTTCATCGAAAGCGAGGGACACGTTCCGTTTGAGGTAAAACGCTGCTACTGGATTTATGACGTGCCAGGCGGAATGTTCCGAGGAGGGCATGCATTCATTAATCAGGACGAATTTATCATAGCACTATCGGGTAGTTTCAACGTGGTGCTTAACGATGGCAGCGGAGAGAAACGTTATCACATGGCACGCTCCTATTATGGTATATATGTGCCACACATGACATGGCGAGCAATTGACAACTTCTCGACCAACTCGGTAGCTCTCGTGCTGTCGAATACCATCTATGATCCCAGCGACTATATTGAAGATTTCAACGAGTTTATAAGATTGAGAAATGGCTAAAAACGACTTTCACAAGACCTCGCACATAAATCAATGTAAACTCATTGAGCTAGGCAAGAATCATCATCCAAACGGCAACCTCACAGTTGTAGAAAATGGATCTTTTGTGCCTTTTGACGTTCGAAGGGTATTCTACATCTATGATGTGCCTGGTGGTGAGGATCGTGGTGGTCATTCCCACAAGGCTTTATACCAACTGATAGTGGCAGTAAGTGGCGCTTTTGAGGTGTTTGTAGATGATGGTGTTAACCAGCAAAACTACGTCCTCAATCGTCCTTATCAAGGCTTGCTCGTTCCACCGGGCATCTGGAGCAAAGAGCATAATTTCTCGTCAGGGTCGGTGTGCCTTGTATTGGCATCAGACCCATATGATGAAGCAGACTATGTACGTGATTACGATGAATTCAAACAATTAACCTCAAGTAAAATCCTATAATGAAATTTTCATTTCTTGACTTGGCAAAGGCCAATGAGCCATATATGGAGCAACTGCAAGAGGCGGCTTGCAATGTGATAAAATCGGGAAGATACCTGCATGGCGAACAGACCAACCTTCTTGAGCAAGAAATTGCAGGTTTGTGCGAGGCAAAATATTGCATAGCAGTGAGCAACGGGCTCGATGCTCTAAGATTGATATTCAGAGCTTATATCGAGATGGGTGTACTGCATCACGAAGACCATGTGATAGTGCCTGCAAACACCTATATTGCATCAATTCTTGCAGTCAGCGACAATGGCATGACCCCGTGCCTATGCGACGCTCGCCCAGACACACTCAACATGGACTCGTCGCTCATTGAGAATCTTATCACGCCTGCCGTTAGAGCCATCATGCCTGTGCACCTCTATGGCACACCATGCTGGGATGAGCAGCTGATGACTATAGCCAAACGCTACAACCTAAAGGTGATTGAGGACAATGCTCAAGCTATTGGCGCCAAGTCAAGCGTGCCAGGACTGTTTGGCACTTTTACAACAGGTGGACTGGGTCACGCTAGCGCTATAAGTTTCTATCCCACCAAGAACTTGGGGGCATTGGGTGACGCCGGTGCTGTTGTCACTAACGATGAGCACCTTGCCAAAACAGTGCGAGCTATCGCCAACTATGGCAGTGACCGACGCTACCACAATATCTACCTCGGTCTCAACTGCCGCATGGATGAGATTCAAGCCGCTATGCTGCGAGTGAAATTGAGCTATCTCAACGTGGAAAATATGCGTCGCGCCGAAGTAGCACAAACCTACGACCAACAAATAACAAATCCACTAGTAAAGAAGCCCGAAATATTTGATGACATGATACACATATGGCATCAATATGTGATTCGTGTTGAGAAAAGAGATGCAATGCGGGCATATCTTGAGAAAAATGGAGTAATGACCGACATACACTACGCCACTCCACCGCACCGTCAGCCATGCTACCGCAGGTTCCAGTCTTATAAATTACCTGTCACTAACGACATTGCCGATCATGCAATAAGCCTGCCCATGGGGTATCCCATCACTCCAGATGACGCAAAACAGATTGCACAAATAATCAATGGTTTTAATGGGTAAAAACGTCAATGCAATTTGACAGTTACATATATGCTCTGTTCCTGCCGTTAGTATTTGCTGGATACTGGCTTCTTCGAAACAAGTTGCTGTGGCAAAATCTTTTTCTGCTTACAGCTAGCTACATTTTTTACGGTTGGTGGAACTGGAGATTTCTGGGGCTTATTATAATTACCTCTGCCACAACATTTGTATCCGGACTAGTCATCAAGAACGACCACTCTCGAAGTTCTAAATTGTGGCTTACACTCAACCTCATCATCAACCTCGGTATACTTGCCACATTTAAGTATTTCAACTTTTTCAAAGATTCATTTGCCGACATTCTGCGGCTTTTTGGGGCAAACCCCGATTGGCCAACTCTCGGCATCTTGTTGCCTGTAGGAATTTCATTCTATACCCTTCAGGCTATCAGTTACAGTTTCGACGTATATAACGGGAAAGCACAACCTACACGCAACGTGGTGGCGTTTTTCGTATACATCGCTTTCTTCCCTCAACTTGTGGCTGGTCCCATCGAGAGGGCGAGAAACCTGCTGCCTCAATTCTTGAAAAAGAAGAACTTTGACTACTACAATGCCGTGATAGGCATGCGCCAAATCTTGTGGGGACTGGTGAAAAAACTTGTTATAGCCGACAATCTAGCTGGATATGTTGATAATCTGCTCTACCATCCCTCTGTGATGAGCGCCTCGTCAATCATCATGGCGTCAATACTGTTTGCGTTTCAAATTTATACCGACTTTTCGGGATATAGTGATATCGCCATCGGTTCGGCACGACTTTTCAACATCAAATTACTGCCAAACTTCAACTTCCCATTCTTCTCACGCAATATGAAAGAGCTTTGGCAGCGGTGGCACATTTCGCTGATGACATGGCTCAGAGAATATATCTATTTCCCACTAGGGGGTTCACGGCGTGGCAAATGGCGCACAAGCCTCAATATCATGATAGTATTTGCTATTTCAGGACTATGGCACGGCGCCGACTGGACTTTCGTGATTTGGGGCACAGTAAATGGCTTGATGCTGTTGCCATTTGTGTTTTTAAAGAAGAAGAAACTCACTGACCATGCAAGTCTTCGTGACATACCTAAATGCCTGTTCACGTTCTTGATTTTTGCTATGATTTTCCTGTCGTTCCGTTCGCCCAACATCGCTCATCTTCAAGAATGTCTTAGCACTTTAGTGCATGGCAGCTATCTCACTTTGCCTATGGGTATCTCGGCGGTATATTGCTACATATTACCTTTTGTAATAGTTGAATGGCTGGGACGTCGTCAGGAATTCCCCATTATGACCTTGAAGATGCCCACCATCGCGCGATGGGCAATCTACTGGGGTCTGCTGTTTCTTATCGCCTTCTACGGCGCAAAAGCCGATATTCAATACATCTACTTCCAGTTCTAGAATGTTATGAAAGATTCAATCAAAAAATTCTGCTTACGCACTTTGCTTGCTGCTTTGCCAGTAATTCTTTTCATGGCATTCTATGCTATTGTTGACCCGTTCCACATAGTGCATCCTCTCACTACCGATGCACAGGGGAGAGACTCGGTTGTCGTTGGCAACAATGCCGGCTTCACCTCGGTGGAAACCTATCTTCTTTATAACGACCAGTACCATTACGACTCATTCATCTTGGGTTCCTCTATGTCGCAGAATTTCAAGGCTAGTTACTGGATGCCCTATCTCGACAGCACCGCTTCAATCTTGCACTTTGACGCTTCATCTGAAACGCTCACCGGCATAATTAACAAGATGCGATTCCTCAACGATCATGGCACTACAATAAAAAATGCACTTATCGTCATCGAGGCGAAGATGCTTGAGCGCCGCCAGCCAAATGAAAACGATATACTCTTTACCCAGCATCCAGCGACAACAGGAGCATTCAACTGGCTTCATGTGCATTCATTGTTCTTCAATGCTTTCCGCGACTTGGACCAGGTGAAATATGCGCTGTTCCCAAGTCGATATAAAGCCCAATTAGAAAACGAAGGCATTATTAGCGAAATCGCCCCCAACAGAATAGGCCACCTCAATGAGATGTATTATGGTGAAATTGATTCTATTATCGCCACCAATCCCGACGAGTATTACACTCCCGAGCGCATCAAACGGCTAAAGCGCGTTAGTCTACCTACAGTATCTCAGCCAGCTATCGACGAGACAATGGAGTCGCAACTCAAAACCATCAAAGAGATTCTCGACAAGAACAACACCAATTACATCATCATAGTTCCTCCTCGCAATACTAATCCCCAACTCAAGAGCCAAGACCTGTGGGTGATGAAAGGAATCTTTGGAGAGGATAAAGT
>JAGCRW010000080.1 GCA_017964485.1 Muribaculaceae bacterium | reverse complement strand
GCCTCGTTCTCATATCTGAGGTTTCCCATGTTGTGATAGGCCATAGCAATGAGCGTTGAGTCTTTAGTCAAGGTGGGAACAAGCTCAAATAGGCTCAAGGCATGGGCCATCATATCGTTTTTGATAGAATCGTTGTCGGTCGATTTCAGTTGCTTGACAAGCGATAAGGCCAGATTGTAGTTGGCTGCAGGCGAATTTGGATTTACCTGCGTCGCTTTATTGTACATTATCTCTGCCTCTTGATATTTTCCCTTATCAAAGAGTTTGTTGCCATCTTTGATGAGTTGCCGCTCTTCCTTGTTGGTGATGGCAGGTATATATTTGTCATCTTTGCTGCATCCCGACAGCAAGCACATTGATGTACTTACTAGAGCAACGAGAATCAATGATATGATGATGTTATTCTTCATTGGTGTTCTTTACTTTTCGTTGAAAAAAGTTCTTCTTTGCCAGCCATGGGTTCTGGCGGTTGAGCAGCAGCACACTGGCGATGAGAAGCGCCAGCGCTATCCAGGCGAAGACCGGGAATTGCTCGTCCTCGCGGCTGTAGGTGTATTGCGACAGATTGGTTGTCGCCAGTTTCTTTAGCGCCTCATCGAGGACATTCACGGCATCGGTGGCGTCACCCTTGACAAATATGCCACCGCCAACCTCAGCTATTTCTTTGGATTGCTCTTCGTTGAAACTGGTCATGGCAATATCACCATTATCGTCACGCATCCACCCGTCGCCCTCGTCGGTGGGAATGGGCACATCTTTGTCACCAATTCCAATCACGTTGACCTGGATATTCTTCTTGTGAGCCTGCTTGGCTGCATCTACGGCGTCGCCCTCAAAATTCTCGCCATCGGTGATGAGAATTATTGCACGAGACACTTTCTCGTCTTGCGAGAAGGTGTGCATCGCCAAATCGATGGCATCGCCAATGTTGGTGCCCTGAAGGGGTATCATGTCGGTGCTGATGTTGTTGAGAAACATCTTAGCGCTTGTGCCGTCAATGGTCATGGGCATCTGCATCATGGCTTTACCGGCAAAAACCACAAGCCCCACCTTGTCGTTGCGCAGGCGGTCGATAAGTTTCTCCATAACCATCTTAGAGCGCTGCAGACGCGAAATGCCGTTTTGGTTAGAAGTGCTGCTAGCGTTCATTGAGTTTGACACGTCCATTGCAATTACCACCTCTATGCCTTTAACCTCACCCTTGGCCTTCTCCATCGAGCCTGCTCTGGGGCGTGCAAGCATCACAATCACCATTGTGAGCAGTAGCAAGATGATGACGAGTCTCACCACTGGCTTGCGGCTCGACACGTCGGGCATGAGTTCTTGCAATTGTTTCTCCTTACCAAAGCGTGCCAGGTTGCGCTTGCGAGCCATCCTTGAGAGCAAATATAGCCCCACAATCACAGGCAGCAGGAATAGCAGGTAGAGAAACTCCGGATTTGCGAAACTGAACATGATATATAATAGTCTTCTATATTGTCGTAAGTTAATTTATGGAATAGTCCTTAGCACAGTGTATCTTATCACAGCGCACAAGGTGAGCAAGATTAACAAAGCCAGTGCCCATGGCTGATAGGCGTCATCGAGGTGCTTGTGCTGCTCCACGTCAATGCGAGATTTCTCGAGTTTGTCGATTTCGGCAAAGACATTCTTGAGCACATTCTTGTTGGTTGCCCTGAAGTATTTGCCGCCTGTGATTTTGGCAATCTCCTTGAGCGAGTTCTCATCGATTTCCACTTTCATATTCTCATAGGTCACTATATGCCCACTGAAATCAAAAACGGGGAAGGGTGCTGTGCCCATCGAGCCAATGCCAATAGTGTAAATCTTTATGCCTTCCTTGCGGGCTATTTGTGCGGCAGTACCAGGATAAACCACGCCGGTGTTGTTGCTGCCGTCGGTGAGCAAGATTATGCTCTTCGACTTGGCTTTGCCCTTTTTGAGACGGTTAATGGCAGTAGCGATGCCGTCGCCCACAGCCGTGCCGTCCTCAAGGGCGAAATTCATGTCAATCTCCAAACTGTTGATGCTGTTGATGAGGGTTGCAATGTCGGTGGTCATGGGAACCATAGTGAAAGCTTCGCCGGCAAAGGCCACAAGGCCGATGTTGTCGCTGGTGCGTCCACTCACGAAGTCGCTTGCCACTTCCTTGGCTGCAGCGAGTCGGTCGGGCTTGAAGTCTCGGGCAAGCATACTGCTGCTCACGTCGATAGAGAGCACGATATCGGTACCATCAATGTTCTTTTGTGACCATGAATTACTTGACAGCGGTCGGCACAAAATCACTACCAGGCACGCCAAAGACAGCATCTCGAGGGCAAACAGCACGTGGCGCATCCACTCTTTCCAACTCGTGCCCACGTTGTCGAAGGCACTGGTTGTTGGAATCTTCATGGTGGGGTCGCTCTTGCGACCCTTCATCACGTGCCACACCGTGAGGGGGATAATCAGTAGCAGGAGCCACAGCAGGTTAGGGTGCATAAATTGCATATTGCCTATCATTGCTCTTTCTCCTCCTTTCCTTCGGTGTTGGTGTCGCCTTCACCCTGGTTTTCAACTGGTGCAGGTTTAGTCTGCTCCACAAAGTTCAGTGTGCGCTGGAACGCAATCTCGTTATCGTCGGCTAGAGTTTGCATCTTGGCAAACTTCACATAGTCGGCAATCTCTAGCACTTCGCTGAGCTGGTCCTTTACTTGCAGTGCCTCTTCATTGTGCTTGATTTGCTCCATAATCTCGCTTGTCGTCATCTCCACAGCGTTGATGCCAAAGCGGCGCTCTATATACACACGCAAGATGTCGGTGAGACAGGAGTAGTATTCTTTATGTTGGCCATTCTGCCACAATTGACGGCTCTTGAGGTTGTTTAGAGCTAGTATCGCCTCCTCGTAGGGAGGAAGACGTTTCTTTTCGGGTTTGAATGGGTTTATGCCTTTCTTGTACCACTTGAAGTAAGCAAAAATAAGGAATGCCAGCAGCGCTAGTCCCAAGAGCCACGCCCACCAGTATTTTGCGATTATATTGGGGATATAATCAATTAACTTAAATGGCACTCCCACAATGGGTTTGTAGTCTTTTATCTCGCCTTTGGCATCTACTTTAACTGAATCAACAGCCAGATGCACCTTGTTGCTCAGCACCGTGTCGCCCTGCACAAGATATTTAATTGGAGGCAAGTCATATTCCCCTGGCTCAAACGGCTGCAAAGTGATTACCTGTGTTATCTCCTCTCGGTTGTTGTCAAGGGTTTTGGTCTGAGACTTGTCGCGCTTCACGATATCGATATTGCCTATCGTTGCTGAGTCGGTGCCAAGAATAATGCCCGCGCTACCCTGGTCTTTCACGATGTTGATGCGCATCTTCACAGTCTTTCCCATCATCACCTTTGCCGAGTCGAGTTTTATGCTCACAATAGTGTTTCCGGCGTGAGATTTCACTGTCGGAACAAGAAGCAAAGCCAAAATCAGGAAGCGATATATTAGTTTTCGTGACATTGAAAATACAATAGATTGTGTTTGAGAAAAAACTGTTAACTGAAGACTGATAACTGAAAACTTAAAGTATCCTCGGCGCTTGAAGAGTGCCATCAGCGACTTGGCGTAGTCTTCATCGGTCGCCACTTGCGCCACATCAACATTGCTGCGCTGCATTATGTCGGTCATCGTCTGCTGGCGCTCATACCACCATCGGTCGTAGGCTTGACGCACTCGTCGGCTACTTGTGTCAACCCATCGCTCTGCGCCCGTCTCGGAATCTACCACCTTCATCAGTCCCACGTTCGGCAGCTGTGCCTCGCGCTTGTCATAAACCTGCACGGCTATCACGTCGTGCTTATGGTTGGCAATCGACATGCTTTTGTAATAGTCTTTAGTATCAAGGAAGTCGCTAATCACAAATGCTGTGCACCGTTTCTTAAGAGCGCTTGTCATATATTCCAGAGCAAGGTTGATGTCGGTGCCTTTGCTCTCGGCTTGATAGTTAAGTAGCTGACTAATGATCAACAAGATGTGTTTCTTGCCTTTCTTTGGAGGAATGAAGTTCTCGATTTTGTCGCTAAAGAGCAGCAGTCCCACCTTGTCGTTGTTCTCGATAGCCGAGAAGGCGATGGTTGCGGCAATCTCAGTCATCATGTCGCGTTTCATCTCGCCTAGAGCGCCAAAATCCTTGCTGCCGCTCACGTCAACAACGAGCATTACGGTGAGTTCGCGCTCTTCCTCATAGACCTTGACGTAGGGGCGATTCTGTCGCGCAGTGACGTTCCAATCGATGTCGCGCACGTCATCGCCATACTGATACTCACGCACCTCACTGAACGTCATGCCTCGACCTTTGAAAGCCGAGTGGTATTCTCCAGCAAATATATTGTGAGACAGACCTTTCGCCTTAATCTCAATCTTGCGAACCTTCTTTAGCAATTCACTTCGTTCCATCTATTCTCAAATCTGGAAACTGTCGACTGATTACTAATAACTGATAACTGACAACTGATTACTGATAACTTTTATGGTACTGCAATCTTGTCGAGGATATTGCTGATTATCTCATCGGCGCCAATGTTGTTGGCTTCGGCCTCATAAGTAAGCCCCAATCGGTGACGCATCACATCATGACACACTGCGCGCACGTCCTCAGGAATCACGTAACCACGACCACGCAAGAAGGCGTAGGCTCTCGCTGCCAATGCCATGCTGATTGATGCACGTGGCGAGGCGCCAAACGAGATGATGCTCTTGAGGTCGTTGAGACCATAATCCTCGGGGAAACGGGAGGCGAACACGATATCGACTATGTAGCGCTCAATCTTCTCGTCAATATAGATTTGGCGCACTACATCGCGCACGTCTACAATGTCGGCTGGAGTTATAATTGGTTTAACATCAAATTTTGTATTGTCGATGTTCATCCTGATGATATCCTTTTCCTCTTGGCGGTTGGGATAGCCAATCACCACTTTCATCAAGAAACGGTCAACCTGCGCCTCGGGCAAGGGATAGGTACCCTCCTGCTCAATGGGGTTCTGGGTTGCCATTACCAGAAATGGGTCATCGAGAGCGAAAGTGTTCTCTCCGATTGTCACCTGGCGTTCCTGCATGGCTTCGAGAAGCGCGCTCTGCACCTTGGCTGGCGCGCGGTTTATCTCGTCGGCAAGGATAAAGTTGGCAAACACCGGACCGCGTTTCACTTCAAACTTCTCCTTCTGTATGCTATAGACCATAGTGCCTATTACGTCAGCCGGCAGCAAGTCGGGAGTAAACTGGATGCGGCTGTATTTAGCGTCTATCAGTTGCGACAAGGTCTTGATTGCTAATGTCTTGGCAAGGCCCGGCACGCCTTCGAGCAGTACATGACCATTGGCGAGCAGGGCTATCAGCAGAGAATCTACCAAATGCTTCTGACCAACGATTGTCTGGTTCATTCCTTGCGTTATTGCGCTCACGAAATTGCTCTTTGTAGCGATAATCTCATTCAATTCGCGAATGTTGACTGATTCACTCATAATGTGTGTTGTGTTTACGTAGTTCTAGTTTTTTGTTGCAAAATTACCATTTTGATATTTACCACGACTCATATTACACGTTAATTAATAATATTTTTGAGTTAGAAATGTTAAATTAAACACTATTTTAACTTAAGGCCCTATTTTTGAAAACATTTCTAAACAAAAGGCATTCTCAATTTTTTAATAGCAATTTGCATTGCGCTACTCAAAAAATCATTACCTTTGCAACTGGGTTCTATCGATATAACCCAACGATAATATGGAACAAGAATTTGCTTCTAGACTTCTGGAAAACGCCGTCAGCGAGTTTGCACAGCTGCCTGGCATTGGGCGCAAGACCGCCCTCAGGCTAGTGCTGTATCTGCTCAAGCAGAACGAGGATGTCGCCACACGCTTTGGCGAGAGCATCATCAAGTTGCGCAAGGAGATACGCTACTGCCGTGTGTGCCACAACATCAGCGAGACCGAGACCTGCCCCATTTGCGCCAATCCCAGCCGCGACCGCAGCACCGTGTGCGTAGTCGAGAACGTGAAAGACGTGATGAGCATTGAGAACACAGGGCAACATCACGGTCTCTATCATGTGCTGGGCGGACTTATCTCGCCCATGGACGGCATAGGGCCTCAAGACATTGAGATAGAGAGTCTCGCCGAGCGAGTTAAGAGCGGAGAAGTAAAAGAAGTAATCCTCGCCTTGAGCGCAACAATGGAAGGCGACACCACAAATTTCTATATATACCGCAAGCTAGCGCCCTACCCTAACGTGAAAATCACCATCCTCGCCCGCGGAGTGAGCGTGGGCAACGAGATTGAATACACCGACGAACTAACCCTCGGCCGCTCAATCCTCAACCGCACACTCTTCAGCGACTCATTCTCTAAAGAATAGTGAACGGGAACGTGATCGTGAACGGATGTAAAGACCTTTATATTTTCTGATTATGGCTGACAATTACTTAGAAAACCACCACAACGACTACCTGAAGCAGAAGGCCCGCAAAGAAGCAGCCCGCAAGCACCGTCAGCACCTCTACCTTGAAGCCTACCGCAAAAAACTCGCACAGCAAAAAAAGGATAGCGAAGAAGGGATGTTTAATAACGATAAGTAAATAACTGAAAACTTTTCACTATCTTTGTGCAAAATTTTTGCAGCTATGAAAATTAAGCATTTATTTTTTGCGCTCACCGTGCTGTTGATGGGCATGAATGCTGGCGCGCATGAGATAATAAAGTTCCACATGGTGAGCTCAAGCAATAGTATCTACCCTGGCACTGAGCGCGATGTGGAGGTGTATGTCCCCGATGCCTACGATGGCCGTCAGCCTGCATGCCTCTATGTGGGACTCGATGGCATTTTGTGCAACGCCCCAAATGTGATGGATAGCCTCATCGCTGTAGGCAAGATGCCAGTGACCATTGGCGTGTTCATTCAGCCAGGTGTTATCAAGGACAAGGATGGCAATGTGGTGCGCTACAACCGAAGCAACGAGTTTGACATGCCCACAGCGACATTTGCCGATTTTCTTGAGAAAGAGCTATTGCCTCGTGTGGAGCAGTTAACAACTGCAAAGGGATATCCAATCAAATTGTCGCACCAAGCTGCCGACGGCATGATATTCGGCTTGAGCAGCGGTGGCATAGCGGCTTTCACGGCAGCTTGGCATCACCCCTATAGGTTCAGTCGCGTGTTTAGCGGCGTTGGCACTTTTGTGGCGATGCGTGGCGGCAACGACCTCCAGGCGATAGTTCGCAAGAGCGAGCCTCGTCCGGTCAGAGTATTCCTGCAAGACGGCACCAACGACGTATGGAACCCGCTTTTCGGTCATTGGTATGAGGGCAACCGCATGCTCGCTACAGCTCTTGACTTTGCTGGCTACGACGCCCGCTATGACTGGAGCGACTGCTACCACGGCGTGAAGCGAGCCAATGAGATTTTCCCCGAGGTGATGGAATGGATGTGGGAAGGTTGGCCTGAGGCTCCCAAGTGCGGCAAGACACAGAACAACCTGCTTGACACCATGCTCGTGGAGGGTGGTAGAGGCTGGAAACCATGGTTGTGGGTCGTCAAAGAGAATGAAAATGATGTGCCTAGTGCTATTTATCCTGACTCTACACTGGTTGTCAAATTTCATCCTGGCTCAAATTGCCTGTGGCAGTACACAATCGACAAAAATGGTAATGAGCAGAATGGGCAGCCTTTCTATTGGCTTCACAGCTACGACAACTCGCAACTCGACGTGAAAGCAATGACATTTGACGGAGCAGGCAATCTATGGGTTGTGACCACTAATGTTGGCATCCAGATTTGTGACCAGAATGGACGTGTGCGTGGCATCTTGAAGTTTCCTGGCACTTTGGACGGAAGTGAAATGATGCGTATGGAGATAATTAATAATAGTATTCATTTATATGATAAGAGGGGATATATACACTCACGTCAACTTTATGTCACTCCTCCAACCCCTGGTGTCACCCCCAAGAGCCAAGGTCAAGGGTAAAATAATGCATAATGCACAATTCATAAAGCACAATTAATGCCGAACCTGCAACACAACAATAGTCCAGCGCAACACGCCAAGTTTGTGAAATTGACCACCGAACCTGTGGGGCGGTTGGTCACTGGGCTTGCTGTGCCGGCGATGGTAAGTATGCTCGTCACGGGCATCTACAATCTTGTCGACACCTTCTTCGTGGGGCAAATCAACACCCAGAGCGTGGCGGCGTTGGGCATCGTGTTCTCCTACATGTCGATAGTGCAGAGCATCGCCTTCTTCTTCGGGCAGGGCGCTGGCAATTACATCTCGCGCGCCCTTGGGCATGAGGACAGCCACAATGCTGGCATTATGGCGTCGGTGGGACTTGTATCTACCTGGCTCACAGGTGCGATCATCGCTGTCACCGGCTTTGTCTTTATGGAGATTATGCTGCGCTTCTTTGGCTCCACCGAGACAATTTTGCCCTACGCCTGCGACTATTTCACGTTTATCCTCATTGGCACCCCCTTCATAATGAGCTGCTTCACGCTCAACAACCTGATGCGTCACCAGGGCAATGCCATGCTCTCGATGCTCGGTATCATGACGGGCGCGGTGCTCAACGTGGCGCTTGACCCAATCTTCATCTTTGGTCTGGGGCTTGGCGTGAAAGGTGCGGGAATGGCAACAGCGTTGTCGCAAATCGTGAGCTTCACACTCATGCTCATGCTCTCAGGGAAAAGAGGAGGCGTGGCAATTCGTCTGTCGCTGTTCAAACCCTCCTTGCAGCGTTACCGCGATATCGCAGCCGGCGGTCTGCCTTCGCTGGCACGGCAGTCCATGATGGGCATCGCCGCACTTATCCTCAACCATGTGGCAGGTCTCTATGGCGACTCGGCGATTGCCAGCTTCTCGGTGGTGAGCCGCATCACCATGCTCGCCAGCGCGGCAATGATAGGCTACGGACAGGGATTCCAACCAGTGTGTGGCTTCAACTATGGCGCAGGGAAGTTCGACCGTGTGCGCGCCGCCTTCATCCACAGCTGCAAGGTCTCGACCATCTACTGCACAGTGCTTGCCGTGGCGGGATTTATCTTTGCGCGCCAACTTGTGTCACTCTTTGTGGAGAGCGACCCCGAAGTGAGCCGCATTGGCACCGAGGTGCTGCGCTACCAATGCCTGGCATTCCCTCTCACAGGCTTTGTGGTGATGGTGAATATGTACCTGCAGAACATTCGCCGCACTGTTCCCGCCGTTATCATTGCAATGGCGCGCCAAGGCATCTTCCTTATCCCAGCCCTGTTCTTGGGCAACTGGCTGCTCGGCTTCTTTGGCGTAGAAATCGCGCAAGCAGTAGCCGACACCGCATCATTCCTTCTTGCCATACCCTTGGGAATCAAAACCCTTAACGGCATGGGGAAAACTAATGCATAATACACAATACTCCCTTTTTTCGCGCTTGCGCTAGCCCTTTGCGACTTTTGCGCCATATGCGAAAGTTTTATGTCAAAAAAATTTGGCAAGGATTATTTTCGTCAAATGATCCTTGCCAAGCATTCAATAGGTAATAATTTGTGTGTGTAAGGTAATAAAAGAATGTTTTGAGGTTTATTCTAAATGCAAAGTTATGCTTTCAAAGTTTTTTCTTATTTAGATTTCTGCATGAATTTCAAATTAGAAAGTTTTGTTAGTTATGCAATCCAATTGAAAGAAAACTTGTTGCACCCGCTGTTGCACCCACTTTTTTTGAAAGTTGATGCAAACGATTGCGGTTGCCTTTCCAAAAAAATCCAGAAACCATGTCTCTGGAAAGGAAAATTAGTGCAAGCCGAGAGAAAATAAAATGAAAAATGATGTTTCTCATTTATATTTCCGAGGCGCAGCCTAATTTATGGAAATCTTCAAAAATTCTTCAATGACCTTGTGTTTTGCGCTGCAAAGGTATGCATAATTTTTCAATATGCCATACTTTTTTGAGAGAAAAAAAATGACACTTTTGAAACACGTTGTGAGTCAATAGGATACAAAAACATGTTATTAAACATCAAATTTGAGCAGCTTGATTTCATCACCATCGAAGGTGGCGTAAGTGAACTGATCTATCCAGTCGCCGAGGATGGTCATGGTGCGGTCACCGCTGAGGGTTACTTGCTGCGCCAGATGCACGTGCCCGAAGACATAGTGCTGCACCTCGGGGTGCTCTGCAGCATGCTCGTTGCAGAAGGTCTCCAGTCGCTTGCAACACACATCTTTGAGCTTGTTCTCTTTGGAATGTGGGCGTGTAACGCGGTTCTGCTGCGACCAACCAGTGGCGATGGGGTAAGTCCATCGAGGATGCACGCTGGCATATAGCCACTGGCACACGGGGTTGTAGAAGCACCAGCGGGTGAAGCGGTACATGGGCTTCTGGTAGCCCACGTCATCGCCATGCGAGAGCAGGAACTGGTGTCCCAAAATCTCCATCATAGTGTTGCCTTTGAGCACTTTAAGCCCCACCTCAGTGGAGAGGTAGTCGAATAGCCATACGTCGTGGTTGCCGGTGAACCAGTAGATTTTAACTCCCGCGTCGGCTAGTTCTGCTAGTTTGCCCAGAAACCTGATATGTCCGCGTGGCACCACATATTTATATTCATACCAATAGTCGAGGATATCGCCCATGAGGTATAACTCAGCGGCATCATCCTTGATGCTGTCGAGGAAGGCGACCAGGCGGCCTTCGTGCTCACGTTTGTTGGTGATATAGCGCGCTCCCAGATGCGCGTCCGATAGGAAATAGGCTTTTTTCATGCGATAGTGAGGTTCAATCCAGGTCAAAACCGAGTTCAAGTTTTGCTTCGTCGCTCATCATGCGCACGTCCCACTCGGGCTCATACACCAGGTTGACGGTGCAAGTGTTGATTCCGTCGATGCTCTCCACCTTTTGGCGCACGTCCTCAAAGATGAAATCGGCCATAGGGCAGTTGGGAGCGGTGAGTGTCATGTCGATTACCACATCGCCACTATCCTGGAGGTCAATCTTATATACCAGCCCCAGGCTATAGACGTCAACCGGTATCTCTGGGTCAAACACCGTCTTCAGCATCAATATGATTTGCTCTTCGAGCTTCAGTTTCTGTTCTTGTTCCATATAATAATAGTTCATAGTTTCTTGCTACTCAAGGCAAGTGAGGGTTAAACCTCACATTGCGCTTGCAAAAGTAGTAATTAGTTTTCAGTTTTCAGTAATCAGCATCTAGTTTTTTGCTTTTGCCGCTTTTTTCTTGTGCTTCATCACAGAATGTTTTTCACGTCTAGCAGTGATGATACGGTGTGGTCGGCAATGGGGCAGGGGACATTGCGGGTGTTGAGATAGATGGTCTTCCAACCGGCGTTTTTAGCCCCGGGTATGTCGGTAGTTGGGTCGTCGCCAATCATCACAATTTCGTGAGGCTTTGCTCCGCACACGCTCATGGCATAGTCGTAGATGCCCCGTCTGGGTTTTGTGATGCCACAGTCCTCGCTTAACACCACATGAGTGATGTATCGGTTCATGCCTCCAGCCTCGAGTTTGCGCTCCTGCACTCCCTTGAATCCATTGCTGAGGGTGTTGATCTCATATCCCTTGCCGTGCAGGTATTGCAGCAGTTCCAATGCGCCAGGCATCAGATGCTCTTGCCTTACCAGCTGATTTAGATAGCATGTGTTCATTGCCGCCGCAAGCTCATCCACATCATCACAACAATAGTGGCTGGCTTCAAGGGCCTGCTCAAACCGCTTCACTTCTAGCACTTCCTTCTCAACAGCTCCTTGGTTGTAAAGCTGCCACAACTCATGGTTAAAGTGCTCATAGTGTTCATGAAATGCGTCATAGCTTTTGCACCAATTGCCGCATCCCATGAGCCTGAAGGTGGTTTCAAGTGCCACTTCACTATTTCGTGAAAACCACCATAGCGTGTCGTCTATGTCAATGAAAACCGTTGTAAAATGTTGCATATTAATATATGTGATGTGATTGCAGTGCGATGCAATGCAAAGATAAAAGATTTTTCTCAAAGGATATTTTTACTCACTGAAAATTATCAGCTACTTATAAGAACAAGGGGAGCACACTTTGAACGAATATAAATTAATGGCCTACTACTTTTCTAAAATTTTGAAAGTGTAAAAGTCATATTTGTGAGAAAGCTGATTATTGGAGTAATTTTATTTCTATTTGCCTAGAAACAATATCTTGAGGAAAATCAATTGTTTTCGCGTTCAGCCTTACTTAATCACCAATCTAATTTATCGCGATTTCTCTTTACAAATTCGTCAAACACCGCCTCAACTACAGGGACAGATACTGAATTTCCAAACTGCTTGTAAGACCAAGTATCCGAAGGATTTAATTTGAATGTGTCTGGAAATCCTTGTAGACGAGCACATTCACGAGGTGTAATGTGTCTTGCTCGATTGTGTTGGATTACACCAAGACGATTAGCATCAGATGAAGTTAGAGTAACTGAAATGCTCTCTGGATCAAGGAACTTGAAAACCTCAAATGACATATTTCCACAAACAGGATTATAACGTCCTTCCTTTTCTTGTAAATATCGTTTTTTAAGAAGCGAATTCATCACTTCTTTAATGTCGGGTTCTGTATAAAACGTCATTATCTGTTCTATAGTCAGCTTCTTTCCATCTTGTTCCTTTCCGAAAATGGGTTTACGTCTATTTTGAATAAGGGCATTCATAAAACGTATTTCCGCTTCTGAGCATGTCCCTTTCAGTCCCAATTCCCATGAATGCAATGATTGCCCTCCTCGATAGTCAATAAGACGATAGCCATGAAGTTTATTCAAATCATCGCCTACAGCATTATGAAGCATCTGTTGGAATTTTTCAGAACAATAATATTTCTCATCAACTTTTGGTTCTAGTACATCTCCTACACAACACCTAGGTTTATCATCAAAAAGAGATGGTTCAAGAGATTTTTGCTTATACTTGTGAGAATCTGCTGAGCCAAGGTCTGTTAAAATTCCCATTTCTGGCTTTGCTCCTAAAATGCCAACTATATAGAGTCGTACTCGGTTTTGTGGAACACCAAAGTTGCTACTGTTCTGCAGCAAATCGTATGTGCCATATCCTAAAGTGTGAAGTTTTTCTATAATAGTTTTAAATGTGCGTCCACCGTCGTGAGTGTATAGTCCACGTACGTTTTCAAGCAAAAAAGCTTTGGGGCGATACTTCTCAAGTAATCGCTCTATTTCAAAGAACAATGTGCCTCTTGTATCACCAAAGCCCATGCGTTTTCCTGCATAAGAGAAAGGTTGGCATGGAAATCCACCAAGCAACAAGTCAAATGGCTCCACGTCATTTATTTGTTTCACATCGCCACTAGGATGCTCGCCAAAGTTGAGTTGATAAGTTTCGCAGGCCTTTTCATTTATTTCACTTGAGAGTACACATTTAGATTCTATCCCGTTTTGGGATAGGGCTTGGCTTACTCCCAAACGGATACCGCCTACACCAGCAAATAAATCTATGTACTTTATCATCCTATCTTTTCTTTGATAAAATCAATTAGCAAATCAAACTCAGAAGAAGTATATGCCACGTTGCAATGACTGTTATTGCACATATCGTTCATCGCCGCAGGGCGTGAGAAATTGCCTACACCATCAATAATATATGCAACATAGCACCTCTTGTTATTCGTATTACGGAAACGAGCTTGTGCTTCTCTACCTTTTCTTTCTGCAACACTGTTCGATGTCTCTTGAAAAGAGACCTCTATGCCTACATATTTTTTGAAACGACCTTTATCATTCTTTCTGTCAACAACTATATCAAATGTTGCATCTTTTTCATCATCCAATTTAACGCCAGGGATGGTACCGTTATTTACCAAGTTATAATTATCACCTAACCCCTTTGACAAATAGTTCAGAGCATACACTTGAGCTACGTTACCAAGATCTGTTGCTGTTTTACCTGCTATAATTCTGCTGACACGAATATAATTTTCACGAACATATTGCTTAATCTTATCTTCTTTCCCCAAATATTCAAAGGCATTGCATTTGTAGAGGATAGCACGAGTTCGTGGTGTTGTAGATGCCGCACCATAAATCAGTAGATTGATGAGGTCTTTACATAGATTCTTGTTTCTGCATTCCGCTTGCAAGTTTTCAGTTGTATCAATCTTCATTTTCTTGTTGTCTAGTTTTCCTTTTATGGGAAGTGAGGTAAAGGTATAAACGTGTTCTTTGCGCCCTAGTTTATACAGCATTTTGCTGTTTGGGAATATATCTTTGAAAGAAGTGTTGATGCGTTGAATTGGTTCAGAGCCAACATCTGTCAACAGAATAATATGTTTCAAAAACAAGTGATACTCAAAGTCGGAAGCATCTAAAAGGTTAAATAATTTCTCCTGTTTGTTGCTGTCAGCTAATGTCAGCAGTGAGATAAACTTTTCTTGAGTATCGAGCAAATATTGCAAAATACTCACCTTCATGGCTTCATCTCTTACTTCCTTAGGCCACCATTTGCAGCCTATTTTCTCCAAGTCGTCTATGGAGCGTAAATACTTATCATCGTTCATAATTGAAAAATTTAACCCAATAGGTAGATTAATAATCGAAGAAAACGATCAAAACTCTTCAAATCGTTGTGTGTTTGTGGTTTAGTGATTGATTTCAAACAAATATATTATTGCAATACACAACCTAAATGCAAATATAGTCAAAATTCTTGAAGATTGCAAGCAATTGATATAAGATTTAGTTTTAGTTAACGAGATGAGTAATATTCCTCAATCAGTTGTTGTCTGTACGTTTAGCGAAATAGTAGCGATTGACATTTTATCTTACTATTAGTTGTCGTTTTTGGGGGATTGAAAATTCATTAAGTTTTTAATGGGAAATTAAAAACTTACGACAAAACTATTTTTAAAGAGTAATACACAAGAAAGGGATAATAGAACAGTTAAAGCGGGCTTTTCCCCCGTTCCTCGAAAAATGGTGCTTTTCAGGAACCGACCTAAAGGGTGGTTGTGGAAGCAGTAAAAATGCTGAAAATGAGAAAAAAACTAAAAAAAACGATAATTTTTATGGAAAAATATATTGTAATTTAAAAAAAAGTGCGATATTTGCACTTGCAAAAAATGAGGGTAAGCATTTATTTGCTTGTTTTTTAGGCGATTTGCTCGTTTTTTAAGACAAGTGAATATATGATATGGCCTCAATTTTAGAGAGTATAATGAATTATTTTTTAAATAAACTTTAAATTTTTACTAAAATGACTAAAGCAGATATCGTAAGCGAAATCGCTAAATCAACAGGCATTGACAAAGCCTCAGTTTTGGAGACTATTGAGAAATTTATGGAGACCGTTAAGGATTCACTCGCTGAGGGTGAGAACGTTTATCTGAGAGGTTTCGGTAGCTTCATCGTTAAGACTCGTTCGCAGAAGACCGCTCGTAACATCTCTAAGAACACCGCTATCATCATTCCAGAGCACAAAATCCCAGCTTTCAAGCCAGCTAAGGTGTTCATGGAGCAAGTGAAGAAATAATCCCTGACACACAGAAGTTTAATTTCTAAACATCAATTACAATGCCAAGCGGAAAAAAGAGAAAAGGCCACAAGATGGCTACGCATAAGCGCAAAAAAAGACTTAGAAAGAACCGCCACAAGAACAAGAAGTAATTCTTTCTAAATGAGTCTATAGGAAGAACAGGCCAATCAATGGATGCTCTTGTGTGCTACGCGCCATGACGGGTAACATTAATTGGTTTGTTCTTTTTATATACAAAATGCAGCCCCAAAATGTGGGGCTTGTTCCCACTCTCAAAGAGTCACCCCTCTAAATTATATATAATGTGTGGAGGCGACCAGAGAGTACACTTAAATATTCACAATGAAAAGTGAACTGATTGTTGACGTACGGCCCACAAGCATCAGCACCGCCTTGCTCGAAGACGGAAGGTTGATGTCGCTTCAAAAGGAGACGCGCGACGCCTCCTACGCAGTGGGTAACCTCTATTTTGCCAAGGTAAAGAAGCTTATGCCTGGCCTGAATGCCGCATTCGTCAATGTGGGTTATGGCAAGGAGGCTTTCCTTCATTACCTTGATTTGGGTTCACAATTCAGCAGCTATTGCGAGTTTGTCAAGCAGGTCAAAGAGAGCGCCGGCAAGCGCCCGGTAAACCTCTCGAAGATGAAACTGCAGCCCGATATCGACAAGCACGGTTCAGTCACCGATGTGCTCACCCAGGGCCAGGAACTGATAGTGCAGATCTCTAAAGAGCCGATATCGACCAAAGGGCCACGCCTGACGACCGAAATCACCTTCACAGGCAGGTTCCTGGTGCTGATACCGTTTAACAACAAGATTCTGGTATCGCAAAAGATTAAGGACCGCGCCGAGAAGACGCGCCTGCGCCGACTGGTGGAGAGCATCAAGCCAAAGAACTTTGGCATCATCGTCAGGACATCGGCCGAGAACAAACGCGCCGCCGAGCTAAATAGCGAGCTGAGAGTGCTTTTGAAATGTTGGGAAGAGAGTGTAGCCAAAATCAACTACAGTACCCCGCCAACCCTTCTTTATGAGGAGGACAGCCGGGCAGTGAGTCTGATACGCGACATCTTCAGCCCCGATTTCGAGAGCATCCACGTGAATAATGCCGAGATTTATGAGCAGATTCACAACTATGTGAGCCTAATCGCCCCCGATCGTGGCGACATCGTCAAGATTTACAGCGACGACATGCCTATCTTCGACAAGTTTAATGTCACGAGGCAGATGAAGTCGTCGTTCGGAAAAACGGTTTCGTTCCGTTCGGGCGCATACATAATTATTGAAAGCACCGAGGCATTGCACGTCATCGATGTGAACTCGGGTAACAGGTCACGCAAGACTACCGACCAAGAGAGCAACGCTCTCGACGTGAACCTGCTGGCTGCCGACGAGATAGCGCGCCAGTTCAGGCTCCGAGATATGGGAGGAATCATAGTCATCGACTTCATCGACATGGCCAAGAGCGAGCACCGTCAAGCCCTCTACGACCACATGAAAGAAGTGATGCAGAAGGACCGAGCACGACACAACATCTTGCCGTTGAGCAAGTTTGGACTGATGCAGATTACCCGACAGCGAGTGCGTCCTGCGCTCGACATCGTCACCAGCGAGACGTGCCCCTCTTGTGGAGGTAAGGGGGAGATCATGCCTTCGCTGCTTTTCACCGACCGCCTCAAGGACAAAATTGACTACCTCATCAATGACCTTGGCGTGAAAGGTTTTATTATGTATGTCCATCCATTTGTCGATGCCTATCTCAAGAAAGGCTTTATTAGCCTCTACTCGAAATGGCGCAGAGAGTTTGGGCGCAAATTCAAAATATTGCCCGACCAAGACCTGGCCTACCTGCAATACCGAGTCATCGACAACCAAAAGCAGGAAATTGACCTTAGCGAAGAGAAAGACACAAGCAGTTCCTCGAGCAAGAAAGAAAACAGGCTCAGGAAACAAAACGAACAAGAAGATGATGGCGAGTAACGCCACGCTTCAACGACATCCCCGCCGGGTAGGTGGGGATGTTTTTTCTCGTTCCCGTTCACAATCCCTTTCACGATCACGTTCCCGATCCCGAATATAGCGCTTACATGCTCGCGAAGAATGTGACTAGCAACGGCACACTGAAATCGACGATAAAGCCATGAAAGATGGAGACTATGACGAAATCCTTGCCGCAGGCGCGGGTGAGGATGGGGAGCGTGGTGTCCATCGTAGTGGCGCCGCCCACCGAGATAGGTGCCAACTTGCCAAACCACCGCACCATTAGCGGCGCGCCAAGCAGGGTAATCACCTCGCGCACTATGTTTGCCAACAATGCCACAGTACCAAGCTCTGCGCCCTTATACTGTGTGATGAGCACGCTCGAGAGTGAGTAATAACCCATTCCCGACCCCACTGCGAGACATTCGCTAAGCGAGCGGTGAGGCAAGAGCATTGTGGTAATAGCACAACCTGCCAACGTACCCACAATAGTCATAAGCGGCAGCAGCATGTAAAGGCGGTTAAGACGCTTGAACTTCTTGAAAATCTCGGCATCGTTACCTATCATAAAGCCCACAAGGAAAATGAGGGCGCACAGCGTGATGTAGCTAATATTGCCCAGGCTGCTCATGGGCGGCAGCAGGTGCGTGACACCCACGATGATTCCAGCGATGAAGAATCCCACTATTACCAGACTCCCCTTCATTGCTTGCCTCCTTCCTTGCGCCTTATGAATTTCCACAGCGCCCATGCGAGGGCTATACTGCCTGCCGTGCCGGCAACCGATAGCAGCAGCGCCTCTAGCCCCAGTTCCTTGAGGCCATTTATCACCGCAGGGTTCTCGCCGGCCTCCACGCCCAGGAAGAACAGCAGCGCCCACACCAGCACGAAGAGTAGCGTGTCGATGAACTTGAACGAGCGCTTGCGCAGGAGCCACCCAGTTGCGATGCCCGCAGCCATTATGAGAATAATCTGCAACATAAATCGCTACAAATGTAAGCATTTGCCCGCAATCGACAACTATCATAGGCAAAAAAAGTTGGAGAAACCACCGAAAACCACTACCTTTGTCGTGAAGTAAAAACGATAAATATGGAAACAAGAAAACATCTGGCAGCCGAGAGAAAAAAAACTTGTAACTGCGCTCAAGCGGTAATAGCCACCTATGCCGACTTGGCGGGAATAACCGAGGAGCAAGCGATGGCCCTGGGCAACGCCTTCGGAAGCGGCATGGGAAACATGGAAGGCACCTGCGGAGCACTCACAGGAGCAGCAATGGTAGTGGGACTCGTTACTGGCGACAAACTCCGCTCACGCCAAGTGATGAGCAAAATAATGACCAAGTTTAATGCCCGCAACGGCGCCACCCAGTGCAAACTGCTTAAAGGCGTAGGCACTGGCAAAGTGCTTCGATCCTGCGAAGGCTGCGTAGCCGATGCCAGCGAATTGCTTGAGCAAGAGCTCTTTTAATGACACATAATTGAACAGAAAGTCCAAATTATCCACATTCCCATTCACGATCCCGTTCACGGTCACGATTATTTTTTCTCCCAACGATTAAACCCTCTCGTTCTTTCATAGTCAAAGGCCACAAAACAGGTGAAAAACTGGTGGCGCAGGAGAGCGCGGAGGCCAGCGTATTGGGTCAAAAAAATGTGACGTGTATATTCATCGAAAAGTCTCATAAATATACAGCGAAACAAGATATGACATTTCCTCGAAATGTGCCGTCACATTGTTAAAAAAGGTCATTTTGTGTTTCTAAGTTACTAGTTTTAAGCCTCGTTAAGTAATTTTTGCACAAAAATTGGGTGTTTGTGGACAAAATATTTGGCTTTTGCTTTTCTATTTGAAAAATAATGCCTTACTTTGCACCGCAAAATTTGGAAATAATTTATTTAACAATTTAAAATTCATACAATTATGTCAGAAATTCAAGAAAGAGTAACAGCGATTATCGTTGAGAAATTGGGTGTTAGTGAGTCACAAGTCACTCCTGAGGCAACATTTGCACAGGATCTCGGTGCCGACAGTCTCGACACTGTAGAGCTCATCATGGAGCTTGAGAAAGAATTTGACATTACTATTCCCGACGCAGAGACCGAGAAGATTCAAACAGTGGGCGACGCTGTTTCCTTCATCGAGGCTGCTAAAGCTTGATAGAAATACACTTCCTTATTTATGGAATTAAAGAGAGTTGTGGTAACAGGTCTTGGTGCCATCACTCCACTAGGAAATGACGTAGAAACCACTTGGAAGAACGCCATTGCCGGAGTGAGCGGTGCAGGACCTATTACTCATTTTGATGCCTCATTGTTCAAGACACAGTTTGCCTGCGAGGTCAAGGGCTTCAATGTGGACGAGTATCTGGACCGTCGCGACGCACGTCGCATGGACCTCTACTGCCACTATGCCATGGCTAGCGCCACTCAGGCTCTTGCCGACTCCAAGCTCCTTGACGACGAGAAGGTTGACCGCAACGAGATAGGAGTCATCTACGGCTCCGGAATCGGTGGTCTTCACACCTTTGAGCAAGAGTCGGGCTACTATGCCAAGAACGAGGAGAAGGGTCCAAAGTACAACCCATTCTTTATCCCGATGATGATTGCCGACATCGCTGCCGGACACATCTCGATAAAGTGGGGGCTGCGCGGGCCTAACTATGGCATCGTATCGGCTTGCGCCACATCAACCAACGCCCTTATCGACGCGTTCAACTACGTGCGCTTGGGCAAGGCAACAGCCATCATCACTGGTGGCTCTGAGGCAGCTATCTATCCTGCTGGCGTGGGTGGCTTCAACGCTATGACAGCCATCTCCACACGCAACGATGATCCTGCCACCGCCTCGGGTCCCTTCAGCGGTTCACGCGACGGCTTCGTGATGGGTGTGGGTGGCGTAACGCTGGTATTCGAAGAGCTTGAGCACGCTTTGGCTCG
>JAGCRW010000079.1 GCA_017964485.1 Muribaculaceae bacterium | reverse complement strand
CAACACCAGCCATCGACACCTATTACAAGGCTCTCAACGGCCGATATGGATTAGTGGAACTAACCACCCGCTACGAGGATATCGAAATGCCAAAAGTGCAGACTATCGACCTTAAGAAGGCATGGAAAAAGTATGAAATGAACGGAATGTTCTCGCAGGAACTCATCGGCGAGTGCCGAAAGGCTTTAGAGAACAACGAGCAGGTGATTCTTTTCCAGAACCGTCGTGGCTATGCTCCTATGGTGCGCTGCAAGCAATGCGCGTGGGTTCCGACCTGTGTGAATTGTGACGTTTCGCTCACCTATCATCGCCGTGTCGAGACCCTCACATGCCACTATTGCGGTCACACCATCACACTGCCCACCGTGTGCCCAGCTTGCGGAAATCCGAGCATCGAGATTGTGGGCTACGGCACCGAGCGCATCGAGGAGGAGATTGACCAAGTGTTCCAAGGCGAGAAAATCTCACGCATGGACCTCGACACCACGCGCAGCAAGAACAGCTACGACCGCATCATCGATGAGTTTTCGCAACACAAGACCAATATACTTGTGGGCACCCAAATGGTGACCAAGGGTTTGGATTTCGACGCAGTGAGCATCGTGGGCATCCTCAATGCCGACACCATGATACACTTCCCCGACTTCCGCAGCCACGAGAGAGCATTCAATATGCTCGAGCAAGTTGCAGGACGTGCAGGGCGCAAGAACAAGCAAGGCAAGGTGATTATCCAAACCAGCAACCCCACTCACCCCGTGATTGAGCGCGTAGTAGTGCATGACTACAAGGGATTTTATGAGCAGGAAATAGCCGAGCGCCAGCAGTTTGGCTATCCACCATTCACCAAAATCATCAATATTTACCTCAAGCACAAGCAGGATGATGTGGTGGTAGAAATGGCTGCGCGATACAGCAATCTTCTCAGGAAAGTCTTTGGCAAACGCGTGCTTGGTCCCGAAGCGCCGATGGTGGCTAAAGTGCAGACATTCTATATCCGCCAAATAGTCCTCAAGATGGAACTCGCCGCCTCTATGACAAAGGTGAAGAAAATCTTGCGTGACCTCTATGAGCAACTCCTCGCAACCGACTCCCGCATGCGCTCCACACGGCTCTACTTCGACGTGGACCCTTCATAAGAATGCATAATGCTCAATTCATAATTTACAATTAAGTTACTACGTCTTTTAAGACGAAAGGCAAAACCGCCTCGGCATCACGTCGAGGCGGCTTCTTGATGTTACTATATAAATAATGAATTCGTCACTTTCCTCTTGCTCTGCTATGGAAATATGACGAAACACAATTAAGCGGTGCCTTATTGTTTTGCACACAGCCATCTCGGGCTATGAAACGCTTTGGTCTTACCTGAAAACGAAAGGTAATGACATACTGAAAACCTGCGATGTGTTCCTGCCCTAATTCCACGAGAGCACGAATTATTTTATACGATAACGAGGCAGGTCTTCTGGCTCATTCCCATCGCTTGCCTTGGGGCCTTCCCACCAGCTACAAGGCTGGCAGTGACCGCATTTCAGATATTCGACAAGCGATATATGAGGGAAAATACAGCAGCGGGTTCTGCCCAGGATTCTCACCTGTGTTCCCTTTTCAGCCACCATCGGAGCGGATGCTCATAGTGGCCACCACATTATCACGATGCAAAGTTAAGAAAAAGATTTCAGTTATCAGTTATTAGTTTCCATTTTTTTGTTTCGTTTATCGGAAAATAAAGGCATTTTTCACTCAACTTGCACTACACCTCTTATGAATTATGCATTGTGCATTGTGCATTCTGAATAATTTTTACTACCTTTGCAGCTTGAAAAAAATTTTTTAATCTACATTATTAAATAATATGAACACTTTGGCTACTAAGTACGACCCTAAAGCGGTCGAGGACAAATGGTATAAGTACTGGATTGACAACGACTTATTCAAGTCGGTGCCCGATGAGCGCGAACCTTACACTATCGTGATTCCGCCACCCAACGTCACCGGTGTGCTTCACATGGGCCACATGCTCAACAACACCATCCAGGACATCCTCATGCGCCGCGCCCGTCAAGAGGGCAAGAATGCGCTGTGGGTACCTGGCACCGACCACGCCAGCATCGCTACCGAGGCCAAAGTAGTGAAACGCCTCGCCGAACAGGGCATAAAGAAGACCGACCTGAGCCGCGACGAGTTCCTAAAGCATGCATGGGATTGGACCCATGAGCACGGCGGCATTATCTTGCAGCAGCTGCGCAAGTTGGGTGCCTCATGCGATTGGAGCCGCACCGCCTTCACTATGGACGAAATCCGCAGCGAGAGCGTGCTGAGGGTGTTCGTTGACCTCTATGAAAAAGGCCTTATATACCGTGGTCTGCGCATGGTAAACTGGGATCCCAAAGCCCAAACAGCCCTCAGTAACGAGGAGGTTATCTACCGTGAAGAGAACAGCAAACTCTACTACCTCAAATATTACGTTGCCGATGACGATATGTCGGGAGAGACTGGCGCAGAAGGCGAAATCGTGCATCGCGACGCTCAAGGCCGCCGTTACGCAGTGGTAGCCACCACTCGTCCAGAGACCATCATGGGCGACACCGCCATGTGCATCAACCCCAAAGACCCCAAGAACCAATGGCTCAGAGGCAAGAAGGTGATTGTTCCTCTCGTGAACCGCGTTATACCCGTTATTGAGGACCGCTATGTTGACATCGAGTTTGGTACCGGTTGCCTTAAGGTGACTCCCGCCCACGACGTTAACGACTTCATGCTTGGCAAGAACCACAACCTCGAGACCATCGACATCTTCAACGCCGACGCCACAATCAGCGAGCAGTCGCCACTCTATGTGGGTATGACACGCGAAGAAGTGCGCAAGGTGATTGTTGTTGACCTCGAGAACGCTGGCCTTATGGAAAAGGTTGAGGACTACGTGAACAAGGTGGGCTACAGCGAGCGCAATAGTGACACCGCCGTAGAGCCACGTCTGTGCATGCAGTGGTTCATTAAGATGCAGCACTTTGCCGACATCGCTCTGCCACCAGTGATGAACGATGACATCAAGTTCTTCCCACCCAAATACAAAGCCACCTATCGCAGTTGGCTTGAGAACATCCAGGATTGGTGCATCAGCCGCCAGCTGTGGTGGGGACATCGCATCCCTGCTTACTTCCTGCCAACTAACGATGAGGAAGAAGAGAAGTTTGTTGTTGCTCTCACCAAAGAAGAAGCCCTTGAGAAGGCTCACCAGATGCCTGGCTATGAGAACATCACCATCGATGACCTGCGTCAAGATGAGGATGCCCTCGACACCTGGTTCAGCTCTTGGCTGTGGCCTATCTCGCTATTTGACGGCATCCGCAACCCAGGCAACGAGGAGATTAAGTACTACTACCCCACTTCGGACCTGGTAACTGCCCCCGACATCATCTTCTTCTGGGTGACTCGCATGATTATGGCGGGATATGAGTTTGTCAATGACATGCCATTCCGTAACGTGTATTTCACTGGCCTAGTACGCGACAAGTTGGGCCGCAAGATGTCGAAATCACTCGGCAACAGTCCCGACCCACTGGAGCTTATAGACCGATTTGGCGCCGACGGTGTGCGTATGGGTATGATGCTTAGTGCTCCTGCTGGTAACGACATCCTTTTTGACGAGGCTCTGTGCGAACAAGGCCGAAACTTCAACAATAAGATTTGGAACGCCTTCCGTCTCGTTAAGGGTTGGGAGGTCGCTGATATCGAGCAGCCCGAGCACAGCCGTCTCGCAATTGAGTGGTTCCAGGCACAGCTCGACAGCACTATCGCTGAGATGAAGGACTTGTTCTCCAAGTTCCGTATCAGCGACGCTCTGATGGCCATCTACCGCCTGTTCTGGGAGGATTTCTCGGCGCTCTATCTCGAGATTGTGAAGCCAGCTTATCAGCAACCAATTGACCGCGCGTCGATGGAGGCAACTCTCGGTTACTTCGATATCCTGCTGCGCCTCATCCACCCATTCATGCCATTCATCAGCGAAGAGCTGTGGCAGCACATCAGCGACCGTAAGCCAGGCGAAAGCATCATGTATGCCATCATTCCTGAGCCAAAAACCATTGACGAGGCTGCCATCAAGGCAATGGCTGAGGCACGCGAGATTATCACTGCCGTGCGCAACGTGCGCGCAAGCAAGAACATCGCCCAAAGGACCTTGCTCCAGTTGCAAGTGGCAAATGCTGAGTGGAACAACGCTTACCAGCCAATCATCCTAAAACTCGCTGGCCTCGACGCCATTGAGCATGTAGAAAGCAAAGACCCAACCGCTGCCTCGTTCATGGTTGGCACTACCGAGTTTGCCGTGCCTCTACAGGACAATATCAACGTTGCCGAGGAGATTGAGAAACTTGAGAAAGAACTGCAATACGCCCAAGGTTTCCTTGCTAGCGTGGAAAAGAAGCTCAACAACGAGCGCTTTGTTGCCAACGCCCCCGAGGCAGTAGTAGCCGCCGAGCGCAAGAAACAAGCCGACGCTCTAAGCAAAATCGCAACACTGCAAGAAACTCTCGCTGCGCTGAAAGGATAAATAAAAGTGACAGCAAATAAATAGAGGCAACCCGTTTGACGGGTTGCCTCTATTCTTTTGTCACAATCACTTCTTGCGACGACCTTTTTTCATGAATTTGTCGTAGTTGCCTGCGGGGGCATCATTGTTCTTGCCGCGTTTTTTGAATCCCCGTTCTGAATCGCGGCGGGTGCGGCGGTCGCTACGACGGCGCTCGCGTTCACGCTCCATAGCTTTGAACTTCTCCCTGCGGCGCTCAGCACGGTTCTTTTTCACTTCGCCTTCATAGGTAATTGACGCATAATCCTTATTGGCATCGGCAATCTCAAGATATAGGCGCTTGCCAAAGAATTCACTGTTGCGCAGAGCGTTGATAACGGCATGTGCCTCGCCATGACGCACGTCGAAGAGCGAATAGTTGGTCAAAAGGTCGATGCGCCCAATTCCCACATTCTTGCCGCCCTCGGTGGCGTTAATCATGCGGATGAGGTCGGGGGCATAGAAGCCATGACTCTTGCCCACGTTAATAAACACTCGTTCGTAGCCTTCCTCACCAACTCGGCGGTCTTTTTCGCCGTTGGGTTTTCGAGTGCGCTCCTTCTTCTCGCCACGTTTGCGTTCCTTTTTCTCGAGCACGATATCGAGTACTGGAGCCTTCTTGTAGTAGTCGAGCATGCGGTTAAACTCCAGAGACAGCAATCTCTTCACCACATCCTCGCCGCTAAGCCATGACAGTTTTTTTAGCACATTGGGCAGATAAGGAGCTATCTCCTCCTCACGCACCTCCACGTTCTCAAGCCTATCAGCAAGATTAAAGAGCTGTTTTTCTATAATTTCTTCAGCTTTTGGCACCTCGCGACGCTCAAACTCCTTGCCAATCTGCTTCTCTATTTGCTTGAGTTTGTTGCGCTCACGGCTGTGGATGATAGCGATAGAAATGCCCGTCTTACCCGCACGTCCAGTGCGTCCACTGCGGTGGTTATAGATATCGTTATCATCAGGAAGACTATAGCTGATAATGTGGGTAAGGTCATTAACGTCGAGGCCACGCGCCGCCACATCGGTAGCGACGAGCAACTGCAGATTGCGCTCACGGAACTTCTTCATCACGGCATCACGCTGTGCTTGCGAAAGGTCGCCATGCAGGGCGTCGGCGTCATAGCCGTCCTGAATGAGCTGAGACGCAACCTCCTGCGCACTGGCACGGGTGCGGCAGAAGACTATACCATAGATGCGCGGCAGATAATCTACTATGCGCTTAAGGGCAAGATACTTATCACTCGCCTTTACCATATAATATATGTGTCGCACATTTGCCGAGCCCTCATTACGTGTGCCAGCGACAAACTCAACCGGGTCGTGCATATAGTCTTTGGCGATATTGGCAATCTCACGAGGCATTGTAGCACTGAAAAGCAGCATCTTGCGCTCATCAGGCACATGGCTGAGAATCTCGTTGATGTCGTCGATAAAACCCATATTAAGCATCTCGTCGGCCTCGTCGAGAATGACAGTACGCACGGCATCGAGCTTCACCACTCCACGCCTAATAAGGTCCTGCAGGCGCCCTGGCGTCGCCACTATCACTTGCACACCACGTTTAATCGATTTTATTTGCGACTCTATGCTTGCACCGCCATACACCGCCACAATTTTCAACCCGTCGATAAAACGAGAGTAGTCTTCAAGGTCGGTCTTGGTTTGGAGGCACAACTCACGCGTGGGGTCAAGAATCAGCGCCTGAGTCTCTTGCGACGATGTGTCGATGCGCTGCAGCATTGGCAGACCGAAAGCAGCTGTCTTGCCAGTGCCAGTCTGCGCCAGTCCCACCACGTCGGTCTCCTCGTTGAGCAGGTGCGGAATCACCATTTCCTGAATGGGCATAGGCTTCTCATAGCCCATCATCTCGATAGCGCGCAGCAAGTCATCGCGCACGCCTAGTTCTTTGAATGTTGCCATTGTATATTATCAATTTTGGGTGCAAAGGTAGGCAAAATTTGCCGTATCACAGCAATTATTACCACTTTACTGCCAAAAAACACTGCTGGCGACCGCCAAAAAGCAATCACCAGCAGCTAAAAACATACTATCTAAATACTACTCAGCTTTCTTTGCACGAAGGCAAGAATATGCAAAGTAAATAATCAATGCGATATAGACTACAAGTCCGATAATGCTCGACAAGCCGTCGCTGAGCGGACTCTCGTACTTAAATCCTCCAAACTTCATTGCGGCACTCACCACACCCATCAGTGCTCCACCGGCAATGAAACCGCTGGCGATTAGAGTGCCCTTGTCCATGCGAGCCTTGTTAAGTTTCTCATCCTTGCTGCGTGTGCTTACAAACCAGCTGATGATACCACCAATGAGCAGCGGTGTATTGAGCTGGAATGGAATGAACATACCCAGCGAGAATGGCAAAGCAGGAACCTTCAACCAGTTGAGCAGACATGCGAGGATTGCACCACAGATGTAAAGCATCCAAGGAGTCTCGCCACCAGTCATCAATGGGTCGATAACGGCTGCCATAGCGTTGGCCTGAGGAGCCACCAGAGGAGTCTCGCCTGGCACGGCACCATCATAGAAACCATAGGTCTTGTTGAGGATGATCATCACACCGCCCACAGTAGCTGCTGAGAGAACTGTACCGAGCATCTTCCAAGTTTGCTGCTTGGCTGGAGTGGTACCAATCCAGTAACCAATCTTCATATCGGTCACCATGCCACCTGCCATCGACAATGCGGTGCAAACCACACCACCAATAATCATCGATGCCACGATGCCTTGCCAGCCACTTAGACCTACTGCAACAAAGATACCTGAAGCGATTATCAAGGTCATCAGCGTCATACCGCTCACAGGGTTACTACCCACAATGGCAATAGCATTAGCTGCCACGGTAGTGAACAGGAAGGCGATAACCACCACAACGATGAATGCCACGATAGCCTGGGGCAGACTGCCAATCACACCTATCCAGAAGAATACGAAAGTTACTAACAGAGCTGCAGCGAGAGAGAACACCAGCGCCTTCATCGAGATGTCGCGTTGAGTGCGCTCGGGCTTCTCAATGTCGGCATTCTTTTTGAATGACTTGCCAGCAAGTCCCACAGCATTCTTGATAACGCCCCACGACTTGATGATGCCGATGATACCACTCATGGCGATACCACCAATACCTATCGAGCGGGCAAAGTCTTTGAATATAATGTCGGTATCAAGGGCCGCCAAATCGGGACTAACAGCTGCAAACAGAGGAACAACAACCCACCAGATGAATGCACTACCGGCGAAGATGATGAAGCTGTACTTCAAGCCAATAATGAAACCGAGTCCAAGAGTAGCAGCACTGACATTAACCTTGAAGAGGAATTTAGTTTGAGCGGTAAAGTTCTGCATTGCAGGAATAGCAGTGGTCGAAATCACCTCTTTCCACCATCCGAAGGAACTCATAATGAAGTCGTAGATACCACCAACCAATCCAGCGATGAGCAAAGGCTTGGCCTGCTCGCCACCCTTCTGGCCCTGAACGAGCACCTGAGTGGTTGCTGTAGCTTCGGGAAAGGGGAAGTCACCATGTTTCTCCTTCACAAAGTACTTGCGGAAGGGGATGAAGAATAATATTCCCAGCAAGCCACCAAGCAGCGAACTTAGGAACACCTCCAGGAAGTTGACTGTCATCTCAGGATACTTCGCCTGCAGAATGTAGAGAGCTGGTAAGGTAAAAATAGCACCAGCCACCACAATTCCACTGGCAGCACCAATCGACTGAATGATAACATTCTCTCCAAGCGAGTTCTTGCGCTTGGTGACGCTGGCGATACCCGCAGCAATAATTGCGATTGGGATTGCCGCCTCAAACACTTGTCCCACCTTCAGTCCCAGATAAGCTGCAGCGGCACTGAAAATCACTGCCATAATCAATCCCAGCGACACTGAATAAGGCGTCACCTCGGGATACTTCTTTTCGGGACGAAGAATGGGAACATACTCTTCACCTTCCTTCAGTGGTCGGAAGGCATTCTCAGGAAGCTCCACTTGATTTTCATCGATCACGCCATCGGGGAGCGTTGTTGGCTCCTGCAACACGTTCTCGGGAATTTCAACGGAGTCCTGAGGTTGTAGTAAATCTTTCTCGTCTTGCATTTCAATTTATTTTTTATTTTTCTTTACTTTCTTCGCCTTCTTTGCTTTCTTGTTGGTTTTATTCACCTTTTTTGCTTTTGGCGCTTTCTTTTGAGGTTGATCGTATATTGGTTCACCACCAAATCTGCTGGGCACTTTAGTACCATAGTCATAATATACAGGAGGTGGACCATACACAAGTTTCTGGGGTTCAGGTTCCGACTTCTTTCTATTTTGTAAATCTTCACCGAAGCCAGCAGGTGGGCCATAGACATTAGTTTGTCTTTCAACCCTGGAGCCATTGCCTCTGTCATATCCTGTGTCGGTTGTGACAACAGCATTCTTATTGCTGTGACACGCCGAGAGCCCTAACAGCGTACCCACTGCTAAAAAAATCCTGATTGACCACTTCTTGATTTGGAAAAATAAGTTACTCATAGTTTTTATATTGAGTTTATGTTAATCAAAGTGCAAAGATAATAAATATTGCGGTATTCTCACGCATTATCCATTAATAATCTCCACAAACGATTTCGGGAGCACCACATTAGGGGCATCAAGGGCATCGGCAAAGAGGGGAGCAATCTGAGCGTCGGTAAAGCCAGCAATGCCACACCCTATGCGGGTAACTAGGAATGTGAGCTCGGGATGCTCAGCGGCAAAGGTGATGAACTGGTCGGTGTAAGGCTTAATAGTCTCTACCCCACCCTGCATCGTTGGGATGGCATAACATTGACCTGTCAAGCCAACTCCCACTCCCCACTCGGCACCAAACTTCACATTAGCTACTCTCGCTGCGCCACCAGCATGATAGCCACCAAGGTTGCTGCCAAAAACGAAAATCTCGCCCGGTTGCAGCTCATTGATAAATTCTGGAGTGAATCGGTCGGTCATAGCTCTTAAATCATTACTTTGTGAGTATCTCAATCAACTCCTTCACACCCTCAGTAGCAGTTTTTGGAATTACATGCACATAGCTCGGCACAGCACTTGGGCGTGGGTCAATGTAATAGACCTCGGCATTGCGTGGGGCGTAATGCAGCAACGACGCAGCGGGATAGACCACTAGCGAAGTGCCGATTACCACAAAAATGTCGGCCTGTTGTGCAAGTTCGCATGCAGGTTCGATGTTAGGCACCGCCTCCTGGAAGAAGACGATGTGTGGACGCACGGGGTCGCCATAAGGGTCGCGAGTGTCAACACTGGTCTCAAGGCCCTTGTCGGTGAGTTGGTCACAAGGCAGCTTATAGACACGCTCCTCATGCCTTAGCGAGCGCACTTTCATGAGTTCACCATGCAGGTGCAGCACATTCTTTGAGCCAGCACGCTCGTGCAGGTCGTCAACATTCTGGGTGATGACGTTTACATTAAAATACTTCTCGAGCTCTACCAATCCATAATGAGCAGCATTAGGTTGAGAGTTGACCAGTTTCGCCCTTAGGCCGTTGTAAAACTTGTGGATGAGCGCTGGGTCACGCAAGAAACCGTCGTGGCTCGCCACATCCATTACTGGGTAATTCTCCCACAGCCCATCGGCATCGCGGAAGGTCTTGATACCACTCTCGGCACTGATGCCGGCACCTGATGATACAACTAAATTTCTCATACTCAGTTATTTTAAGGAATTAAAAAATCTTGGCACTTTATTTTTAGTCCTTTGTACTAATATCTAAAATTCTAGCCTAAATCCTCGATGCTTGAGTTCTATGTATTTCACTTTATAGAACTCAAAGAGGAACGGCTGCTTTCTTGCGGTGGTTGAGTCGTTGACTTGTGTGAGCAGCTCTAAATGCTGCATTTTTTTGTAGAAATTGCGGCGGTCAAATTTCACATCAAGAATTGCTTCATATAAAGTCTGCAACTCTTTTATTGTAAACTGCTTGGGCAACAATTCAAAGCCCACTGGCTCGAAGTGAATCTGGCGGCGAAGCTCGCGTGTGGCGATACGCAGAATTTGGTCGTGGTCAAAAGCCAAAGCCGGCACATTGTCGAGCGCAAACCACTCGGCCCGTGCAGCATCATCACCACCCTGCACCTCCTGCATGCGTACCAGAGCATAATAGGCAATGGTTATCACTCGTTCGCGAGGGTCGCGGTTAGGAGCGGTGAAGGTGTGGAATTGCTTGATGTAAGCACCTTCAAGGCCCGTCTCCTCTTTTAATTCACGCAATGCACCTTTCTCGGCATCCTCATCCATTCGCAGGAAACCGCCAGGCAACGCCCACTTACCTTTATAGGGGTCAATACCACGTTCAATTAGCAGCACTCTCAGTTTAGTTCCGTCAAAGCCAAAAATCACGCAATCGGTAGTCACGCTAGGATGCGGATATTTGTAACAATATTTCTTTTCTTCTTCCATTTTGTTGTAACGTGTAAGTTTTACGCAAAATTAATGCCTTTTTTTCTTCTATGCAAATTTTTCCACTCTTTTTTTGTAAAAAAACATCTTTTATAAAAGCTGTGCCGTGTTTTGGCACAGGCCGTTTATATATTTGCAATATGATTAGAAAAGATAAAAAAAGTTAATCACAAGTGGTATTTTTTAAATTTTTTCCCCTTTGTTTCTATATATATTCAAAAAATGGGGAAAATGGGAAAAAATGGGATTGTTGCGCAAAAACAGCAGCACTGCGCAAAAAGAGTGCGCATCTCAATATTACCTTTGCACCCGCAACTTTAAGGAAGAATAAAATAACATTTTAAAAACACAGCACTATGAGTAAGAAAGCAACAACTAAGAAGAAAGATGAAAAAATGACTAAAGCAACTAAGACCAACACCATTGTGAAGATGCCTACCCTTATCCAAGCCATCGACAGAGTGGCTGAAGAGGCACGTGATTCAAAATTCAGCGATGAATTTTTCTTGAATGCAGCACCCGAATTGGGACTGCTCAGCGACACTTATCACATCACCGAGCGCCAAGCGGCACTGCTTTGCATCTGCCTCCTGCTCGGACCTTATCGCGTCGATTTCCACGACTTTGCTCGTCATCTCGACGTGAGCAACATCTGTGCGTTAAGCTTTGCACAAGACATCGACGAGCTGGTGCGCCGTCGTCTCTTGCGCTATCGCGATGCGAAGGATAAAGACACCCTCGACGTGCCACAGGCAGTAATCAACTGCCTCAAGCGCAACGAGCCCTATGAGCTGCCCAAGCGCACTGGTCTTGACCAGTACCAATTCTTTGAGGCTATCGACGACATGTTCGAGGACTTGAGTAACAGTTCGGTAAGTCCCGAAGGCCTATATCACGACTTTAAGCAACTGATGAAGGACAATGCCAACATCGACTTTGTGAAGCAGTTTAAGGCTCAGAACATCAGCAAACGCGACAATGAGCTCTTGCTGCTGTGGATGATTAACCGTTTCATCAACCACAATGACAACGATTTCAGGTTCTGCGAGTTTGATGACATTTTTGAATATCAAAGTCACTACCATAGAACATGCACCGAACTACGCACCGGCGAGCATGTGCTCATGAAGGCCAACCTCATTGAGCACAAGACCGAGGACGGACTCGCCAACACCTCGCGCGTGGGCATCACCGACCATGCCAAGCAAACGCTACTTAGCGAGTTCAAAATCGCCAACCGTGAGGAAAATGTGAGCAACCTGCTCAAGCACAACGAGCTGCAGGAAAAGAAGATGTTCTACAACGACAATATGAAGGACAATATCACCGAGATTGAGTCGCTGCTCTCGCCCAAGAAGTACTGCGAAATTGTGGAACGCATGAAGAAAAGCGGCTTCCGCCAAGGCTTCGCATGCCTTTTCTACGGCGCGGCAGGCACTGGCAAGACCGAGACGGTTTATCAGCTGGCGCGACACACAGGGCACGACATTATGATGGTTGACGTACCGCAAATCAAGAGCAAGTGGGTGGGCGACTCCGAGAAGAACATCAAGGCGGTGTTTGACCGCTACCGCGAAGCTGTGAAGCGCTGCAAGCAGGCACCCATCCTGCTCTTCAACGAGGCCGATGCCATCTTTGGCATGCGCAAGAACGGCGCTCAGAGTGCCGTCGATAAGATGGAGAACACTATTCAGAACATCATCCTTCAGGAGATGGAGCAGCTCGATGGCATTCTCATCGCCACCACCAACCTTGAGTGCAACCTCGACAGCGCATTTGAGCGACGCTTCCTCTACAAACTGCGTTTCGAGCGCCCAGAACCCGAGATTCGTGCCAAGATTTGGCAGTCAATGATCAAAGGCCTGCGCAAGAGCGACGCCATTACCCTCGCCAAACGTTTTGACCTGAGCGGCGGACAAATCGAGAACGTAGCGCGCAAGCACACAATCAACGACATCCTCTTTGGCCGCAAGAAGAAACTCGTTGACGCTCTTGCCGAGTACTGCCAAAACGAGCGACTTGAACCTAGCCAGCTCCAAAAAATCGGCTTTAACTAACACCCAAAGTGAAGAAAAAGTTAAGCTCCTTTTTTTTCACTTTTCTTCATTTATCATTTTTCTTGGATTTCTTTGGGTGATGTGATTTAAAATCGTTATCTTTGTGGCACTGAAATAATGAAACCTATATACATAAACTAAAACACTATTATGAACGAGATTGAAAAACTTCAACCCACGTGCATTTGGCGCAATTTCTATGCGCTAACACAAGTTCCACGTCCATCAGGACACGTAGAGAAAATCCAGAAATACCTGCTCGACTTCGCCAAGAAGGTGGGCGTTGAGGCATTCCAAGACCCTGCCGGCAACATCGTGATGCGTAAACCAGCCACTCCAGGCATGGAGAACCGCAAATGCATCACTATGCAAGCCCACATGGATATGGTGCCACAAAAGACTCCCGAGAGCAAGCACAACTTCGAGACCGACCCAATTGAGCCTTACATCGACGGCGATTGGATCAAGGCTCGCGGCACCACTCTTGGAGCCGACGACGGTCTTGGTATTGCAGCCATCATGGCAGTAATGGAGGACAACACACTCAAGCACGGTCCCATCGAGGGCCTTATACCCAAAGACGAGGAGACTGGCATGTATGGCGCCAACGATCTGCCTAAGGGCCAGATGAAGGGCGACATCCTCTTCAACCTCGACAGTGAGACATGGGGCAAATTCGTGATTGGCAGCGCTGGTGGCATCGACGTTACCGCAACCCGCAAATACAATGAGGTGAAGACCACCGCCGGCGAGATTGCCGTGCGCGTTACCCTCAAAGGCCTGAAGGGCGGCCACAGCGGTCTCGAGATTCACGAGGGCCGCGCCAACGCCAACAAACTGATGGCCCGCCTCGTGCAACTTGCTATCGTTGACTACAAAGCTCGCCTCGTGAGCTGGCACGGCGGCAACATGCGCAACGCTATCCCATTCAAGGCCGAGACAGTGATGACCATTCCCGAGGACAACCTCAAGGGCATGAAGAAGCTCATCAAGAACCTCAAGGCTGAGTTTGAGAGCCAGTTCAAGCTCATCGAGGACAACGTGGACCTCACTCTCAAGAAAATTGACCGTCCCAAGATGAAGATGGCTCTTGACGACCAGACCACTATCCTTCGCGCCCTTTACGCTTGCCATGACGGCGTAGTGCGTTTCATTCCTGCTTATCCCAACGTTGTTGAGACCTCAAGCAACCTCGCCATCATCGATATCGAAGACGGCAAGGCAGCTGTGAAGATTCTCGCCCGTTCGGCACGTGAGGACATGAAGGACTACATCGTGAAGATGCTCAAGACCTGCTTCCACCTCGCCGACTTCAAGGTGGAGACTGGTGGCGACTACATTGGCTGGGATCCCAACCCCGACAGCCAGGCGCTGCACATGCTGCTCGACATCTACAAGAAGCACTTCAACGAGGAAGGCATCGTGCAAGTTGACCATGCTGGCCTCGAGTGCTCTATCATTCTGGGCAAATACCCACACATGGACGTAGTGAGCTTCGGCCCAACACTGAAGAGCCCTCACACCACCATCGAGCGCGCCTACATCCCCGCAGCCGAGCCATTCTGGAAGTTGCTGGTTAAGGCCCTAGAAGAAGTGCCCGAGAAATAAGCGCCTTCGGCGTGAGGAACGAAGATCGTGAATGTGAACGGGATAGAGTCCGTTCACGTTCACGATTACATTTCACAATCACACTCACGTTCACTATCCCGATCACGTTTCACAATCACGTTTCACCATTTTATGAACGAATATCTTTACAAAGCTACCGACAACTTGTCGGCGATGATTACGGCGCAGCCACAGCTGCTGCTCACGCTGTCGCACTTTGGCATCCCCATGGGCTTTGGCGACAAGACTATAGCCCAGGTGTGTGCCGCTCATGGCGTTGAGTCCAAGTTTTTCCTGCTCATCTGCGAGGTTTACAGCAACGACAACTACAGCCCTTCGGCAGCCACTCTGCGTGCCACACCCATGGAGGGCCTTGTGCCATACCTGCTGCGTTCGCACGACTATTACCTCAATCGCCGATTGCCGCACATTGGCCATCACCTAGAGAAGATTGCCGACATGCTGCCAGCGCGCGCCGGAAAAGCAATCAAGCAGTTCTTCAGCGCTTATATCGATGAGGTGCGCGAGCATTTCGTCCATGAGGAGAAAATTGTGTATCCTCACATTAACCGACTCCTTAACCGCGAAAGTGGAGACAAATTCACGATAAAGTCTTATCTCGACACTCACGACAACCTTGAAGAGAAACTCAGCGACCTGGTGCAAATTATCTTCAAGTATTTGCCTGGTAGCGAAACCAACGATGACGCCATCGACATGATTTTTGACATCTTGCAACTCTCGCATGACCTGCGCAAGCATGCCATCATCGAGGACAAGATTTTGGGGCCATATGTTAAGCAACTTGAAAAAGCCGCGAAGCTATGAAAAGGAAAGTATTGATAGTGGAGCCTTCGGAGGTTATCGTGGAGGGACTGTTGGCAACCCTCAGCCATACCGAACTCAAGATTTTGAAGCCTGAGTACAGCGCCGACGACCTTATCAACCGCCTCGACGTGCTCAAGCCCGACGTGCTCATCATAAACCCCACGCTCAACGACAACACTACCGAGCTGCGCAACGGACGCAGCATGGCAGTTGTGGCACTGGTTTACCAGTATGTGAAGCAGGCGCGGCTCAAGCGCTTCGACGGCATTATCGACATACGCGACAGCCAGCAGGCAATCCTGCAAACGGTACTTGAGATAAGCGCCAAGGCGCAGACGGGCGACGCCGCCATGAGCAACCACGAACTTACCCGTCGCGAGACGGCAGTGCTGATAGAAGTGGCGAAAGGTCTATCAAACAAAGAGATTGCCGCACGCCTTAACGTGAGTGTGTTCACAGTCACCACCCACCGTAAGAATATCGTGCGCAAGACCGGCATCAAATCGGTCGCCGGCCTCACCGTCTATGCCCTCCTTAACAACCTCATCGACGAAGACACAGTCATTTAATGCACAACGCATAATGCACAATCGGGCTGCGCCTAGATAAAGCAGAATACAGGAAGCAGGAAACTTAATTCACAATGTAGGAAACACAATGCAGCAGACAGCCGTAGGCTGACCCCTGGGTAACCCCCAGTACCGCTATCGAAACGAGCGACAGCGAGTGGAGATAGTGGCACTGGGGGGCAATAGAACGCCCTCATACTCGTCGCCAGCGGCGACCCCTCTGTCAGTCTTTGAGGAAAAACCTTTCGTCTATCGTGCCACCATTATCGATTATAAATTTCCTATACTCCTCGGCAAAGGTTGTCACCTTGTGATGCTCTTTCTGATTCATGATATAGTGCTTTACCACGGGGATTTGCTCTTTGGAATAAGTAAAGGCGGCATATCCTTCACCCCAACCTGAGAATAGTGGGAAGTCTGTATTCTGTTTCAGCCATGTGCTGGTAGCGAATTTCAACCCTCTCATAAACTCCGACACAGCGATGTCGGGGGGAATAGATATAAGCATATGGATATGATCGGGCATGCCACCAATGCGAAATAGTTTCCCCTTGTGGTTGTTGACATAACCTAAAATGTACCCATATAAGTCTCGCTCATGCTCTTCGTTGATGGCTGGCAAGCTGCGATAAGTACGCCAAACGATGTGATAGACAAAATGTGTGTAACTCATAGCGCAAAGGTACGTAAAATGTGGGAATTATACAAATGCTCTTGAGGGGGTCGCCTTCAGCGACAAAAACAGGAGAAAGACACATTACCCCCAGTGCCAGTTGCTACACTCGCTAACGCTCGCTCCGCAACTGGTACTGGGGGATACCCAGAGACCAGCCTTCGGCTGAGACTCACGAAACGACTCACACTCCCACAGAAACCAGCCCTCTGCTGAGACTCACGCACGACTCACCCCCCCAAATAATACATAATTGGGCTGCACTTGAATAATGTATATTGTTTTCAGCCGAAGGCTGACCTTTAGGTAACCCCCTTTGACGCTTGTGGAGCGAGCGATAGCGAGCGGAAAAAGCGTCAAGGGGGGGATAGACAACAACCACCAATATGTCGCCAGCGGCGACCCCCTTGATTATCGAACACTAATAATAAATTATCTCGCCGCAGGCGACTAAACACGCAAGGTTTTGTTGTTTACGTTGTTTTATTTAACTGCGTGTTACCGAGTAGTAGCGGTGAAAAGTAAAGGCGGCCTCCCGGGTGGGGGGTCGCCTTTTTGGGATATTTATTTTAGATTGGCTACTCTTGTGTGTGACTAATAAATAATAAACGTGAATTAAAAATGAGTAGTCACTCTAAATAAATGTCGTTAATTTGGATTAGTTACCAAGAAGGATGCTATAGATGTACATAACATCGGCAGAGGTAATAGTGCCATCACCGTCAACATCGCTGGTAGCGAGGA
The DNA here is from genome assembly GCA_017964485.1 of Muribaculaceae bacterium. Taxonomy (GTDB): domain Bacteria; phylum Bacteroidota; class Bacteroidia; order Bacteroidales; family Muribaculaceae; genus Sodaliphilus. Next base: position 2,403 of record JAGCRW010000079.1, on the reverse strand, counting down.
AGGTTTCATCGCCGTTGAGCAGGAAGTTGTAGATGCAGGTGATATCATTAGCAGTTACAACACCGTCGCCGTCAACGTCGCCAGGAACAGCAACAGTCTCGGGAACTACAGTAAGAGTCATAGCAGCAGGATCAAGAGTGAGAGTGTACTTGCCAGCCTTCTCCATTCTGAAGTTAGCGCCGTCAACCAATGTGATAGGAACGTTCATCAGACCATCGTTGATCAGGAAGTAGCCAACGCCGTTGTCGTCCTGACCACCATACCATGTCCAACCATCACCGTTAGGAGTGATAATCTTGAACTCAGCATTAGCCTCAAGCTCAACAACTGCCTGGTTTTCAACGAACTCTATACCATCAACAGGGTCCCAGCCATTGAATGTACCAACGAGATAGTAAACAACTGGTTTCTCGCCAACATAGATAGTGAAAGGAGCGTTAGGCAGAGAGTAAACAACTTGTCCCTCATGACCAGCCTCTACGGTGATAGTAAGAGTGGTGTAGCCAGCATAGCTAACGTAGCCATCTTCATCCTCGTCCCACTGATCCTCGGCCTCGATAGAGATCCACTCGGGAATCTCATCTACTGACCAAGCATCGAATGGCTGGCTAGCCTTAAGCTCAAGAGTATAGTTGCCACCCTCAGTTGGGATAACGTACTCATTAGCATTGTCGGCTACAGTCTCAATGTAAGCGAACTGAGCGTTGATTGAGAGCAGGTGGTTCAATGGAGCACCAGAGTCATCGCCAGAGCCCCAGTAGTAACCCATGTGGCAGCCAATGAAGCTGGTCTCAATAACATTGCCATCAGCATCATAGAAGTCCCACATAGCATAGCCACCCATATAATCATCGAGCTCAACGTGAGCCAGGTCGGCAACACGAGTAATTGCGTTCAAGATTGGAGAAACCTCTGGAACATCATTCACACCATCAATAACGATAGCAATGTCGCCATCGATAGTCATCCAGTCCTCCTCGGTAAGACCAAGCTCGGGATCCTCTTTCTCAAATGCGAAGTCGATTGCGGTAGTAGTGCTCAATACAGCCTCGGGGAATACATAGGTAGATTGAGCGATTGGGTTGTCCATGTCGATCATGCCATCGGTCAATCGGCAAACCTTTGCAACGAGTTTGTTTCCGGCATCTGCATTGCAATAAGCATAGAACTGGATACGAGAGAAGGTGTAGGGCTTGCCAGGATAGTAGAAAATCTGAATGAAATTCTGAATCTTACCATCAACGGCACCTTCGGGCTTGTAATCAGCGGGCAGATCTGAGAAGAAGTCATTAACGTCCTCACTAGAACCAGCGCTGTAGGAGGTTCTCATGATGTCGTTGTAGTCGGCACGTGGCGAGAACTGATACATGTTGGTCAGGGTTGTACCGTCACCAAGCACGTCTTGCTCAGCATTACCACCCATCAACAAGGCGCCACCCCAAGTGAAGTAGTTACCGGCTTCGTCATCAGCCTCGTTGTAAGCATCGGCATAGAGCATTGGAGAAATCCACCATCCGGGATAGTTGGGGAAGGTGCAAACCAAGTCTTTCTGGCCCTCTACCATTGTAAGGTATTCCTCGTCAAGACCTGGATTGTAATAAACCCAGTCGTAGGTGTCGCTGGCGATACCGGTAGAAATGTTGGTCCAAGTCAACTCGGTGTTGCCAGGAACCAAAGCAAGATTGTAGCTATAGAAATAGCTGTCACTGTAGGGGAAGAAAGCTGAGTAGAAAGTACCAACAGGAGCCATGTACATGGTATCGACACCAGAGGTATAGTCCCTCATCATGCCAGACTTCCCAGTGTACAAGTCACCCTTTTGAGCTTTCATCTCAATCTTAGCCTCAGATTTTTGTGGCTGAAGTTTTTTAGCTTTTTGAGCTGTAGGAACAGCAAAAGCAGCAACAGTCACAACTGCGAAAAGAAGAGTCAAAATTTTCTTCATAATCTAATTGAGTTTTTGTTTAAGTTAATAAAAAAATTAATATAGTCTCTAAAAATAATAGTATTAGTTTATATTACTACATAGATTGTGCAAATTTAAGCATAAATAGTGAAATACACAAGAATTTTGACTATTTTCTTGAAAAAAGCCACGAACGTGAAACCTCGACACGGTATATAAAACAACAGGAACAACTCATTAACAACTAACACAACTGGACTTAATCTCACAAAGTTACCACTTCGTGGTCACAAAGTCGGCTCCGCCGAAAATAACGATGAGAATTGAAATAAATGACCGAGCTTGCGAGGCTTTACGACACCGAGAGGTGCAGCTTTGCGAGTGGAAAAAAACTGCGCTGGACTAATCTCACAAAGTTGCCACTACGTGGTCATAAAGTCGGCTCCGCCGAAAATAACGATGAGAATTGAAATAAATGACCGAGCTTGCGAGGCTTT
>JAGCRW010000078.1 GCA_017964485.1 Muribaculaceae bacterium | reverse complement strand
CAACGCAAAAGACTACAACTACTACTATCTCGCGATGATTGTAGTGGCGGCCGTAGTGCCTCTGAAAGTGGTGGTGGGATTTATGGACATCGCATTCTTCCTGATGGCATGCTGCACTATGACAGCAATAATCCTGCTCTCACCCAAAGTGAAAGAAGCCGCAAAAATATACTTCTCACAAAAGAAATAAAAAGACACTATAGTTACTATTGCTTGTGCGCATAAGGTTTTTGAACCTTATGCGCACAAGTCGTGTTAAGGGATATCATTAAAAACCATCATGTATACTAGGTCTTGTTTTGCATTGCGCCGCACCGCCAGCGTTCATGGATGATTATGACTCTACGAAGGCATGAGAATCAGGACACAATAAAACAAAGAAAGAGCGAATAGTGCCGAAGCACATCTTCGCTCTTCTCCTCTCTCCACAGCGGTGCGTACAGGACTCGAACCAGCGACCTCCTGCGTGACAGGCAGGCATTCTAACCAACTGAACTAACGCACCAGTTTGGAATTGCGGTGCAAAGTTACGCACATTTTTTGAACTGGCAAATTTTTTCGCAATTTTTTTTCAAAAAAAATGATTTTCTGCATTTTTTCGCACTATGCCATTATAAACAATAGGTAATATTTATGCAGTAAACCTGCAAATATACGATTATATGGTAATACTATCACATTTTTGCTACTAAAAGGGGTAGTTTTAACAAAAAAACAATAAAAATACTTATAATTATTTGGAAATTATATCATTATGTTTTTATTTTGCGATGAAAATTTGAAAAAAATTTAATACTTTATATTATATGACTAACACCATTAAAGATTTAACTGGGCGAGAACGGGAAGTTCTAAGGTTTCTTGTCGAGGGTTTGAGCAGCCGTGAGATTGCTGAGAAGCTGTATATCTCCATCAATACTGTTCAGTATCACCGCAAGCAATTGTTGCACAAGACTGACTCGCGCAACGTTGCCGAACTCATAGGTAAGGCTTACAGATTCAAATTAATTGACCTCGATTGATCAACACAACTGAATCTATCAAGGTATAGTAAAGTTTAACCATCCCAAGAAATCTCGGGATGGTATTTTTTATTCAAGTTACAAACCTGAAAATATACAGATTAGTTATCGTTCAGAAAACTAACTTGAATTTTTATGTCTTTACTCCTCTCCGAGGAGGATGTTGTAAACTACTGTCACATCTACTGACATAATTGCTCCGTCACCGCTTTGGTCGCCGTTGACCATGAATTCGGTGTCACCAGTGAGCAGGTAGTTGTAAAGCACGGTAACATCAACACTAGTGACCTCACCGTCGCCGTTCACGTCGCCAGGAATTGGCTCTATGGTTTGTGCCTCGCCAGGCAGCATGATATTGGCATGAGTGTCGAGTGCTGCAATCTCTTTGAAATAGGCGCGGAACGAACCCACTGTGCCGTTGCCCCATTGTGCCACTGCGCCAGCAGCGTCAACGTTGTAGATATCGTTAAGGCCCTGCTCCACAAAGGTGCCAGCCATCAGATAGGCTTCTCCACTAGTGTAGGCAATAGGCTCGGCCTTGAGCATCACATCGGTAGCAGTCCAGGTGATAGAAGTGCCTGTGAGATTGGCAGCTTTATTGATAGCGATGATATAAGGCACGTTGGCTTCAATGCTTTCCACTTCGCTGAATTTCACCACGCCGTCTTCCTCTTGGGCGAATCGCTCAATCCACATGTCGCTGCTGCTTGCAGAGCAGGTGGCAGGAGTGAACGGCAGCACGATAGTGCTCCAGTTCTCGGCTATGCCGTCCTGGCGAGCTTTGTCAAAGGTGCGCTCGTAGCTGATGGTCTGCGCGGTGAAGCTCTGTGGCGTGAAGTATGGCCAGCCATCGGCTAGAGCAATGCTCGAAGCTGTTGTTCCAGTCACGATGTTACATCCGTTAAGGCTTGCTGGTGCCGATGCACCCTCGTCGAGGAAGTAGAGGGCGTTGGGGTTGTTGTTGGGCAGAACATTGCTCAGTGTTAGACCTTCGAGGCTCACTGCAGCAACATCATCTGCCACTTGGAATCCTTCAACAGGCATGTAGCCGGTGCGCACTCCCTCGGCAGTCCAAGTGATTACACCAGGAAGGATGTCGTAGTAAACCGACTGTCCTGGCTGCACAATGTTCTCAACGTGAGTGCCCTCCTCGTTGTCGGGAACATAGTTGCGGGCATATATGTTCATGGCATAGGTCGAGCCATAGGCCAAGTTGTCGAAATCGAAGTAAAGAGTCTTACTCTCGCCAGCAGCGAGAGACAAAGAGCTCTGTTTGTAAGTTATCATCGATCCGCCTGCTACAGTGCCGTCCTCATTCTTAGTAATAATGAACAATGGTGCGAGCACATACTTGCTGTAATCTCCGTTGCTATGATTGGTAATTGTAGCACTGAAACGCACGTGGCTATCATAGATCTCACCATATATATTGCTGCCGCTAGGTTGTGTGGTCGCATTCTCGGCTTGTATTACCACCGAGAGGTTGAGTTCTTGAGCCTCTGAACTTTGAGCGATGGTGACTGAGCCAGTGCCAATAGTAATGTAGCTGCCATAAGCATCAAGACGCATGAGTTTTACAGATTTAGTGCCCGATGATGTTGGAGTTACGTTGAAAGTGATAACCGACTCTTCGCCAGGCATAACCTCCCCAGTAACCACAGTGGTATACTGCGAATATTCGTCAATCTGCTGTCCACCGAAGTCAAGATACAGGTCACCATAGTAGCGGTCAACACTGTTGTTCTTAACAGTTACATTAATCTGTTCCCTAACGCCAACCTTCTCACCTCCGGTAAACTCCCAATTTGTGGTTTGGAGGTTGATAATAGGATGTGCGCTGCCAGTGGCAGAATAGTTGGTCATTACCACTTCAAGATAGTGACGGTCGCTTTCCTTCATGAGTTTCCACTCGCTTGTGCCTTGCACTTGGTAAACGCCCACGAGGTGGTAAGTGCCTGTCAGGCCAGCGCCAAACTTGATGACGTTGCTTGCGTTGGATTGGATACCTGAACCGAATTGACGAGTTTCACCAAGAGCCGAGGTGGTAACGTTATAGTAGCCGTTGCCCTCAGAGTTTTCGCAAATGGTAAACGTGCTGTCGTTTGGGTTATACAGAGCGAGAGCAGTCTTGAACTTCTTGCCCGAGTTGGCGTGGTCAGAGTAGCTGACCTTGACAATTTTGCTCTTGTGTATTTTGAAGGGGTAGGATAACCCGTCGCGATCCCATCCACTTGGGCCACTTACTGCAGTTACAGTGAGTACAGGCTCTTCCTCATCGTCATCGCCACCAGGAGTAGCACCGCCAGGAATGACGTTATAGACGATGTTCTGCTTCATGTTGTAGCCCTCGGCACTGCTTGAGCCGCCGATGCCGCTAGCATGAGGGTTCATGATTGCAAGCTGGAAATATCCATTTCCCAAACCTCCCCAACCCCAGTTGATGTGGAAGTAGTTGCCGTATTCATATCCGTCACACACGAACGAGTGTCCACCGCCACTACCAGCCGTGCCGTTATATATCATTGGGCGACCAGCAGCAAGTTCTTGATAAACCATCTCGTCCCACACGTCTTGAGTGTAGTCATTGCGATAAGCTAGTCTAGAACCGTAGCCGAAGAGTTCGAAACCTCTGGGGATGTCGTCGGTGTAGGCACCAGTAGACGAAATGCCATATTGTGACTTGATTGCGCATCCTACGTAGTACATTAGGTGAGCTACAGCCGAAGTATAGATTTCGTCCTCGGCACCAGTGTAGGTGTCCTTCATATGGGCCCAGTCGAAAGTTGTGATAGGCAGCTCTTCCATTTGAACTGTAGAGTAGTTATAGTTGCCATCGCTATAGGTGAATGTGTAGGCAGGAATCACATGAGTGGTTTGTTCGGGATAATTGTAGAATTTCATCAGCTGCGACATGGATGTTGCCACGCAGCCGGTATAGGCGAGCTCATAGCCATCCTCTTCGTTGTCGGAGTTCATGAACTGTGGACACTCGTTCCAATAGGGTGTTGCCTGGTCCCACTTGGTAGTGAGCATTGGAGCAATAGAGTTGCGCGTATCAACAACGTTCGTTGCCCTTGGAGCTGCCAGAACCTCATTAAGCTGAGAAGGAGCAACTTCATCAAGTTGAGTGAGCTGAAGTGCATACTCATCGAGCCAAGCCTTCATGTTGGCAGGGATTTTGTTCTCGTCGAAGTAACCTTCGTCGCTAAAACCCAAGATAGGATTAGTGCTGTCATCACCCGAAACGATTACCCATCCCTGATTATTTCCAACGTTAAAAACATAGTAGGCTGCAGTGTTTGCAGCTTTATGTTTCTTGTTAGCTTGAGAAGCGAGCTTGATACTAATGGTCTTCTGCTTGTCAAGCAAGAACTTTTGTGCTTCTTGCTGTGCCTGCTGTTGGGTGATTGGAGCAGCTTGTGCAAGCAATCCAATACTCATGCAGAGCATAAGCAGGACAAATAGTCGGTTTTTTGCCATAAGTAATGGGGTTAAAAAGTTAAATAATAGTTGTTTATAAATAAGTTTGGTTTGTGCGCTAATTATAATAGCGAGCAAATATACGCTAATTATTTTAAATACAAAAATCTATTCAGTATTTTTATGCAACACTTCAACGAATGTCGCAGATTTTTCATGCCTCTTTATGCCCTTTTTCAAATGTGAATAGTTTACAATAACAAATGTTTTTTGCAAAATTACGATAATATTGATAATCAGCGTATTAAAATCTTATCAACAAGCTTGTTAATAACTTTTTTGTAAATAAATGAAAATTCTTTCGTTTGGATTTGTAAATTCCAGTTTTTGTTTGTAATTTTACACCCTCAAAGCGAAATCGCCAAAATTGCTATAAAAAACGAGTAAAATGACCACGACTGAGTATCATATTCCCGCTCTCCTCGAGGAGACCATTAATGGGTTGGATATCAACCCCGAAGGCATCTATGTTGATGTCACTTTCGGGGGTGGTGGTCATAGCCGTGCAATCATGGAAAAGTTGGGTGAGAAAGGCCGCCTTTTCTCGTTTGACCAGGACATGGATGCTTGGGCTAACAGGTTGAATGATAGCCGATTTACGTTTGTACATGGCAATTTCTCGTTTTTGAAGAATTTTTTGCGCTATTATGGCATAGAGAAAGTTGATGGCATTCTCGCCGACTTGGGCGTGTCGTTCCATCACTTTGACGACAGTGAGCGCGGCTTCTCGTTCAGGCAGGACAGCCGTCTCGACATGCGCATGAACCGCGACAGCAATGTGGATGCTGCTACCGTAGTCAACACCTACGATGAGGAGCGCCTCGCCAGCGTGCTTTATCTCTATGGAGAGCTCAAGCAGTCACGCCGCATGGCGAGCGCGATAGTCAAAGCCCGTAGCAATGGCGAGATAGCCACCACAGGTCGCTTGGTCGAGGTGGTGTCGCCATTCATCCGCAAGAGTCAGGAGAAGAAAGAGCTTGCTCAGGTGTTCCAGGCACTGCGCATCGAGGTCAACCACGAGATTGACGTGCTCAAGCGCATGTTGAACCAGTCGCTCGAGGTGCTGAAACCTGGAGGCCGCCTCGTGATTATCACCTACCACTCGCTTGAGGACCGCCTGGTCAAGAACTTCATGCGCAGCGGCAACGTAGAGGGGAAGATCGACAAAGACTTCTATGGCAAGATCAACACCCCATGGAAGCTCATCAACAACAAGGTAATAACCGCCAGCGACGCCGAGGTGGAGCGCAACCCACGCTCGCGAAGCGCAAAGTTGAGAATAGCAGAGAAAATTTAAGATTGTAAACTAGATATAAAAAAACACATCAGTGTTATGGCAAAGAGCAGTAAGAAAAAACAGAAAATAGAGAAAGACGAGGATAGCTTTACCCTCAACCCCATTGTGCTGATTCAGCGCTTGTTGCAGGGACGCTCTTTTCTCTCGCTTGGATTCTTCAAGCGTTACTGGATCTATGTTGTCGCCGGCACGGTGATGATGCTGATGTATATATCTAACAAATATGTTTATCAAAGTGACAAAGCGAAGCTCGGCACCATGAAAGTTATGCTCAACAACGCAAGCACCGACTTCGTTGACGCTAGTTCGCGCTACAACTCTCGCATTTTGGAAAGCCAAATGAAAACCTACGTAGACTCGATGGGATTAGATCTGAATTTATCGAAAGAACCACCTTACAAACTCACTGAACGATGAAAACATCCAACAAACAACACATCCTGTTTCGCTATCTGGTTGTGATAGCTGTTATTTTGCTTTTCTCTTCGGCAATCATCTACAACATGTTCAAGATTTCGATTGTCGACGCTAAGGAATGGAACAACAAAGCCGACAGCCTGCTCACCAAGGAGACCATCCTTCCTCCCGAGCGTGGCCGCCTGCTCTCTGACAACGGCAGTGTGCTTGCCGCAAACCTTAACTATTATACTGCTCGCATCGACTGGACCTGTGAAGGATTTTCTAGCAGCGAGTTCAAGGCTAATGTGAATGAGTTATGCGACAGCCTTCAGGTGTTCTGCGAGAACAAGAAAAGTGCCAGCGATTGGAAGAAAGATTTAATGGCTCAGTTTGATGCCCATAAAAATAAAGTCTATCCATTGTTTACCGGATTAACACATGCACAGTTTGTACGCCTTAAATCATTTCCGTTCCTCAACTTGCCAAAGAATAAGAACGGCTTCTATTCCGACCCAACAGTAAAACGAGTAAAACCCTATGGGTCGATGGCATCACGAAGCATTGGCAATGTAGGCGAGGTGGAAAACATGGAGGGACAGCATGGCCGATCGGGGCTTGAAATGGCCCTTGACTCACTGCTCTACGGTGTGCCTGGCGTGAAACGCCGCATCCAGCTAACGAACCGCATCGTCGACTGGGAGAGCACACCAGCAGTGCCCGGCTATGACATCACCACGACTATCAACGTGCAGTTGCAAGACATCGTGGAAAACGAACTTTACAAGGTCTGCAAAGAGACCGACGCCTTGTGGGGCACCTGTGTGTTGATGGAGGTGCAGACAGGCGAAATCAAGGCAATATCCAACCTGGAATGGAGCGACAAACTCCAAGACTACTATGAGGGCCGCAACAATGCCGTGCTGGGCTATGAGCCAGGTTCGGTAATGAAGCCCATCTCAATGATGGTAGCGCTTGAAGACGGCATTGTTAACGACATCAACGCGGTTGTCGCCAATGGCAATTCGGTGATGGAATATGGCGGGAGCATAATCAAAGACTCCCATAGTGGCGCCATGTCGCCTCGCCAAATCATAGAGATGTCGAGCAATGTTGGCATGTCGAAGATTATACTCAAGAAATATGAGAAAAACCCTGATGGTTTCAGGCAGAGGTTGGAGGAGATGGGGTTCTTTGAGCCATTCAACTCTGGTATTGGCGGTGAGCAAGAACCCATTATCCAAAAGCTGGGACATGCCAATTGGGACCGTGTTGCCTTGACTCGTATGGCTTATGGCTATGCCACCCTTATCCCGCCATTGCACACCCTTGCCATGTATAATGCCATTGCCAACGATGGCAAGTATGTGCGTCCACACTTGGTGAAGAAACTCACTCGTCCAGGCAGCGACCACGATTCAATCGTTCCTGTCACCTACGTCCGTCAGCAAGTGTGCAGTCCCGAGAATGCTGAAAAGCTGCGCATCATGTTGCACGATGTGGTTTGGGGAGCTCACGGCACTGCCCGCAGCTGGGTTAAGGACGAGAATGTGGAGATTGCCGGCAAGACAGGCACTGCCTACACCGTACACAGCGACGGCACCTACAGCGATGTGAAACGCCTGGCGTTCTGCGGTTTCTTCCCCTACAAGGAGCCTAAGTACAGCTGCATAGTATTGATGCTTCGTGCCAACCGTGGCGCTGCTGCCAGCAGTGGTCTAGTGTTGCGCAATATCGCCGCCAAGATGTATGCCCGCAATTTTCTTGGCGAGAACAACGACTTAAATTCTGAGCAAAAACGCAATCAATCGAGCACTACCCAATATCAGAAAGTTCCCACTTTGTTCTATCAGAGCAACAGCAATTTGCTTAGTGACCTCCGCAATTTCCTGGGTTCGGCCGAGGCAATACTGTCTAACGCCCCATCTCGCCCAGTTGATGGAGTTCCCAATGTGTGTGGCATGACCATCCGTGAAGCTTTGATGTGTCTTGAGAAGGCTGGCCTGAATGTGCGTTTCAACGGCACAGGTCGTGTGGTAAGCCAAAGTCTGCCCGCTGGTTCGGCGTTCAATCGAGGCGCAATGATAAATTTGACATTGGAAATATAATATATATTAAGGAGTAAAAATATGAAGGCCAAAACAATAGAAACTCTGATAAAAGACATAGAGGTATTGCAGGTGATAGGCGACACCTCCAAGAATATAACCGACGTGGTGTGTGACTCCAGGCTGGTGGCCGAGGGCTGCCTCTTTGTGGCAGTGCGTGGCGTGACAGTCGATGCCCATCAGTTTCTGGGACAAGTGGCGCAGAATGGTGCCGCAGCAGTGGTGTGCGATACTCTCCCCGAGGAATTGGTGCCACAAGTGACCTATATCCAGGTAGCCGACAGCACCGTGGCATTGGCGCATCTTGCTAGCGCATGGTATGAGCATCCATCGTCGAAACTTCGCTTGGTGGGCGTTACCGGCACCAACGGCAAGACCACTATCGCCACCTTGCTCTATGAGCTTGCCCGCCTGTTGGGTTATAAGGCTGGTCTGCTGTCAACTGTTCAGAACATCATCGACGAGAAGGTCGAACCAGCCAAGCAGACCACCCCTGACCACCTCACCCTCAACCGCCTGCTTCACGACATGGTAGAGGCAGGTTGCGACTATGCCTTCATGGAGGTGAGCTCTCACGCCTGCTCTCAGCATCGCATCGACGGCTTGAAGTATGCCGGCGGCATCTTTACCAATCTTACCCGCGACCACCTCGACTATCACGGCACCGTTGACAATTACATCGCCGCCAAGAAGATGTTCTTCGACTCACTGGGCAGTGACGCCTTTGCCGTAGTGAATGTTGATGACAAGGTGGGACCAGTGATGGTTCAGAACACCAAAGCCAAGAAATATACCTACTCGCTTCGGTCGCTCGCCGACTTCAAGTGCCGAGTAGTGGAAGACCGCCTTGACGGCACCTCGCTCATAATCAACGATACCGAGCTCGAGGTAATGTTCACTGGCAGGTTCAATGCCTATAACCTCACCGCTGTATATGCTGCAGGTCTGCTGCTGGGATGGGACCACGACGAGGTGCTCGTATCGATGAGCAAACTCGTGCCCGTGGCTGGTCGCTTCCAGACGCTGCGCTCGCCACGTGGCTATATCGCCATTGTGGATTATGCCCACACCCCCGATGCCCTTATCAATGTGCTCGACTCGGTTAACGAGGTGCTCAAGGGCAAAGGCAATCTTATCACAGTGTGTGGCTGCGGCGGCAACCGTGACAAGGGCAAGCGTCCCATCATGGCTCGCGAGGCCGCTCTGCGCAGCAACCGTGTGATTCTCACCAGCGACAACCCCCGCGATGAGGACCCCGACGAGATTCTGCGCGAGATGCAGGTGGGCGTTCCTGCCGATAAACTGCCCATCACTCTAACCATTACCGACCGCCGCCAAGCCATAAAGGTGGCATGCCAACTCGCTCAAAGTGGCGATGTGGTGATGATAGCCGGCAAGGGCCACGAGGACTATCAGGAAATCAAGGGTGTGAAGCACCACTTCGATGACCGAGAAGAAATAATCAAGATTTTTGAGAGCGAGAAATAATCTGATAACTGACAACTGATAACTGACAACTGATAGCTATGTTATACTACCTTTTTAGATTTTTAGAGCAATACAATATTCCCGGGTCGCACATGTGGCAGTACATCTCCTTTCGTGCGCTGCTCACGCTCATCTTGTCGCTAGTTCTCTCGGCATGGCTGGGAGAGAAGTTCATCCACTACATGCGCAAGCGCAAAATTGGGGAGACCCAACGCGATGCAGCAATCGACCCATTTGGCGAGAAAAAGGTGGGAACACCATCGATGGGTGGCCTAGTGATTATCACCGCCATCCTGCTGCCAGTACTGCTGCTGGGCCGCATGCGCAACATCTACATTATCCTGATGATTATCACCACATTGTGGCTGGGATTCTTGGGATTCTGCGACGACTATATCAAGATTTACCGCAAGCACAAAGAAGGCTTGAAAGGCAAGTATAAGATTGTTGGTCAGGTGAGTATAGGTCTCATCGTGGGTCTTGTTCTGTGGCTGAGCCCCGACGTGGTGATGCACGAGAACATTGAGCGCGTGACTGTCCCCGTTCAAGAGACAGTAGTAGCGGCTACCCCTGAAACAGTTGAAAGCCCACAAGACGGATCTAAAGTAGAGAAACAAACCGTAGTAGTACACAAAGATAAAGCTGAAAAGTCACTAAAGACCACCATCCCCTTTGTGAAGAACCACAACCTTGACTATGGGGCACTCACCAACTGGATGGGACGCTTCAGTGGAGCGGCAGGATGGATATTGTTTGTGCTAATGACTATCCTGGTGGTTACTGCGGTTAGCAACGGCGCCAATCTCAATGACGGCATGGACGGCATGTGTGCCGGCAACTCGGCGATTATCGGTGTGGCGTTAGGCATACTCGCTTATGTGAGTTCAAACTTCGAGTATGCCGCCTATCTTAACATTATGTATATTCCCGACAGCCAAGAACTTGTGGTGTTTATGTGCGCCTTTATAGGTGCCTTGATAGGTTTCCTGTGGTACAATGCCTATCCCGCCCAGATGTTTATGGGCGACACTGGTTCGCTGACCATTGGCGGTATCATTGGCGTGTGCGCTGTGATTATTCACAAGGAGTTGCTGGTGCCCATTTTGTGCGGCGTGTTCCTGATGGAGAGCCTCACGGTGATTATCCAGACTCAGGTATTCAAGTACTACAAGCACAAGGGCAAGAAGGTAAGGGTGTTCCGTTCGACGCCTATTCACGACAACTTCCGCAAGCTCGACAAGGACTTAGACCCCGAGTGCAAGTATGTGTTGCGCAACTGGCCTCACCATAGGTTCCACGAATCAAAAATCACACTGCGCTTCTGGATT
>JAGCRW010000077.1 GCA_017964485.1 Muribaculaceae bacterium | reverse complement strand
TTATTTTGTACCTTTGTGCCTGCTTTTTGCATTCTGAACAATACAAACCAATAATATTCAACCAAGTAACAATAACACAATTATGGCAACCTATTTTGAATGTAAAGTAAAATATGACCGCACCCTTGAGACTGGTGCGCAAAAAACTGTTACCGAGCCTTATCTCGTTGACGCTTTGTCGTTTACCGAAGCCGAGGCACGTATAACCGAGGAGATGATGCCATTCACCACAGGCGAATTTGCCGTTACTGCTGTAAAAAAGGTGAAATATGATGACATCTTCTTCAAGCAAGGCGGAGACCGCTGGTACAAGGTGAAAATCAACATGATAACCATCGACGAGAAGACTGCAGCCGAGAAACGCACCTCAAGCAACACACTGGTTCAGGCTAGCGAGTTTAAAGAGGCTCTCAACACCTTCCTCGAGAACATGCGCGGCACGGCATTTGACTACGAGATAGCCGCCATCGACGAGACTCCGATTATGGACGTCTTTGTTGCCAACCTCAGCGAGACCCTTGCTGATAAAGAAGCAAAAAAAGAAAAATAACCACACTGCATGTCAATCGCTCAAAACATAGAACGCATCACCTCGCAGTTGCCTGAGGGAGTGAGACTTGTGGCAGTGTCGAAGTTCCACCCTGTGGATAGGCTGCAAGAGGCCTACGACGCTGGGCAACGCCTATTCGGGGAGAACCGCGCACAGGAATTGGCGGCAAAAGCGCCTCAACTGCCAGCCGACATCGAATGGCACTTCATAGGGCACTTACAGAAGAACAAAGTGCGCATGATAATGCCTTGGGCATCAACTATCCAGAGCATTGACTCTATAGAATTGCTTCAACTGGTCAACAAGGAGGCTACACGGATTAATCGACACATTAATGTTTTACTTCAACTTCATGTTGCTAAAGAACAGACAAAGAGCGGCTTTACAATCAATGAAGTGCTGAAAGCCGCCGATGAGGGCGCGTTTGAAAACCTGACCAACGTCACCATCACAGGAGTGATGGCAATGGCGACGTTCACCGACGATATGGAACAGGTTGCAAGCGAGTTTGAGCAGGTTCACAACACCTTCCTTACCCTTCGCGACAAGCACTTTGCCAATAATCACGCTTTCAAAGAGATCAGCATGGGCATGAGCGACGACTGGAACATCGCCGTGCAGCACGGCGCTACCCTCGTGCGCATTGGCACCGACATATTCGGAGCAAGAGAATATTGAAAATTTCTTCATTTTTATCCCAAAATTCAGAAATAATGTGTATCTTTACACGTTTTTCCTAGCTAATAAATTATTAACATTAAATATACTATCAAAAACAATGGCACAACAAAAGAAACAATGGATTGCTATCATTATGATGTTCTTCCTCTTCGCAATGATAGCATTTGTGACAAACCTCTGCTCTCCAATGGCTACCATAGTGAAAAACCAGTTTGGTGCCTCAGAAGCAGCTGGACAAATCGGTAACTATGCCAACTTCGTGGCATATCTGCTTATGGGTATCCCAAGCGGTATGCTAATCTCAAAATTCGGTTACAAGAAAACCGCACTTATGGCCCTTGTGGTGGGAATGATTGGACTCGCATTAGAGTACTTCAGTGGCACATTGGGAAGCTATTGGGTATATCTTGCCGGAGCCTTTATCAGCGGTCTTTGCATGTGTATGCTCAACACCGTTGTTAACCCTATGCTCAACGTCCTGGGCGGTGGAGGCAAAACTGGAAACCAGTTCATACAGATTGGTGGAGCCTTCAACTCGGCGGCAGCAGTTGCTGTTTACATTCTTATGGGAGCCCTTATTGGCGAGGTGACAAAGAGCACTGGCATCAGTGACGCTACTCCAGCTCTTGCTATTGCTGGCGGCATATTTGTTGTTGCATTTATCATTCTGCTGTTTACAAAGATCGAAGAGCCAGAGCAGGCAAAGGTTGAGACCAAGCTCATTAGCGGCGCTCTCAAACACCGTCACTTCGCGCTTGGCGCACTCGCAATCTTCTTGTATATGAGTGTGGAAGTGGGAACACCAACCTACATGATTTCATATCTGCAAACTCCTGAAGTTGGCGTGAGTGCTGGTGTTGCCGCACTTATCGCTTCGGTTTATTGGCTTATGATGTTTATTGGCAGAACAATTGGTGGCGCTATTGGTGGCAAGGTAAGCAGCCGAGCTATGGTTTCAACCGTTGCAATACTCGCCATCTTATTACTCGCCTTTGGAATATTTGCACCACAAGACATAAAGGTTAACGTGCCAGGCATCGACTGGGCTGCGATGAGTGTCACTTGGACAAAGGTTCCAGTTTGTGTATTCGCCTTCATCCTTGTAGGACTTTGCACTTCGGTTATGTGGGGTGGAATCTTCAACATGGCTGTTGAGGGACTTGGCAAATATACCGCTGCAGCAAGTGGAATTTTCATGACCATGGTATTTGGCTGCGCCGTGATGGTATTCCTTCAGGCCAAAGTAGCCGACAGCGTTGGCTATCTTAACAGCTACTTCATACCACTTGCTTGTGCCGCCTACATATTGTTCTATGCCTTAATCGGCAGCAGACCATCTAAGAAAGCAGAAGCTGAGGCCGAGGCAGAAGCAGAAGAAATCAAGGAATAACTCCTTATTTTCCAGAAAAAAATCAAGGGCATCGCATTTTTCGGTGCCCTTTTTTCATTTTTTTTGCACAAAATAACAATTTTTCTTGCACATTATTAAAATATATAGTAATTTCGTGACGTAATAAATATATATAATAATATTAAGTATATATGATTAACGATAAATTGATGACTCGTGCGGCCAACAATATCCGCATTCTTGCTGCCGCTATGGTTGAGAACGCCAAGTCGGGACACCCTGGCGGCGCCATGGGTGGAGCCGATTTTGCCAATGTGCTTTACAGCTCTTTCCTCGTTCACGACCCCGATGATCCTCGCTGGTTTGCCCGTGACCGCTTCTTCCTCGACCCAGGCCACATGTCGCCTATGCTCTATGCCACCCTGTTCATGACGGGCAAATACAGCATCGACGATATTAAGGCATTCCGTTCATGGGGAAGCATCACCCCTGGCCACCCCGAACTTGATGTGGATCATGGCGTGGAGAATACCAGCGGTCCATTAGGACAAGGCCATGTGATGGCAGTAGGCTGCGCCATAGCCGAACGATTCATCGCTGCACACTTCAGCGAGGTATTTGCACACAAGACCTACGCTTTCATCAGCGACGGTGGTGTGCAGGAAGGCATCTCGCAAGAGGCAGGACGCTTAGCGGGCCTGCTTGGGCTTAGCAACCTCATCATGTTCTACGACAGCAACTCGGTACAACTCTCCACTATGTGCGACGCCGTGAGCTGTGAGGACACTGCAATGAAATATCGCGCCTGGAACTGGAACGTCATCGAGATTGACGGCACCGACCCTGTGGCTATTGCCGATGCCATCGTCAAGGCGCAACAGGAGACCGAGCGCCCCACCCTAATCCTTGGCAAGACCATCATGGGACGCGGATGCGTTACCGAAGACGGCTCAAACTTTGAAGGTCAGTGCAGCACCCACGGCAACCCACTTAGCAAGTCGGGCGCCAGTTTCGAAAAAACCATCGAGAATCTAGGCGGAGACGCTGCTAACCCTTGGCAAGTGTTCCCAGAGGCTGCAGAGTTATATGCTAACCGCGCTGAACAGCTACGCGCCATTGTTGCCGAGCGTAAAGCCAAAGAACAAGAATGGCGTGACGCCAACCCCGAAAAAGCAGCACAACTCGAGCGCTATATAAAAGGCGAAGTCGATGAAATCGACTATGCCGCCATAGAACATAAGCCTGGTCTCGCCACTCGTGCCTCGAGTGCCAATGTGCTTGGAGCCCTTGCACAAGGCGTGGGCAACATGATTGTATCGAGCGCCGACCTCGCCAACAGCGACAAGACCGACGGCTTCCTCAAGAAGACCAAAGCCTTCACTCGCGGCGACTTCGAGGGAGCGTTCCTTCAAGCCGGAGTCAGCGAGCTCGCGATGACAGCCCTCATCAACGGCATCGCCCTACACGGAGGCATGATTGCAGCCTGCGGCACGTTCTTCGTCTTCAGCGACTATATGAAGCCCGCCGTGCGCCTCTCGGCACTTATGGAGCTGCCAGTGAAATTCATCTGGACCCACGACGCGTTCCGTGTGGGTGAAGACGGCCCTACCCACGAGCCTGTGGAACAAGAGGCACAGATACGACTCATGGAGGAACTCAAAAACCATAGCGGCCGCAACAGCGTACTAGTGCTGCGCCCCGCCGACAGCGCCGAGTGCACTGTGGCATGGAAGATGGCTATGGAGAACACCCTTACCCCCACTGCCCTCATCCTGTCGCGACAGAATATTCCCGATCTGCCCTCGCAAAACGGCAATTACTATGCAGCACGCTATAACGACGCGCTACAAGCCGAACGAGGAGCATACATATTATATAAAGACGAGAATCCTGAGATAGTTCTTGTTGGCAATGGTTCAGAGGTGTCAACCCTGGTTGAAGCCACCCAGATCATCAAAGCAGAGCAAGACTTCAAAGTGCAGATAGTTTCCATTCCTTCTATCGGACTTTTCAAAAACCAGCCCGAAGAATACCAAAATGAGGTAATCCCACCCGAGTTGCCTGCCTTCGGACTTACTGCTGGACTGCCCTCAACCCTCCAAAATGTGGTCAATGGAGGCACAGTTTTCGGACTTGACCACTTTGGAGCATCGGCTCCATACAAAATTTTGGACGAGAAATTTGGCTTTTCACCCCAAAATATTGCCTCAGAAATCCAAAAAACCCTCAAAAAACGAAAAAAATGACCTTTTTTTGAAGATTTTTTTGGGAAAATGATTAACAATCAAAAAAAAAGCTGTATATTTGCACAATGTTTTGATAAGGTATACAATTTATTTTAGTGTTTAACAAATAAAAATTTTTATTTAAAAAAACGTAAGTCTATGAAAAAGATTACATTACTTGCATGTGCATGTGCTCTTTTCCTGGCTCCTGCTGCTAACGCTCAGGAGTACACCTTCAATCGTATGCAGGACAACTGGTTTGTTCAGGCTGAAGGCGGTGTAGGCGTTATGATGTCTTACAGAGATGCTAAGATGAAACTCGGTAAGCGTTTCATGGCTCCTAAGGCAAACTTATTCATTGGTAAGTGGTTCTCTCCACTGTTGGGTGTTCGCATCGGCGGTCACTTCGAGCAGATGAAGGGTGCTACCGATATGAATAACATTAACGCTATTGGTTACCGTCGTGATATGGCGGACCAAATGAAAGACGGTCCTGACTATGCAGGACAGCTCTTCAACCGTATCGGTGTTACTGGTGATGTTCTTTTCAATGTTACTAACTGGATCTGCGGTTACAAGCCTGGTCGTTTCTACAACGCTGTAGTATATGCTGGTGCTTCTACTAGCTGGAACTTCTACAATGACAAGGCCGATGGCTCTGGCAGCTGGAAGTATGGTGGCGCTAACAACGGCAAAGAAGGTTGGCACGATCGTAACTTTGCTCTCCAGGCTGGTTTGCTCAACAGCTTCGCTCTTGGCAAGCACGTTGACCTCCTCCTCGACCTCCGTTTCGACATGATTCAGGAGCACATCGATGCTTGGGGACACAAGACTTGGAACGAGTATCCAAGCGTTATGCTCGGTTTCGCTTATAAGTTTGGTAAGACTGAGTGGGATGAGGCTGATTGCCCCGCTTGCCCAGACTGCCCACCCGACTTGACTGCACAACTCGAGCAACTCCGCACCAAGTTGGCTGACGCCAATGCTAAGATCCGCAATCTTGAGCAACAGCTCAACGACTGCTTGAATTGGAAGAAGAACCATGTATGTCCTGACAAGCCCGGTAAAGAGGCTCCTCTGGCAACTATCTACTATCCAAGAGGCAAATCTTACATCACTCCAGTACAAATGGAAGTTGTTGACGCCGTTGCTGACGTAATGAACAACGAGAACGACAACTACAAGCTCACTGGTTGGGCCGACAACTACACTGGTAACGACGAGATCAACATTAAGCTCCGTCACGACCGCGTAGCAGGCGTTAAGAAGGCTCTTGAGGACAAGGGTATCAGCGGCAGCCGTCTCAGCACTGAGACTAACAACGCTAACCACCCCGACGTTTATGGCGCACAGAGTGCTCCTCTCGGCCGTTGCGTAACTATCGTTCGCAACAAATAATTCTGAACTCAGAATTAGTTAACGTTGAATGATTAAAAAGCCTCACACTCGTTGTGAGGCTTTTTTCTTTGCTCAAAACAAACTCCTTTCAATCCTTTATTCACTATTTTTCTGTAATTTTGCACTCTAATCAACTTTACACCTTATTATATATAATATAAGCCCACCATGGCATCCACTGGCAAAGATAAGCTTATCGACATGATAAAGACTGGTGCTCCAATGACCTTGAAGCAGCAGCTTAAGCTTACTGTTGCCTTAAGCACACCAGCCATCCTGGCACACTTGTCAATTATCATCATGCAATATATTGACTCGTCAATGGTAGGAAGACTGGGAACCAACGACAGCGCGTCGATAGGCCTCGTAGCCACCTCGATGTGGCTATTTGGCGGATTGCTGAGTGCTGCAGCAATGGGCTTTACCGTGCAGGTCGCTCACCTCATTGGCGCCAACCGCAGCAACGACGCACGCAGTGTGTTGCGGCAGTCGCTGGTGTGTTGCTTGAGTTTCAGCATAGCACTCGCCATCGTGGGATGCCTCATCAGCGGATATCTGCCCCACTGGCTCGGTGGCAACGACGCCATCTGCCACAACGCATCGCGCTATTTCTTTGTCCTGTCGCTATTCTTGCCGTTCCTCGAGATAGAGCTCTTAGCAGGTGGAATGTTGCGCAGTAGTGGTAATATGAAAGTTCCTGGGATGCTCAACATCTTGATGTGCGTGCTCGATGTTGTATTTAATTTTCTCTTTATCTTTCCCAGCCGCGACATTACCGTCGCTGGTCATGCCTTCCACATGCCTGGAGCCGGCCTAGGTGTGATGGGTGCCGCTCTAGGCACTGTGCTTGCTGAGGTAGTAACCTGCCTGATGATGCTTTACTTCCTCCTTGTCAAGTCTAGAGACCTGAAGCTCAAGGGCACTAAAGGCAGCTTCACCCCAACTCTTGAATGCCTGAAAAAGGCCGTTAAAATAGGTTCTCCAATAGGTCTACAAGAAGTTATGATGTGCGGAGCCTATATTGCCACTACAATAATCGTGGCACCATTAGGAAGCATCGCAATCGCGGCTAACGCCTTTGCCATAACAGCCGAAGGACTGTGCTACATGCCTGGCTACGGACTCGGCGAGGCTGCAACTACACTCGTAGGACAAAGTACCGGTGCCCGCCGTCGCGACCTCTCCAATCGGTTTGCCCACATCACCGTAACCTTAGGGGTACTGTCGATGACTACGCTAGGACTGCTGATGTATATCTTCGCCCCTCAAATGATGTCGGTCATGTCGCCCGTGAAAGAGATAGTTGACTTAGGCACTCAGTGCCTTCGCATCGAAGCATGGGCCGAACCTCTCTTTGGTGCTTCAATAGTGTGCTATGGCGTGATGGTTGGAGCTGGCGACACGCTGATTCCCAGCGCGATGAACCTGGGCAGCATGTGGATTGTGCGCATTACTCTTGCCGCCATTCTCGCACCCACCTACGGCCTCATTGGCGTGTGGACTGCTATGTGCTTAGAACTGTGG
>JAGCRW010000076.1 GCA_017964485.1 Muribaculaceae bacterium | reverse complement strand
TGTCACCCACGAGGTCGAGGTAGTCGGTGCGGGCTATCACGTCGCCCTTGTTGAGGGTTGCAACGAGGGTGAGCTCACCAGTGGTGGTGTTGAGTTGATAGAGGGGCAGGGTAGCAGCTTGCTCGCTGGTGTAGGGTGCTACCCACACGTGCCCGAAGTTGTCTTTGCCTATGGAGTTCACACCCAGGAACACGCCGTAGGGCTCACCGTTGAGGGTCACGTCGAGTGGCGCCATTTCCTCACCAGTCATAGCATCGAAGCGATAAACCACAGCTGCCATGATGGTGTCGTTGCCGTTGCCACTGGCCGCGGGGCGAATAATCTGCTTTGCCTCGCTGCGGGCCACATACACAATGCCGTCTTGCAGCACGGCAGTGCGTGCCTTGGTGTTGCACCAGGCATAGTCGGTTTGGAGCTCGTTCACGCCGTAGTGGAAGCGATCGAGAAGCCACAAGCTGCGCATGCTTATGCCGTTCACGGTCTCATAGCTGTTAGGGTCACGCTTGAGCAGCAGGCCAGCAGCCGAGGCGCTTGAGCATGCAATAGCAACCAATGTTAGAATGAGTAAAAATTTCTTCATTTTGCGATTTTTTTTAGATATTAGTATTGTTAGTTTTAATTTTTCTTTACAACCTACAAAGAAAATAAAAACCAACCAATTCACCAAATTTTTGTGGCAATTTTTCTAATCAAAGTAATAAAAATGCACATTATTATAATGAAATCCCCAAATATGTAATTATTCTTAATTCTTACATAGAAAAGAGACTGCATTTCATGTTGAGATAGTAGACATCATCGATACTCAATATAACTTTATACAAACACCACACTGGTTTTTTTATAATGTTACCAAGTTAGGCAATTAAGTATGGAAATGGAATATTATTCATTATTCACGAATTTATTATATCTTTGCAGCCGTAAATGAAATATTTATTCAACATATTATTACCATTACGGTCAGCGAGAAAGCTGCATGAATTCTTGCGATGTGTTGTTACATGCTTAGTAATGGTTATGTGCATTACAGCTTTTGGTCAAACTAGTAATGAGTCGCTACCTGACACTGTCTCCTCGCAAGAATTGGGAGAGGTGACGGTAAGTGCTCGTATGCCTGGTACTAGGAGACTGTCGGGAGCTGAGAACGGGTTACGCATAAATAGAGTGGAATTGTTCAAAGCCGCTTGTTGCAATTTAGGAGAGAGCTTCACTACCAATCCTTCGGTTGATGTCAACTATAATGATGCAGCAACAGGAGCAAAACAAATCAGGTTGCTTGGTTTGAATGGCACTTATGTGCAGATGCTCACCGAAAATCTGCCCAACTTTCGTGGTGCTGCAAGTATCTATTCCCTTGATTATGTGCCTGGCCCATGGATGAACAGCATACAGGTGTCGAATGGAGCATCGTCGGTGCGCAACGGTTATGAGAGCATTACCGGACAAATCGACGTGGAATATCTCAAACCCGACAATGACCAGGGATTGACAATAAATGTCTTCGGCAGTTTGCTGGGACGTTTTGAGGCCAATGCCGACGGCAATCTGCATATAGGGCAACGCTTGAGTACAGAGTTGCTGGCACACTATCATGACGATTGGGCACATCACGACATGAACCACGACGGTTTTGTTGACCAGCCCAATGTGCGGCAGGTGAATGTGCAAAACCGCTGGAAATGGCGTGGCGATCGATATTTGTTCCATGCAGGAATAGGATTTATAAACGAGAAACGAGATGGCGGGCAGACTCATCACACCGCCCCCGACGCGCACCATCTTTTTAGTATCTATGTTAAGACCAATCGCTACGAGGGATACATGAAGCATGCGTTCATTATCAACCCCGAACATGGTACTAATATAGCTCTAATGGGAAACTTCTCGGCTCACGATATGGATGCCACTTACGGTAATAAAAGCTATCACGTTGACCAGAAAAACGCCTATGCGCAGCTGTTGTTTGAGACCGATTTGTCCCAAAGCCACAATCTCTCGGCAGGAATGTCGCTGGCCCATGACTACCTGAAGCAAGATATTCACTACAGCGGTATTGATGCTTGCAATGAGCGCGAAACGACAGTAGGCGCTTATGCTCCTTACACTTACACGCTTTCAAGTTATTTAGTTGCAATGGGTGGGTTGCGTGTTGATCACAGTAGTATTTATGGAACATTCCTTACACCACGATTTCATCTTAAGATTACACCTCACGAGGTGGTTAGTTTTCGCCTGTCGGCAGGCAAAGGCTACCGCACAGTGCATGCCCTTGCCGAGAACAACTACTTGATGTCCAGCGGACGCCAATTGGTAATAGACGAGCTTAAACAAGAAAATGCATGGAACTATGGAGCAAGTGCCTCTATGAATATTCCCATCGTTAGCAAAACACTGAAACTGAATTTGGAGTACTACCACACACGTTTCGGCAATCAAGCTGTGGTGGATTACGACTCCAACCCCATGGTAATAAATATCACCAATCTTGATGGCAAGTCTTATTCCAATACATTCCAGATTGATGCGTCTTATACCATAATAAGTGGTCTAGAACTCACTGCCGCTTATCGTTGGAACGATGTGAAATGCACCTATGGAGGAAAACTACTAGAAAAACCACTCACTAGCCGTTACAAAGCTCTGCTCACTGCCAACTACAAGACACCGCTCGAACTTTGGCAGTTTGACGTCACATTGCAACTCAATGGCGGCGGAAGAAAGCCTGCTCCTTACACCTTGGCCGATGGCACACAATCATGGAATGAACGTTTTCACGCCTTTCCGCAACTGTCGGCTCAAGTAACACGTTGGTTCCGCCATTTCTCGATATACATAGGTGGTGAGAACCTGACTGGGTATCGACAGAAACAGACCATTATCAATGCCAATAACCCGTGGAGCGAGACTTTTGACCCCACAATGGTTTGGGGGCCAGTCCACGGAGCAATGTTTTATGCTGGAATACGTGTCAATATAGGTAGATTATAATTTAAAATAAATAACAAAACTTACTATATTATGAAAAAAACAATTCTTTTGGCCGCATTGCTGATGACAATGACTACCGGCTTTGCTAAAGACATCAAAACCCTTGTCGTTACTACTACTCCACAGATGCACTGTGAGAATTGTGAGAGCAAAATCAAGGGAAATTTGCGTTTTGAGAAAGGTGTGAAGAATATTGAGACTAGCATCTCCAATCAAACCGTCACTATAGAGTATGATGCCGACAAATCAAGCGCCGAGAATCTAATGGAAGCGTTTAAAAAGTTTGGCTATGAGGCTCAACCTGTCACTTCCACAAAAGAGGACGATGACAAGAAATGCGATGGCAAACCCGATCCCGAATTATTACATTAATGTAG
>JAGCRW010000075.1 GCA_017964485.1 Muribaculaceae bacterium | reverse complement strand
TTATTATTGTTATTATTCTTGTTGTTATCGTTTTTAGCGGTGTTGTTATTGTTCTTATTGTCGGTTTTAGTAGTATTGTTCTGCTTTTCGGGCACATTATTCTTAGGTTGTGTCTTTGGCTGATCGGGCTTAGGTGGCACAGGTCGGCTGTCACGGCCACTTACGTTGTTGCCATTATTGTTGCCGCTGTTGCTATTGTAGTTGTTGCTGTTATTATTGCCACCATTATTGTTGCGACCATTATAATTACTATTGTTGTAGCCGCCATTGTTTCCATTATTGTTATTGTAACCACCATTATTGTAGCCACTATCGTTGTTACCATTGTAGCTACCGTTGTTGCCTCTATTGGTGTTCTCGGCCATCCAACCTTGTGTGTTGGTGTTGGTTGATGTGTTGCCCATCACTGTCTCTTCGATAGAAGAGTTCATATTTACCACTGTCAACACTTGTCCTGGGTGCAGAGTGGTGGATGTGAGTTGGTTGAGTTCTTTCAGCGCATCATATTCCATACCATATCGATCGGCAATCTCTATGAAATCTTCTCCATCGGTAACGGTATGGTAGATGAATTTACCTGGAGTCTCATCATCACCTACAATCTGTCGCACATCACCAGGTTTTACCTCACCTCTTTGTGCGTAGATATTCTTTTGATAGTTCTCGATTCTGTCCTCAGCCATAATGTAGCTGTAAATCTGCTGCGATGGCAGAGCGAGGGTAAGTGGCCGCGACTTAGAACCGTTGATGACTCCCGCGCGGTATTGTGGATTGAGGATTTTAATCTCATCAATAGGGATGTTGAGCACATCTGATATTTGATTGAGGTGGATGCGCTTGGTAACCGCCACAGTGTCGATAATGAGAGGTTTCTTTGTGAGGGTGGGATTGATATTATGCTTCTGATAATAGGTCATCACATAATTGGCAGCGATGAACGCAGGCACATAACCGCGTGTCTCACGAGGCAGGTAGTTATAAATCTCCCAGAAGTCGGGATTATCGGTGCCTGCGCGACGTATTGCTTTGTTCACATTGCCAGGACCACAGTTGTAGGCGGCGATAGCAAGCGACCAATCATGATAAGTATCATAGAGCTGCTTGAAATACACAGCAGCCTTCTCGCTCGACTTATAAGGATCGCGGCGCTCATCGAGTTGAGTGTCGACAGTAAGTCCCACTCCCTTAGCAGTGGTTATCATGAATTGCCACAGACCGCCTGCTCCTGCCGGTGACACGGCATTGGGGTTGAGCGCCGACTCGATGATGGGAATATACTTTAGCTCAAGCGGCATCTGATGACGCTCGAGTGCCTCTTCAAAGATGGGCATATAATAAGGGCACATTCCCAGCATCTGAGCCACAAGAGTGCGGCTTCTAACTACATATCGCTCGATATAGCTTTTCACAATCTGGTTAAACGGCATCTCGATTTCGGTAGGCAGATCCTTCAATCGCCTTATGTACTCGGCATCGCTCACCAGACCGTAGTCGCGGCTTTCAATATTTGACTCGTCGATGATGGCATAGTTCTTCAGATACCAGTTCTCCATCATCTCCTTGGTGTTGGTCTCAAAACTCGAAGGAAAGACGATAGCATTATCGGTTATCGACTCCTTGAGCGAGAGTATGTTCTTGGCTTCAGTGCCAAGGCACGTGATAAACGTGATTGCTGTTAATAATAGAACCTTATATTTCATAGCTTATATTGTGTTTTCTTATTGATGTTTCGTGTTGTTAGAATGAGAATGCGCATCCGAGCCCAACCGAGGGCAGCGCAGAGAGTGTGCTCTCGATAACTGCCGGTTTAAACTGCATTGACAGGTCGTCGCTCACATCGAAGTGCATCATCGAGGCATCAACGTAGGCGTCGATGACGTTGAGCAGATACACTGCTGCGATACCAATGATGCAAATATCGCGGTATCGGCGATAATAGTCCTTGCGGCTCTTGAGTGTGTTAGTGAGCCAACTCTTGTCGAGGTCGCTCTCCTTAACGGTGGGAGGATAAAAATCCATGTAGCTACGTGTGTTGGGGTCGTTGTCGGTGATGTCACGGTAGGCCTTAGAGTAGTCGTTGAGCATACGGTTGTTCCACGACGTGCCGTAAGTGAGCCCCACAAAGGCACCAATCACGATTGGCAGCTTCCAGTAGCGGCGGTTGTAGATTTGCCCAGCACCAGGACATAGTGCAGAAAGCCACATCGCCCGCATAGGATCGGGGTTGAACTTGAGTTTATCATTAACAACGGGCTTCACCTCTTTGTCAAGCGTGCCGCTAAGCATCATGGCGCTGTCGGCAACCACGATGGTGTCGCGCGGCAAGAGAAAGTCATGGTCTTGCGCACGTACTGAGCAAGCGAAAACCGCACACACAAGCACGAGTGCCATGCGCGTCGCTAGAGGTGATATGTTACCGTTGTGTGTCACTACAAGCTCATAGATGAGGTGCGCTCTTACTTACAGCTTAAAAACTGTTGTTCAGAGTGCATCACACATCATTATTTTTCTTTTAAGCGGTCAAAGATACTAATAATTCTGTCAAGTTCATCATCGCTGTTAAAGGCAAATGTTATTTTTCCTTTACCATTGGCGTCGCATGCCATCTTCACTGGCACGCCAAATGCCTTTGTCAAATGCTTGGTGAGGATGTCGAAATCGGCGGTATTATGGCGCTTGGCAGCGCTTTCACTTGGTTGTTTATCTTTTTTAATGATTTCCTGATAATGCTTAGCCAGCTGTTCTACTTGCCGAACTGATAAACCTTTTTTAAGTGTCTCGTTATATAATTTTAACTGCAAGGCAGGGTCGCTAACCGAGAGAATTGCGCGGGCATGGCCCATATCGAGCTTCTTGTCGCGCAGTCCAAGTTGAATCTCAGCGGGTAGATTGAGCAAACGCAGGAAGTTGGCGATTGTAGTGCGTTTCTTGCCGATACGCTCGCTAAGGCGCTCCTGCGTTAGATGATACTGGTCTATGAGTTTGCGGAACGTGAGAGCAATCTCAATAGCATTGAGATCCTCGCGCTGAATATTCTCAATGAGCGCCATCTCGGTGAGCTCGGTATCGTTAGCATCACGTATGTAGGCAGGAACGCTATCGAGCTTGGCGATTTTTGCTGCGCGGTAGCGCCTCTCGCCCGAGATTATCTGGTATTTGCCATTTTCAAGCTGGCGCAGGGTAAGCGGCTGGATAATACCTAATTCCTTTATCGACGCAGCCAGCTCATTAAGAGCCTCCTTGTCAAACGAGGCCCTAGGTTGGTCGGGGTTAGGCTCAATGTCACCGATTGGAATGTCGTTGATTGCCGACGAGCCACTGAACTGTATCTCGTCCACTGAGTCAATTGATATAAGTGAGTCTAAGCCGCGTCCTAATGCGTTTCGTTTCATATACTATACTTAATATTTTTAATATAATAATATTTAGCCTGCAAAGTTACGAAAAATACAGCTACAAATCAACTTTATTTGATAAGATTAACAAACTGGGTGTGGCACACAGAGTCAAAACCACAGCATAATTGCCATGGCATTCTCCAAACACTAAACTTCAATTTAATTGAATTACGGTTCAAGCAACTGCTGCAGTCGCTCGGGAGCGTTGGTGGTAATGAAATCCACGCCGTAGTTTATGCACCACTCCATGTCGTGGTCGCTATTGACAGTCCACACGTTCACCTTCATGCCCAACGAGTGCGCCTCGTCAATCCACTGTGGGTGGTCACGCATAACCTCCATGCTGTAGTCAATACCCGCCATACCAAGCTCTTCGAGTTGCGATGGCGAGAGTTCGCCATTGAGATAATAGACTGGGGTATCCTCAGGAGCCAGTTTTTTCAAATCAATCATTCCCTTATAGGAGAAAGTGATATACTCCACTCGGTCTTCTAACCCCATTTTCTTCACCATCTTAACGATCTTCTCGGCAGCCTTCTTTTCTTGGCCACGGTTAGTATGAGGTTTCATCTCTACAATGAGGCGCGTTTTCAACGACTTGCCGCACTCAAGCATCTGCTCCAGCGTGGGCAGAGGCTCACCATTCTTAAGACGCATGTCTTTGAGCTGCTTCCACTTGGCGGTCTCAATGGTGACGCCTTCGAAAGTCTCATCATGGTTCACCACAAGCACGCCGTCGGCGGTCATCCACACGTCAAATTCCGAGCCCCACGCGCCTATCGAATCGGCTTTCACGAGCGAGCGAATGGAGTTCTGCGCCGAACCCTCAATGTCCCAATATCCACGGTGACAAATCACCTCTTGTGCACTGGCGGCGACAGAAGCCAAAACCAGCAGTAAAAAAATTAAGCGTTTCATATCATTAATTCGTTATTATTAGTTTTTGGGGATTTCCTCATAAACACAACCAACAGCAAAACAGTGGCAGCAGCACTGCCCAAAGCCAACCAATGATCGTTGGCGCCTATCGTCTCAATGTAGTTGTCAGAGATATAGTTATTATTAGCAAGGAAAATCATCAGCACAATCGAGCCATTGTTGAGGGCGTGGGCAATGATGGGTGTCCACACCTCGCCGGTCCACACCAGCAGGTAACCTAGCCATGCACCTAGCAGCAAGCGAGGCACAAAACCAAAGAACTGCAGATGGAAGGCACTGAAGACAACTGCTACAATCCATACCGCTATGTGCTTGTTGACCTTGCCATATAGCATCGTGCCCAGCATGCCAGAGCGGAAGAAAATCTCCTCGCCAAGACCAGTAAGCACGCCAACAACGAACACCATCATTATCATCATGCCCACCGATTTGGCATCTAGCAATTTTCCTGTTGTCTCAGCTGCTGCGGTCTCCATTTCACGCAATTGATTCTCCAACCCATTCAAAAACGATGGAAACTCAATGTTCTGGTTCCACTCCACTATATAGTTCATTGCGGGCAAAGCCACTATCCACACAAGCACAACAAGCAATATAGATTTCAGTGATGGTCCTTTAGTCATCCATAGCGTGTGAGACAACGGCTTCAACTCTGCCTTCAGATTCAGCATAGCCAACATCAGAACTGGCAAGATAAATATCACCAAATTCTGAGCCACCGACATTGCTATCACATAGTTGACATTTTTTGTATCAGCTCCAAAAATCAACAATACTGCCATTGCCACCACAAACAAGGCAACCACCATTCCGCAAAAAAGGAACAGTATTTTCTTAGGCCACGAAAAACTGCTATTATTCGGCATTTCTCAATATTTTTTTGCAAAAATACAAAAAAAATCGACTAAATGATGCAGTATTTTGTTGCTTTGTGTGTTATAAAGGTGTAATTTTGCAACAACTCATTAAAAACACCTGTAGTTATGAAGACTTTCAATTTAATATTCTCACTGATTTTGGTGGCTATCATTTGCATGCCGGCTAACTCTTGGGCACAAGACTATGACGATGATATCTATGTAATTGAAAAGACGGCACCAATTCCCGAGAACGAGACTAAGAAAGAACGCAAGGAACGTATCAAGAAAGACAAAGAAATCGTTGACTCAATCTATCACCTTAAGGCTGAGCTCGCTGCCGATGACGGTTATTTCGTGCTCCAAGCTACCGAGGTGCGTAACAGCTACGGACGATATGAAATGGGACTCAACGACAACACCAACTTTATGCTCATGCAAGGCGATAAAGGAATCTTCCAAGTTGCTTTCAACAGCATGAGAGCTGGTGCCAACGGTTTGGGAGGAATTACACTACACGGGCGCATAAGCAACAAAAATCTGACGCACGACAAGAAAGGAAACACCATCCTTACCTACACAATGATTGGGCGACGCATGAACGCCAGCGTCACCATCACCATCTTCAAAGGCAGTGACCAAGCCATAGCCGACGTGTTCCCGACCCTAGGCAACGGACGCATCACTCTGCGAGGACGACTAGTCCCCTACCTCAACGACAGTATACGCATCGAGCCATAGAAATATGGCCCAAACACAAAAGATAAAGGAAACGCGCCTCTTGATCATAACCAAGAGGCGTTTTTCTTCATTCATATCCAAAATTGTCACAAAAAAGGCGATGATGGAGGTTTATATTCCATAAAAAGCAGTAACTTTGCAGCCGTTTTTTGAAATTTATAAATCTAAAGCGATGTGATTATCGCTAATAAAAAACCAACAACAAATGAACTGGACCGCACTTGCCACAATAGGCCTGCTCTGTGTGAGCAACATAGTAATGACATTCGCCTGGTATGGACACCTGAAATTGCAACAAATGGGCGTGAGCACCAACTGGCCACTTATCGCAGTAATATTCTTCTCATGGGGCATTGCCCTGTTTGAATACACATTTATGGTTCCCGCCAACCGTATCGGCTTTGCAGAGAATGGTGGCCCATTCTCCCTTATGCAACTTAAAGTTATCCAAGAGGTTATCACATTGACAGTGTTCACCGTGTTTGTAGCTGTCTTTTTCAAG
This sequence comes from Muribaculaceae bacterium, assembly GCA_017964485.1. Taxonomy (GTDB): domain Bacteria; phylum Bacteroidota; class Bacteroidia; order Bacteroidales; family Muribaculaceae; genus Sodaliphilus. The sequence goes on along the minus strand of JAGCRW010000075.1, from coordinate 16,485 downwards.
AACGAGCACCTTCACTGGAACCACTTTGTGTCGTTTACCCTGCTTATCATGGCAGTGTATTTCGCTTTTATGAAGGCGGAATAAAGTAAATCGCCTAATAAGCCAGTTAATTTATGTTAATTTAAGGCGTTTTGTAGCTGTTTTGCTAAAGAATTAAGATGTTTTGGCAAAATTGGCATCATCTTTGCATATATCATTTCAGAATACGATTCTTTGTATTCTGAACAGAAAACAACATCGTCGTGACGACGATATCATTTTCATTGTTTAAGGTTTATGTTAATGGTATTAGAAGGTTAATTAGTTAAGCAATCCCCGACGTGATGTCGTGGATTTCTTTTTATGTACATAAGACTTATCACAAGTCAAAACCAACGAAGCATTTAAACTACTTATAAAAATACTTAAATAATGAATGCCGATTGAGAGGAAATCGCTACTTTTGTAAGTTGTTTTCATAGCAGTCTTTTTCATTTGCTAATGGACCATATTGAAAACCAAACAATCAGATAAGTATCAATAAAATGAACAATATAACACTTCACAACACCCTCCCGGCTGTGTTTGCTGGCCGTGAGGATACAGGCAGCGAGATATGGCTTCGCGATGTCACCTTTGAACGCGGCAAGAAATATCTCATCAGCGCCGAGAGCGGTACCGGCAAGTCGTCGCTGTGCAGCTACATATATGGCTACCGCATCGACTACAGCGGAACCTTTGCCTTCGACGGCCGCGACATCAAGCAGCTTAGCGTTGCCGAGTGGTGCAAGGTGCGCTCTCATCACATCGCCTACCTTGCTCAAGAAATGCGTCTGTTTCCTGAACTCACAGCGATGGAAAACATCATGCTCAAGAACAGCATCACCAATTTCAAGACACGCGACGAAATTGTGGCAATGATGGAGCGGTTGGGCATTGTAGAGAAAGTCGACAGTTTGGTAGCAAAAATGTCGATAGGCCAGCAGCAACGCGTGGCAATTATCCGCACCTTGTGCCAACCATGTGACTTCATAATGCTCGACGAGCCGGTGAGCCACCTCGATGAAACCAACAACCGCATAGTCGCCGAGATGGTAACAGCTGAGGCCGAGCGGCAAGGCGCCGGCATCATCTCAACCTCGGTGGGTAACAACGTGAAAATCAATGTTGACAAAGAATTTAAGCTATGAGCAAGAAAGATAATAAAAACAATACTAACCACAGCAGCCGCGCGCTGATGTGGAAGCTGCTGCGCAAGCACATCAGCCCGTCGCAGCTCATTGGGTTCTCGCTCGCAAGCTTAGTGGGTTTGACCATCGTTATCCTAGCTGTGCAGTTCCATCAGGACGTGAGACCATTGTTCAACGATGAAGATAGTTTCCTGCGCAAGGACTACTTAATCATCACTCGTGAAGTGTCAACGGCATCAACAGTGTTGATGGCCAACAACGAGTTCTCTGAAGACGATATAGTCGACATTGAGGCGCAGCCATGGTGCCGTCAGGTTGGCAAGTTCTCAAGTAACGATTACAGTCTGGAAGCCACTATCAGCGTGAGCGGTCGAGGCATGAGAACAATGATGTTCTTTGAATCGTTGCCCGACGAGTTCCTAGACATCTCTGACCGACAATGGAAATTTGACCCCAACAACCCCAAAATTCCTGTAATAATCTCACGAGACTACCTCACGCTCTACAACTTTGGTTTTGCGCCTAGTCAGGGACTGCCGCAGGCGAGCGAAATGGCTGTGTCGAAGGCGGTAGACCTCCAGTTCACCCTTCGCGGCAATGGTCAAGCACAAACTTTTGAGGGCACATTAGTTGGCTTCTCATCGCGCCTTAACACCATTGTCGTGCCTGAGGATTTCATGAAATGGAGCAACGAACAGTTTGGCTCTGGTATAGGACGCAATCCGTCAAGACTTATTGTTGAGGTCAACAGCCCTGGTGACGAGAGGATTGGCAATTACTTTGCCGACCACGGTTATCAGGTTGCTGGCGACAAGATGCAGCAGAGCAAGGCGCAAGGCTTCCTCAACATCATTGTGAGCATCGTAATTATCGTGGGTGTCATCATCAGTATACTGGCGTTCTTTATCCTCATGTTGAGCATCTACCTGCTCCTGCAAAAGAACACCAAGAAGTTGCAAGACTTGCTCGTGCTGGGATATTCTCCTGATCAAGTGTCGCGCACCTACATCAACATGGTGATTTACATCAACTGCGCTGTTCTGGTGGTTTCGGTAATTCTGATGCTGCTAATGCGAGCCTACTACATGCCTATGCTTAAGGCTATGGACGTGCACGGCGGCTCAATAATCCTGGCATTAATTGTTGCCGTGGTTATCATGGCACTTATATCGCTGGGCAACATACTCGCCATTAAGCGAAAAGTGAAAGCACTATGGATTCAGAGTTCGTAAATGCTTATAGAGTTTAGATAATTAAAGATTAACGATATTTGAGAGAAACAACAAGCGACAATTGCAATTGCCTTGTTTGCTCATTACTAATAAATATGACCAAAATAATTGCTTTAGCCAATCAAAAAGGCGGCGTGGGGAAGACCACTACAGCCATCAACCTAGCAGCATCGCTGGCACGATGCGAAAAGCGGGTACTGCTCATCGACGCCGACCCTCAGGCCAATGCCACCTCGGGAGTGGGCATTGACCCAAAACAGATGCAAGCATCGATATATGAATGTCTTGTTGATGACTATCCCATCGAGAGCGCTGTGGTGCCGTCGTGCATCGAGGGCCTCGATGTACTGGGCTCTATCATCGACCTCGTGGGCGCTGAACTTGAACTCATCAAGAAACCCAACCGCGAAAAGGTGATGGCGCGCATCCTTAAGGGCGTGAGCGACCGCTACGACTACATCCTCATTGACTGCAGCCCTTCGCTGGGACTTATTACCGTCAATGCCCTCACGGCAGCCAACAGTGTTATTATCCCTGTCCAGGCTGAGTATTTCGCACTCGAGGGCATCAGCAAGTTGCTCAACACCATTCGCATCATCAAGTCAAAACTCAACAACAACTTGCACATCGAGGGTTTCCTGCTTACAATGTATGACGCACGGTTAAGGCTTGCCAACCAGATTTATGAGGAATTGAAATCGCACTTTGGCGACATGGTATTCACCACCGTTATACCACGCAACACCCGTCTGAGCGAAGCCCCGAGTCATGGTCTGCCAGCAATTCTCTACGATCCGCAAAGCCGCGGCTCCATAAGCCACCTCATGCTCGCCAAAGAATTGATTGAGAGAGAAGAAAAATAATAGAAACTCATATAATTACCAAAAAAATTAAAGCGTCGTAGTGAAACTAATCACTGCGGCGCTTTTATGACTCTTATCAAGCAAACAATCACCTTCGCTCAGAAAAAATCGCCCACCAATTATTCTTTTTTCATTTTTTCTATTTATCTTTGCAAAAAGATACAAAACAGAGAAAAACTAATCAAAATAAACTATTTACACAATGAAAAAGACATTACTATTACTAATGTGGGCATGGGCTATGGTGGCTGGTGCGCAGCAAGTGACATTGACGTCATCTACACCGCTACTACGAGGCATTGAGCCAGCCTTCTACCCCACCCTGAACCAAAGCGGAGATCGATTGCTATACAGCGACGTAGACGCCAACGGCCTCAAAATGCTCGACCTAGCCACACAGCAGGTTACCACTATCAGCAATGAGGGCGGAGCAGGCTTCAACGCTAAATGGAGCACCGACGGACAAGTGTATTACATCACCAGCACTGTGAACGAGAAGGACCGACTTGTTTACCGCACAGGAAAGCGTTACGACATCGCTCGTTATACTAGCGATGTGGTACTTGAGGCCCAACACGGAGCAGTACACCTTGAGACTGGCACTAAGGGCATGGCGATGAATGGTGAGAAGCACAACTTTACCTCTGCCGCAAACCGCGGCACAAGCGTATATACCATTGGCTCGCAACTTGTTGTCACCATCAACGGCAAGGAGAACCGTTACACTCCTGTTGAAAGTTATGCCGGTTACCTATGGTCGTCAATCTCCCCTAATGGCGACAAAATCGCGTTTTATGCTGCAGGCAAGGGAATCGTGGTCACCAATCTGCAAGGCAAGGTGCTTTCCGAGCTCGGTATTTACGAGATGCCTTGCTGGTATAACAACGACTACATCGTTGCCCAAAACGCCACCGATGACGGTTATCAATACACTTCATCACAGATTATGCTTCTCAAAGCCGATGGCACATTCCGCCACGAGCTCACTCCTAAGACCTCGATGACCATGCAGCCCACCGCTGGCGGCGGCAAGATTGTATATACCACCATCGACGGCAATCTCACTATGATAACAATTGATATTAACGAATAAAACTGCAATCCATTATGAAAAAGTCATTTTATACTTTAGTTCTGATGATGGTTGCAGTTTTTGCAGCCAATGGGCAATATATGCCACACGTGTATATCAATCCTGGACATGGCGGACATGAAAGCGATGACCGCAACGTGGTAATCTATCCTTTCGCACAAGGCGACACAGCAGGTTACTGGGAGTCGAACTCCAACCTCAAAAAAGGTTTTGCCCTGAACAACTGCCTCAAAGCCAAAGGCTATACCACTAGTATGTCGCGCATTACCAACGACGCTAACAGCGACCTTCCACTATCTACCATCGTGGCGCTGTGCAACAGCAGCGGTGCCGATATTTTCTATGCCATCCACAGCAATGCCACTGGAGTAGCAGCTCGACGCAACCATATCTTAGGTCTATATCGAGGATATACTGGCTCACCTGTAGTTGCCAATAGCGATGTGCTGACCAGTACCTTAATGCAGCGACTGCAGCAGAATCAGGCTGCCGTGTGGACCAGCAACTACCAGATTGCCGGCGACTTCACTTTCTACCCCGACTGGAACAATGCAGGTCTGGGCGTGCTTCGTGGAAACCAGGCTGTGTCGATGCTCAGTGAGGGCTCTTTCCACGACTATATACCCGAGACCTACCGCCTGATGAATGACAACTATTGCTGGATGGAGGGTTGGAACTTCTCACTCGGCGCCGACGACTATTTTGGCTATTCATTCTTTGGCAAGGGCGCTGTGGCTGGCAACATCCGTGACAACCGCATGCCACGCGTTATCAATGACTTCATCATGTTTGGCGATGACAACCGCGAGCCTGTGTGCAACGCTACAGTCATACTTCTTGACATGAACGACAACCCACTTGACACTTGCTACACCGATGACCTCTACAATGGCATCTACGCCTTTAAGATGCTTAACCCAGGTAACTATAAGATTAGAGTGGAGCAAGAGCACTACTTCTCTCAGACCAAAGAGGTCACTGTTGAGGCAAACAAGTCAAAATACTGCAACTTCGACCTCGCCCGAGTGCGTGAGACACCTCCTGAGGTAATAAACTACTCGCCAGTATGGAACGAAGGCGACGCACCACTAAAGGCCAATACACCAGTAATCTTCGAATTTAACTGGGACATGAACACCGAGGTTACTGAGGCTGCGTTCCACATCGAGCCTGCCGTAGAAGGCCACTTCAGGTGGGAAGACAGTAATTACCGAATGGTCTTTGAACCAAATGACGCCTACGAGGTTAACACCCACTACACTGTCACTCTCGACACCACAGCCGAGCACGGCGGCGGCATGAAACTACAAGAGCCATTCACACTGCAATTTAAGACCACCTATCGCAAGTATCTTGAAGTTATCGACATCTTCCCGCACCAGGGTGACAAGGTACACTACAAGAATGCCACCATAGAGCTGCGCACCGACTCGATGCTTAACAACAGTTACTACTATGATAAGATTGTTCTCACCGACAAGGATGGCAACGCTCTTACCTACAACCGCCGCAACACCAAGACCAGCAAAGTGGGCGATCCATTCGGATTTATCCGTATCCCAGTTGCCTCAACTATGGTTCCTGGCGAGGAATACACCCTCTCCATCGTCAAAGAGATGTGCGACACCGCAGGAATCCACCTGCCAGAGCCTATCACTATCACCTTCACCGCAGTAGATGCTGGCGAGGAGAAACCCGAAACAACAGTGATTGAAGATTTTGAGGATGCAAGCAAATTCTCTATAGTGGATGTATCGGCAAATACCGAAGTTGCTTTGAGCGCATCGACTGACCGCCTCTTTGGCAGCAAGTCGCTTCAAATCAAGATAAACGACCCGTTATCACTGGAAGCAGGCATCTACAGCACATCATTTAATGATGCTATCATCAACGGCGATGAAGAGCTCTCACTGCATGTTAACGGAGACATGAGCAACATCTTCCTTAAGATGCATCTCAGGAGCACCGATGAAAGCCAAGAAGATGTCTACATCGACTTTGGCAAAATCGACTTCCACGGATGGAGATATATTACCGGCGAGGGAAATTTGAATGCTAGCAAGACCTACAAAATCATAGCGATAGAAACCGACAGCGATGAAGATGACCCAATATGGAGCGCTACTATCAAGCTTGACAACCTGCTTAAGGGTCCAAAGACCTCGGGTGTATATGGCGACGTGAACTGCGACGGAACCGTCACCGCTTCTGATATAACCGAGCTCTACAACTACCTACTCAACGGCGACATGACCTATTTCGCCACAGGTGACGTAAACGGCGACGGCACCATTACTAGTGCCGACATCACCGCAGTTTACGACATCCTGCTAGGCTCCAAAAGCAAAGTAGCTACACTCAAGCCAGTAACTGAGCCTACCTCAAACACTAATGTTAAAGTTGGCCCAGTACCCTCCAGCGACTATATCATGGCTAGCGCCAACGGCTACATCATGGGTGTGGAACTTTACGACATAAGCGGCAACCTCGTGGCACGCAACGGCGGCAACTACATGAACGTTGAAAACACCAAAGACGGCCAATATATATTAAAGGTATATATCGGCAACGAAGTGTCAACTCACCACGTGGCAGTGAAGCACTAAGCATATTATAACAGTTCAAGAAGGGTTCTATAAGATGCTATATAGGACCCTTCTTTATATATGCCTCACCATATTTTAAGAATAATGTGTTCTACTATGAGTTTTTTTTCTTACCTTTGCCATGCTTTTGAGGTAAATCTCATGATTAATAAATAGCGAAATCATTAAATTCCAGCATAACAACAGGTTTACTAGTCCTAAAATCTCACAGAAATGTCAAAAGGGCAACACTATAGTGGATTGACCGAAGCTCAAGTTCTTGAAAGCCGCAAGAAATACGGGGCAAATGTTTTCACTGCTCCCCAAAAAACAACCCTTTGGGATAATCTCAAAAAGGCATGCACCCATTGGATTGCATTAGTCATAATGGGCTTAAGCATAGTTTTTTCGGCAATAGCTATTTTTGCTGGTGGAAGCGGAAACTCCGTTTGGGTTACTCCTGCTATTGCGTTGCTTTCTACAATCTTGATTATACTGGTTGGCTTCTTCGGTGGTTTTAAAGACGCACTTTTCAAAATTCTTATCACTGCCTTTGTTCTTTCGTTAGGCATCTCAATCTATAAATTTGAGTGGGAGGGAGCCTCCTATACTGTGTTCTTTGAACCTGTTGGAATTATTGTCGCATTGCTCCTTGCAACGGGAGTAGCGTTCTTTCTTGAACGAAGGAATGAAAAAACGTTCCAAGCTCTTAACGAGGTCAACGACGACACGCTTGTGAAAGTTGTGAGAAACAACAATGTAAGCCAAGTGCCAAAGAGAGACATTGTTGTAGGAGACATCATCATCCTTGAGACAGGAGAAGAAGTGCCCGCCGATTGCGAGCTATTAGAGTCACTGAATCTTCTTGTAAACGAATCATCGCTCACCGGCGAGTTGCAAGCGTCAAAATCCACAAAGGAAGAACACTTCAAGAAAGACGCGACCTACCCCTCTAACCACATCCTGAAGGGCACAATAATAATTGAGGGCTATTGCACAGCAAGAGTCTTCAACGTGGGAGACAATACCGAAAGCGGTAAAGTGTATGAAGCTGCACAAGTCAATGAAGGGAACCCCACACCACTTAGCGAGAAACTTGACAAGCTAGCAAAGCATATAACCAAAGGCAGTTATTTTGTTGCTGCACTTATCGTTGTTGGGCGCATTATATCTTTCTTTATTAGCTGTCATAATTTTGAATGGCTCGATTTCATCTCCTATCTGCTCAACACCTTCATGATAGCAGTCACTCTTATTGTGGTAGCAGTTCCTGAAGGCTTGCCCATGAGCGTCACTCTGAGTTTGGCTCTCAGTATGCGTAAACTCATGAATGAGAACACTCTGCCACGCACTATGCACTCCTGCGAGACAATGGGTGCCACATCGGTAATATGCACCGACAAGACTGGCACACTCACTCAAAACCAAATGCAGGTTGCCGATGAGAAGCTTGAAGACATCAAGCCCGAGCTCATTGAGGAGATGATAGCCGTCAACTCTACAGCCAACCTTGACTTCTCAAATCCTCAAGCAATAAAAGCAATCGGCAACCCCACAGAAGGCGCATTATTGCTATGGCTAAACGCAAGAGGTATAAACTACCTCACCCTACGTGAACGCGTCGAGGTGATTGACCGCCTCCCATTCTCTACCGAGAACAAATACATGGCCACCATTGCCAACTCCAGAGTACTCGGCAAGCGCGTTCTTTATGTGAAAGGTGCCCCTGAAATTATTCTTGCGTTCTCAAATATTTCAGAGGAACAAAAGAAAAAATATGAACAGATTCTCATTGACTACCAAAACAAGGCAATGCGTACCCTGGCATTAGCCTACCTTGAACTTGAAGACGGAGATAACGTGTTCCTTGATGGCAAACTAACGAATGTAAAATTGAATTTTGCCGGTATTTTCGCCATCTCCGACCCGGTGCGCACCGAAGTGCCTGCGTCTATCCAAGAATGTATCAATGCGGGCATTCAAGTGAAAATCGTCACCGGCGACACTCCAGGAACAGCAAAGGAAATAGGACGTCAAATTGGATTGTGGACCGATGAGGATGGCGACAGGAACATACTCACTGGCAGCGACTTCGCCGCAATGAGCGACGAACAATTAGCGTCCCTTGTGCAAGGCGCGAAAATAGTTTCTCGCGCTAAGCCAAACGACAAAGAACGACTTGTCAAACTTCTTAAGAAGCAGGGATTGGTAGTTGCAGTAACTGGCGATGGCACCAACGATGCGCCAGCCCTAAATGCCGCCGACGTAGGACTCTCAATGGGCGACGGAACGGCTGTAGCCAAAGAGGCCAGCGACATGACAATTCAAGACAACTCATTCAGCACTATTGCCTCTGCCGTGATGTGGGGACGATCGCTGTATAAGAACATTCAACGCTTCATCATGTTCCAAATGACAATTAATGTTGTGGCATGCCTGATTGTTCTTATAGGCGCTTTCATTGGCACTCAATCACCTCTCTCGGTAACTCAAATGCTGTGGGTTAACTTGATAATGGACACCTTTGCAGCTATTGCTTTGGCTTCGTTACCTCCCACTCACAAGGTTATGCAAGAGCCACCACGCAAAGACACCGACTCCATAATCAACATATATATGAAATGGAACATTCTGGGCGTGGGTGTACTTTTCACTATTATCCTGCTTTGTATCCTATTAATCATGCAACACTCTGCAGTGGAGTCAGTACAAGACCTGATATTCATCAATTATGGTGCGTATGATGGACTTAGTGATTACGAGTTAAGCATGTTCTTCACAATTTTTGTTATGATGCAGTTCTGGAACATGTTCAACGCGAAAGCTTTCATGACTGGCAAATCGGCATTCGCAGATATCAAGGATTGTCAAGGTTTCATGCTTATTGCCGTCGTCATTTTCATCGGACAAATCCTTATAGTGGAGTTCGGTGGTAAAATGTTTAATGTCACCCCTCTTAAACCGTTGGACTGGGTAATTATCATAGCCGCGACTTCGTCAATTCTATGGGCTGGAGAGATAATAAGACTTTCTCAACGTAATTAATCTTCATTGAGCAAAAAAATCGCTCTTTAACAATATTAACCTTGACCATGTGTCATGGTTAACAACTGTGTGTTTTGGTTAAACTTTCTTTAATTAATATTTCTTAGAATAATCTTTTATAATTTTGCACCCGAAATATTTTATTAACACATTGCTATTGTTTTAATAAAGACACTAACACTTAAATTCTTATAAGTTAAATGGCTGCAAGTCAATTTGCTAAAGTAATTGCCGAGAGTTCGTCGACTCGCTCCGAGTGGAGCCTGGTTGATGGCAACAATGTAGTAGCTCATGCTGTAATCTCGGGAATTAACCCCTATTTCTTAACTCGTAGAGAGATAAGCCACATCATCAGGCTTGAATTACCACGCGATTTTTTCAAACGCCGCTGGGACAAAGTGTATTTTTATGGCGCAGGATGCTCCAATCCCGAGCGTAACAAGATTGTGGAACTCTCGCTAGTGGCACAGTTCAAGACTCCAGTAGTTGTAGAAAGCGACCTCGTGGGTGCCGCTCATGGTCTGCTTCAAAATGAGGCAGGCTTGGCATGTATCCTTGGCAACGGTTCCAACTCATGCTTTTATGATGGTGAGAAAATTACCAAGAGCGTAACCTCGGGCGGCTTCATCCTCGGCGATGAGGGCAGTGGATCATCAATGGGTCGCATTTTCCTGAGCGACGTTCTAAAAAATCTGGCACCAAAAGAGTTAATCGAGGAGTTCTATGCTGCCAACAAAATCACCAAAGCCAATGTGATGGATGCAGTGTATAACAACCCACACGCCAACAACAACCTCCACAACTACTCCTTCTTCCTTGCCGACCATATTGACAATGAGTACTGTCACGAGCTCGTCACCAACGAGATAAAGCGATTCTTTGATCGCAACATCTGCCAGTACGACTACAAAGACTACCCCGTGTGCTTTGTGGGCTCGGTTGCCACACGCTACAGCGAGATTCTACTGCAAGTGGCCTACAGCTACAATGTCAACGTCAAGAAAATCGTCAGCGAGTCAATGCCTGGTCTCGTAGTATATCACTCAGTAGGAATAAAAGCTTAACAGAATAGTTAAGAAAAACAATATAAGTAGTAAAAAGAATTCTCGTGACTAATCTCGAGAGTTCTTTTTTTATTTACCAAACATCGATTCTTACCATTTTTAGTGTTTATTTTACTGAAAATACGTTTATAATCTATAAATAAAACGCATTTATGAAAAATGAACACTTTTTTTGTTTTTTAATTGAAAAGTTTACCGTAAATTTGTAATCTAAAGTTGAAAAACATTTCTACTATGGTAATTATTAAGAAAATATTACTCCTCGTCACAATCACTACCTGCACATTATCATTGAGTGGGCAAACACTGACTCAAGACGAGACAAACAAGGTTCAACGAATCATCACATCTACCTTGCCCGAGAACATGGGTATCGGAGAACTGAGAGTGAAATCTATCGACGTTGTTGACGATTCCATCAAGATTAACCTAAGCGAAAACTTCGGTGATGTGCCATTCACTAAGGAGAGCATATCAACGCTGAAGGGCGATATCTCGGCTGCTCTTGGCGACCAGTACCGTGACCACAAGGTATATATCAGCATCGATGGCAACGACATCGAAAACTATTTCTCTGATTTCGACAACTCCTACAAGCGCAAGCATAATGCTTTCATTACCCCTGTCGACGAGAATCGTCATTACAAAAAGGGACTGAGTGGAAACATCGTAGCAGTGTGGCCAAGCCATGGCTGGTATTTTGAGCCTTATCTCAACCGCTGGGAGTGGCAACGAGCACGAATGTTCCAAACTGTAGAGGACATGTACACACACAGCTACATGATTCCCTACATCATGCCTATGCTTGAGAATGCTGGTGCCTATGTGTGGGATGCACGTGAGCGCGACACACACAACTTTGGAGCCGTGGTAGATAATGACGGCGGCAACGCGCAAAAAGGCTATCATGAGACTAACGGCGGCAAAAAATGGAAAAACGGCGAAGGTTACGGCTTTGCCTACAGTCGCAACGAATACAAAGATTTCGAAAATCCATTTGAGGAAGGCACATATCGCATGATTGAGGCCGAGAAAGACAAGAAGAAGGAAGCCACTGCCTCTTGGGACGTGGATATGCCCGAGGCCGGCACTTTTGCCATCTACGTGAGCTACAAGTCACTGCCTAACAGCGCTCATGACGCAATCTACACCATCAACTTCCTCAACGGCAGCCAGCAGTTCAAAGTTGACCAGAGTATGGCTGGAGGAGTGTGGGTATATCTCGGCTCCTTCCAACTTGCGAAGGGTATAAACAAGAACGTGGTTACTCTTAGCAACCTCAGCAGCGACAAGAAGGCAGTCATCACAGCCGACGCCATCAAGGTGGGCGGTGGCAAGGGCAACATCGTACGTCGTGTAGCGCTCCCTACCCCCGAGAACAGATCCATCGCCGAGAAAAACGACGATATGAAATATCTTGGTAAAGAAGGCATCGACTACCAGTATGTGGGCAGCGGCGAGCATCCCTGGTTCCACCTGGGCTCACGCTACTTCCTCCAGTGGTCGGGATTTCCTCATAAGGTGTATTCCACTAGCGACGGCATCAACGACTATGTTGACGACTACCGCAGCCGTGGCGAGTGGGTGAACTGGCTGGCGGGCGGCAGCGATGTGCTTCCCGGCAAACCAGGCCTAAAAGTCCCCGTCGATGTTTCGTTCTGTCTGCACACCGATGCCGGCACCACTCCCAACGATAACATCATTGGCACTCTGCTCATTTACTGCACAACCAAGAACGGCAAGAAATTTGGCAAATATGAGAATGGCACTCCACGTGAATTGTCACGTCAGTTTGCCGACATAGTATCCACCGAGGTAGTGAATGACATCCGCGCCAAGTACGAGCCAAACTGGACCCGTCGCGGAATGTGGGACAAACCTTACTACGAGGCACGTGTCCCCGAAGTACCAGCTCTGCTCATGGAGCTGCTCTCTCACCAGAACTTCGCCGACATGAAATATGGTCTTGACCCGCAGTTCCGCTTTGACGTGAGCCGCTCTATCTACAAGGGAATTGCCAAGTTTATCGCCAAGCGCGACCATCGCGAGTGCGTCATCCAACCCCTGCCCGTCAATTCCTTCACCATCAGCAAGGTGAGCGAGTCGCTCTTTATGCTCAATTGGGAGCCAACTCCCGACCCCTTGTGCGCAAGCGCAGTCGCCAAGAAATATATTGTCCTTGAGCAAGTGGGCAACGGAGGCTTTAAAGAGATAGAAATCGTTGATAACCCTCACTGCTCGGTTCTCATCAGTGACAACGAGATTCACAGCTACAAGATTATAGCCATGAACGAGGGTGGACGTAGCTTCCCAAGCGAGACACTATCATTGGGTGTCGCCAAAAACAGCAAAGGCACCGTGATGGTGGTCAACGATTTCACACGCATCAGCGGTCCCGACTGGTTCGAGAGCGGAAAGATGGCTGGTTTCTATGACAATAAAGACCACGGCGTGCCTTACATGGAGCAAATCAACTACCTTGGCTCGCAGTTTGAGTTCCGACGTCATCTGCCCTGGCGCGATGACGACGCCCCAGGCTTTGGCGCATGCCGCAGCAATCATGAGACACAGAACATCGCAGGAAACACCTTCGACTATCCTGCTCTGCACGGAGCAGCAATCATGAATGCTGGATATTCGTTTGTTTCGAGCAGTGCCAAGGCTGTGGAGAATGGCAATCTGAGCCCTTCTGAATACTGCGCACTCGACATCATCATGGGCAAGCAAAAGGAAATCCCCACAGGTCGCGGCGCAAAACCTTCGCGCTACAAAGCCCTCACAAGCGGACTCATGAGCGCCATCACTAACTACACCCGCGATGGTGGCAACGTGCTGATGACAGGAGCCTATGTGGGCAGTGACATATGGGACAAAGACAGCCCTGCCCAAAACGAAATGAATTTCGCTAACAACGTGATGGGATATACATGGGTGGACGGACGTGCCACTCTCCTGGGCGAAGTTTATAGCGTGCCATCGGCTCTCAAGATGAGCGACGGAATGGGCAAACTTTCGTTCTACAACACACTCAATAGTGAATTCTATGCCGTTGAGTCGCCCGACGCCATCAAGGCAAGCGACGACTGCGGCGCCACAATACTTCGCTACAGCGAGAACAACATTCCCGCAGGTATCGCTTCAAGCCGCTACGGTTACAAGACTGTAGTGGTAGGTTTCCCCATCGAGACCATCAAGAACGAGACCGAGCGCAACACATTCATGAGCCGCGTGCTCAACTTCTTTGAGAGCAAATAAACAAACCAAGTTTATGGAAAAGGAACTTCGCATACCAGTTGTCACTTGTGACCAGAGCACAACCATCACAACTTGTGATGGCGATCTGCCGCTTGGTGTGCAATTCGACAAGTTTCACCCTAACGTCTTTCACTATTGGATTGATTCTTATAAATCCTTAAGTGGCAGAATATCAAACTATGCTCTTTACATCTTAGACTCAACTCACATAGAGCTAGGTCACATGGCGTTGCGACGCATGATAAAGGTAGCCGAAGACACAAATGCGGCTATGGTATATTGTGACCATTACAACCGCATAGACGATGACACGCTTGTCAAGCACCCAGTTATCGACTGCCAAGAAGGTTCGCTACGCGACGATTTTGACTTTGGACCAGTGGTATTGATAAACAAAGATGCTTTATTTAGGGCATTTGGTGAAATCAATAACGATTTTGAAAAACTGCAATACTCAGGCTTCTACGCTATTAGACTGGCTCTATCTCGATTAGGAAGAATTGTTCACATTCCCGAATATCTTTACACCGCCGACACATTTGAATTGCGAGTCAGCGGTGTGCGCATTTTCGACTACCAACGCGAGAGCGAAGCTGAAAAGCAACTTGAAATGGAGAAAGTATGCACATGGCACTTGACAAAGATTGGTGCCTATCTGCCTCCTGAGCGATATGATGACGTTGATTTGACAGAAGGAGAATTTCCTGTAG
Organism: Muribaculaceae bacterium; assembly: GCA_017964485.1. GTDB lineage: Bacteria > Bacteroidota > Bacteroidia > Bacteroidales > Muribaculaceae > Sodaliphilus. The sequence continues at coordinate 1,469 of JAGCRW010000075.1, read as the reverse complement.
AGTGTTCAGTAATCATTCCCGTGCTAAATCGTGCTAACACTATTGGAGACGCCATCAAGAGTGTGCTATCGCAAGAGGCACAGTTCAAGTTCAACCTTATCGTGATCGACAACCATTCCACCGACGGCACTACCGAAGTCATTGACTCCTTTGCCGGCGACCCACGCTTGATTCACATGATTCCTGAGCGACACGACTTGGGAATTGGCGGATGCTGGAATTTGGGCATCTATGACGATCGCTGCGGTCGCTTCGCTATAGGACTTGACAGTGACGACCTTTTTGCCACACCACATGTTCTGGAAACCATGGTTGCCAAATTCTATAAGGAGAATGCAGCAATGGTTGTGGGCAGCTACAAGATTGTTGACTACAACTTTCAAGAAGTGCCTCCAGGCATTATCGCACACCGTGAGTGGACTCTGGAAAACGGCCGCAACAATTTGTTGCGCGTGAATGGCATTGGCGGACCGCGCGCATTTTTCACACCAATATATCGCCGCATTTGCTTACCATGCAGCAGCTATGGCGAGGACTATGGCATGGGATTGATGATTTCGCGCCACTACCGTGTGGGTCGCGTGTGGGATGTAATGACACTTGCACGCCGTGGCGACGACAACACCGACTCCGACCTTAGCATCGAGCAAGAGAACGCTAACAACCTCTACAAAGACCGCCTGCGCACCTGGGAAGTGCAAGCGCGACAAGAATTAATGAAAGCAGAAAATCAATAATTAAAATACATATATCATCATGACAAAAATTAATTGTTTTATTCCTTTTGCCAACGCCGAGCAGGCTCAGGCTACTATTGATGGATTGAAGAACAGTCCATTAGTTAACAAAATCTATTTGCTTGCCAATGAGGAGGCTCAAGGCACCATTGACGGTTGCGAGATGATTAAGGTGAACAACCTTACATCAACTGCCACAATCAAGGCAATCGCCGAGCACAGCAATGCCGACGTGACTTTGCTTTACACAAAGTATGTAACACTGAAGTTCGCGCCTTTCGCAATCGAACGCTTCGTTAAGGTTCTTGCCGACACTGATAGTGGTATGGTATATGCCGACCACTACAACGTTACCGACAAGGGCGCAATGAAAGCTCCAGTTATCGACTATCAGATTGGCTCTTTGCGTGATGACTTCGACTTCGGCTCAGTGCTCGTGTTCAACGCCAAGGACTTCAAGAGGGCTGCCGATGCCATGAAGGCAACCTACGATTTCGCTGGCCTCTATGACCTGCGACTCAAACTCTCACAACGCACACTGCTTACTCACATCAACGAGTATCTATACAGCGACGTTGAGCTTGATACCCGCAAGAGCGGCGAGAAGATTTTTGATTATGTTGACCCACGCAACCGTGGCCGCCAAATCGAGATGGAAGCAGCTTGCACCGAGCACTTGAAAGAAATTGACGGCTATCTGCCTCCTGTTAAGGTTGTCGACGGTAAGGAAGT
>JAGCRW010000074.1 GCA_017964485.1 Muribaculaceae bacterium | reverse complement strand
GAAAATTGGTGCTACTGCCGACTACAGCAAAATCGTGCCTTGGTGGAACCAGGTGTGCGACTATTTCGACCGCCAACTCTTCGTCTCCAATTCCATCTCAGGAATGACAGCTACGAGCACCGAGCTCAACCACGAAGAGTATGCCAACGAGGTGCAGCTCAACCGCGACTATAGCTACGATGATGCGCCGGGTGCCATCTTCTACAGCTGCAAGTACCTTTACCGCACCGGCAACCACGAGGAGCTTGCCACCTATCTTAAGCGCAAGGTGTTCACGCGTCCCGCCTTGCCTCCTGCAATGCCTTGGAAACCTGGTGTTGACCCTGGCGTGGTGACCAATCTCACTAGTACCGACCATGTACTCTCGTGGAACGGCTTTGACAACTATAAATACACCATCTATGCAGTGCCTAACAGCGTTGAGCCTTCGCAGTTTGCCAAGGAAGCAGAGATGCTGCTTGATGTAACCTACTCAACAACTTATACCATTCCCGAGGATGCGCGTTTTGGCTATTATTATGCCGTATGCCCTGTGGACCGCACTGACAATGAGTTTGAGCCTTCATTCCTCATTCCGCCTGCCGACCAACAGCTTGATGCTCCCGTGCTTCTCTCGCCCGAGAATGGCGCTCTTGTCCCCGACCCATTTATCATGAGTTGGGAAGCAGTGCCCAATGCACAGGGTTACATGATTGAGCTTGCCACCAATGCCGAATTTAGCGACGTGAAGCGCAAGACCACTACATCCACAAGCATATCATCGAGCGCCTTTGGCGAGTTCCTGCCACGCAATTACTATTGGCGCGTGCGTGCTTGCGCCGAGGGTTATAGCGACGGCGTGAGTGAGACTCGCTGGTGCGAGCCGCAGGTGTTCACTATCATATATCCCGAGAACAATCAGGATAACATACATCCCTCGTTCACCGCACAGTGGCTCACTGGAGGTTCTGATGCCGAGGCGACTTTGGAGATTGCCAGCGACGATGCGTTCAGCAATATCGTCTTCACAGGCACATCATCTGTGGGCGAACTCGAAATCCCAAAATACACCCTCGTGCCAGGTACATATTATTATATGCGAGTGCACATGATTGACAACGGCAACTACCGCGAGACAGGCACTGTCACTTTAAAGACGGCCTATCTTGAGGCCACGCCTCCCACTTTTGCCATCCCAACGGCAGGCGGCACGCTTTACAGCGACCAGTATGTCACCGTTGACCGCCAAGAGGCTGCAGTGAGCTACACCATTGAGATTTCTAACAGCGCCACAACTTGGGGACGTACACGATTTGTGGAGACGGTGCGCGACTTTGCCTACCATACCACATTGCCCGCAGGAGAGATAAAGGTAAATAACAAACTTCTGGTTGACGGCACGACCTACTATGCCCGTGCCCGCGCTAGCTACAACACAGAGAGCGGAACCGCTAATACACCCTATGGTGACATCATATCTTTCGTTTATAACAGCGGAACGGCTCCACTGGCGATATATGGCGACGTGAACGGTGACGGCGATGTCACTGCTGCCGATGTGACAGCACTCTACGACTACTTGCTAAACGGTGATACAAGCAGTCTCATCAACCCCGACGTGAACGGCGACGGAAACATCACCTCGGCCGACGTGACAGAGGTGTATAATGTTCTGCTGGGAAATTAGTTTGCCGCAAGCTGACGCTTGTTAGTTTTGGTCTAAATTGTGATCTTTTGGTAAGCCAGGCGCTCATCGCCATTGGCTAGGTAGATGATGCCGCAATAGGTAAAACCGTGCTTTTTGAAAAGGTGCTGCATGATTATATTGTCGCGATGGGTATCTACGCGGATGTTGGGATCAACTTTGAAGCAATATTCCATTGCGCTGGCAAATATGCCTTTAGCCTCAGGCACGCCACCCATGCGGTGCACCACATGATAGGGCAACGTGTCGTTAAGCCATGCGCCGTCATAAATGGCGGCATAGGTAGGCTCGGGCGAGGGTAGGAATGCGAAATAGGCCACAACAATGCCATTATCCTCCACCACCATTGCCCCTTCACGTTCCATGTCGCGCATGATGGCATCCTCATCGGGATAACCGTTTATCCACTGGTTAGCGTTGCCAGCGCGCCGCATCACCTGCTTAGCTGCGCCAAGCACCTCCATTATGCGTCCTAAATCGGCAGTTGTGGCGTGTCGTATTTTTCTCATGGCAAAAACTAAAAAATAATGGCTGTGATTTCTTTCACAGCCATTATTATGTAAATCAAAACTTAGAAATTCAGCGATATGCCGCCTATGAGGCCAATCTTCTGGGCGCCCTGGCCGGGCATTACATCCCATTGCTTGCATAGCAGGTTGTTGGCCTGAGCCCACACCGAGAAGATGTGGCTGAAGTTGTAGCGTGCGCTCACATAGAGGTTGGCGACATCTTTCATTTCAACGCAATCATATTTGTAGTAGTTGCCTGGAACGATAGTCTCACCAAACTCGTCTACAACAGGATAAACCCATTCGCGTGCGAATACCGAGCGGTTGCCGCGGTAGTCAAAACCTAGTGTCACCATCAATGGCTTGATGGGCCATACCGAAACGTTGAAATTAAATAATGTAGAAGGTCCATCATTGCCAAGGGCATATCCCTTGTAACGCATGCCTTCATAATAGTCATCTTCGCCTTGAGGCGCGTAGGCAAATTTCATCTTAGCCTCGGCAAGAGAGCGGTATTTGTAGGCGAGCTCCATGCCCATGTACCAGCCCTGATTCTTGGTCATTACATATATTACTGGGGCATATTGGTTGGCGTCATAATAGGGTGTGTAGCCATCGGGATTTGGAAGGTCGGCATAGAGTTCCTTGTAAATGCCGCTGTAGGCAGCAGGCACCACGGCGTCAAGCAGTCCAGTAGTGAAGCCATAACCGGCATAGACTTTTGCGCTGAAGCCCACAAATGGTCCCACGTTCACGCCAATGCGTCCATCAAAGGGCACATAGGTGTTGCCATATTGTGCCAGCGGGTCGTTATAGCGATATTCGTTGTGCATATCGCCCAGGTGGTTTATCGTCTTGCCTCCCTCGGCTTGAACAAACAAGTTCACGCCCTTAGTGATTTTAAAGTTCAAATCCACATTTGGCGACAAGCGGATGGCGGCGCCATCGTTGAATGAGATATTCAGGTTAAGACCTGCTTTTGCCTTGAAGATGTCGTTCTCATACATATAATATGGCGAGAGGGTGAGCATGGCAAAGGTCTTGTCGTTGGCCTTGTTGGTGAACTGATTGTGACGGTGCAGGTTCACGATGTCGGCGCCAAAGAGCACTCCCACATCGCCAATTTTCTCAAACTCATATCCGCTCTCAACCGAGGCGTTGAGCCAGAACTCCTTGCTGCCGTCAATGCCTTCAAGGTGCGACTTGTCATAGCCAGCATAGTCAAGAGTGGCGCTGGCCTCATATTCAAACTTGTCGCCATTGACATCTATCTCGCTCTGCCAGTTACCAGTGGCTTTAGCCTCGAAGAACGCAGTCTTATGGTCCTTGAGATAATCGCTGAAACCACCATAGTAGTTGAAGCTGTCAAAGTGCAGCTGGCCGTCAATGGCCAATGTGCCGGCATCAAGCTCCTTCATCCAGTTGGCGCCAACGATGTTGTCGTTGAATCTCTGTTTTTGGTGCTGTGATGGTTGCTCAATGAGTTTTGTGGTGTTCTTGCCCAACCAGGTGCTATTGTGCAGCATCCAAAGGCTAAGTTTCTCGTTGGTCTTGTCGATAGCCCGGTATCCTGTTCCTGCAACGATGTTGAGGTGAGTGCCACCTCCCATGAAGAGGTAACCACGCTGGTTAGAGAAGTTGTGGCGGGTGCGGTATCCGTAAGGTTCCATTGTAGGAATCTCCACAGGCACGAGAGTAGGCACTGCCCAGTCGCTGAACTGTGGCGCCACAGCGTCTTTCTCCACGTTCTTGATTTCCTTGGGCAGAACAGTCTTCTTTACCACAGTTTTCTTAACAGGATCAAATTCCCTCTCAAGAGTGATGTTCTTGTTGAGGTCGGTCTTGTCAGTGTTTTGGGCTATTGCCACATTGCCCAAAATCATCGCCATTGCCAGGCACACATATTTAATCTTTTTGTCCATATCTATTTTCGCAATCTTTAAATATCTGGTTATAAAATTTTCTGTTAATGACGATTATTTCTTGCCTTTCTGCAACTTGTTGAGGCGAGTGTCAATCTCGTTGAAAATCTCGCCCTCTCGGCCGGGATAGTTGGTCTTCAAGGTCTTGAGATAGTCGATAGCGTCACGAGTCTTGCCTTGATATTCGAAGATGTCGCACAGCAAGATAAATCCCTTGGCGAGCCAGTAGTTGTGGGGTGTATTGCTTTCGATTAATGCGTTGAGGGTATCTTCGGCATCGTCAATTTCACCATTGTTATACTGCATCTGAGCCAACTCGTAGGCCGCTTGTGCGCCAGCCTCACTCTGGGTGTTAGCCGCTAAATCACGCAGGTCGGCCATTGCCTCCGACTGCTTGCCGAGGTTGCTATAGGCGAGAGCGCGGCTGAGCGTCACTTCCTGCTCGAGTTCGGCACCGAGGGTATTGTTGAAATTCAGCAGCTCGTTAGCACTATTGATAACATCTTTCCACTGTTGTGCCTCGCTTGCTGAGCGCACCATGCCGAGCAACGCTTGTGAGAGGTTGTCGGAGTTGGTGGCTTTCTCAGCCCACATCTCATAGATATTGTAAGCCTCCTCTGGGTTGCCGTTCTGCAACAGCAGTGCAGCCTTGAGCGCCATAGTGCGTTGTGCGAAGGCAGCATCCTCGTTGCCGTCGAGAGCCTCGGTGAGAGCGTCCATAGCGCTGTTGTAGTCGTTCTTGGTGTAATAGTAATAACCAATGTAGTACTTAGCCTCTTTCACATAGGCTCCATCGGGATAGTCACGGAGGTAATTCTCGAGCTTCGAGATGCTGTTGTAGTCAATATAGTAGCTCTCGGCAGCGTCGAAAGCGGCTTTCTCGATTTTCTTCACATCAATCTTGGGACCGCCAGGAATGTTGTTAAGACGGTTGCTGAACGCCATCAGATCATCCTTCTGGGCATATATCACCTTCAGGTCTTCGGCGGCAATCTTAGCCTCCTCGCTGGCGGGATAAGTCTCTATCACTTTCCAGTAGTTGGCGATAGCCTTATCTTCGTTCTTGCGCGACTTCTCGGCAATCGCCATCTTGAGCATCGCCTCGCGAGCCTCAGGCTGGTTAGGATATTTGCTTATGAGCTTCGAATAGCTGTTGATGCCGCCTGCCACATCGCCCTTGAGGATTTGGGCGTTGCCCTTCTCAAGCATTGCCTCTGGCACCTTGCTAGAGTTGGGATAGTTGGCAATGAGCTCGTCGAGTTGCTGAATCTTAGAGTCATACTGGCTCATATCACCAGCGATGATCGCCTTGCGCAGGATGGCATACTCTGACGAGGCATCCACTTCGCCACGTGCCGCCTTGGTGTAGTTCTCGACGGCAGCATTGAAGTTCTTGCTGTAGTAATAGGCGTCGCCAATGCGGTTATAAGCTTCGGCGGTCATGTCGCGGCTAAGAGAGTTGGTCTCGATGGCCTTCTCAAAATAGCCTATCGCCTTGCTGTAGTCCTGTTGGTTGAAGAGTGACGAACCGGCATTATATAGCGCTAGACCATAGTTGGGGTCATTAGATGTCACAGCATTGATGAACTCTTGCTGATTGGCAGCAGCGCTCTTGTAGTCGCCAAGCTGATACTGTGCCTCGGCGAGCCACAGCTTGCTGTTGTTGTAGATGTCGTTATCCTTCTTACCCATGTCAACGGCCTCTTTGAGGCTGTTAAGAGCATTGTCGGGCTTGTTGTTGCGCAGTTGCTGAACACCCTTGTGGTAGAGCACGTTTTGCTTGGCTTTGAGCACCTTATCACTGGGATTGTTGATATTGGCAATGCTGCGTAAAGCTCGGTCGTAGTCGCTTGTTGTTGTGTAGGCGTCAATGAGATAGTTCTCAACATTGCTGTAGTAGCTGGAGTTGGGGTACTCATTGAGGAACTGCTCAAACATGTCGATAGAGTTGTTGAATGGCGTGCGTCCGCCCTTGCTCTGGCTGATGGCATAGTTGTAGAATGCCGTCTCGCGCACGTTGTTGTCCCAGCGCATGTTGGCGGCACGCTCAAATGCCATTGAGGCACCATTAAAGTCGCTGCATTTAAGGCGGCTCTGGCCAATATAGAGATAAGCGCTTTGTGCCAAGGCGTCATCAACGCCGGTGACTTCGGCCAGCGTCTCGATAGCACCCTGATAATCGCGGTTGCTATAATCTATCACACCAAGCATGTAGGCCGATGGACGGCGCTCCTCATTCTCTTCGTCGCTAAGCTCTAGGAACTTGCTCAGATAAGGTGCTGCCTTTGAATAGTTGCCCAAGCGGTAGTAACTCTCGCCTACAACGCGGTTCATCTCGGCAGTGAAGTAGTCGTTGGCATTGTCCTCGATGAGCGACTCGCCAAGTTTCACAGCGTTGTTGAAATCACCTTGCTTATACATGATTTGGCACATGTAATATTGCGCTTGGTAGCCTAGGTCGCCAGTGCGGTCAACCTTCGAAAAATAGTCCATCGCGTTGTCATATTGGCCATAGGCATATTCGATGTAGCCCTTAAAGAATGTTGACGCGGTGGCATATTGCTTGGTTTTTGACAACTTGTCGTAGATCTCCTTGGCCTCGTTGTAGTCGTGAAGCATCAGGTCGCAGTAGGCTTTGCGGTAAAGCACATTCTCGTCGTAATCATCGTCGAGGGCTTTCTCACGCACCTGATCATAGCACTCACGGGCCTGGGCGAAGTCGCCATGATAGAAATAGTAATCACCAACCTTGGCGCGTGCTGTCAACGCCAGAGGCTCGCTGGGATGATTTTCGATAAACTCCTCGAGCATTGTAAGGCTCGATGGATTACCAAGCTCAAACTCGTTCAACGCCATCATGAACTCAGCCTCCACCTCGTTGTTCCAAGTAGAGGGGAGACTGCTGTTGTGAAACCAAAGCTGGTGGCTCGAACCAACATAGTTGCGCATTTCTTGCAATAGCGTAGCGCGGTTGATAAATGCATCACTACTGTACTCAGCAACACTAGGTTGCGCCAGCATCAGAGCCGGAGCAGAGATAGCACATATTAAGAAAGCGGTCTTTAACTTCATAGTATATTATATTGTCAATTTTTATTGCGTAGTTTATAATATGCAAATTTAGATATAATTTTTCACCTAATTACTCCAAAAACCTAATAAAAAGAAAAAAAATACCTAAAATAATATTTCATGCGCTTTTTTTTGGGTATCTCAAATATTTTTCGCAATTTTGCATATTGATTAGGAAACACCTTCAATTAATACGAAAAATAAGAAATATAGGATTTTAACTTAAAAATTTTAGAATATGGAACCCATTAAATGCCCAAATTGTGGAAACATAGTGCCGCCAGGCAGTAACCAATGTGCTTTTTGTGGAGCACCAGTAGCAATGCCAAGCATGCCGCCAATGCCGCCAATGCCACAAGCCTCGCAAGCAACTCAACCACCTCAAATGCCTCAAATGCCTCCGATGCCTGAGGCTCCACAGGCACCACAGATGCCCCCAATGCCAGAAGCACCAAAGGCTCCTGAGATGCCACCAATGCCAGAGGCTCCAAAGGCGCCACAGATGCCTCCAATGCCTGAAGCACCAAAAGCCCCCGAAATGCCAGCAATGCCAGAGGCTCCAAAGGCTCCTGAAATGCCAGCAATGCCGGAGGCACCAAAGGCACCACAGATGCCTCCAATGCCAGAGGCACCAAAGGCACCCGAAATGCCTGCAATGCCTGAGGCACCAAAGGCACCCGAAATGCCTGCAATGCCAGAGGCTCCAAAGGCTCCCGAAATGCCAGCGATGCCAGAGGCTCCAAAGGCTCCTGAGATGCCAGCGATGCCAGAAGCACCAAAGGCACCCGAGATGCCGGTTGTTCCTTCAATTCCAGCACCAGCACCCGCTTCTGGGGCAGCTGTCATTGAGACATTAAGAAATGCAGATAAAGCATCGGTATCTGACCTTGTCTCTTCAATTGAAAAAGGTGTCATCACAGTTGATGATTTGAGGGAAATTGAACTTGACCCTGAAAAAATTAAGGCCGTTGAAGCAGGTTTAAATCACAGCAATCCAGAACCGATTCCTGCTCCAATTCCCGCTCCACTTCCCATGCCTGAATCAAAGCCCGCTCCAGCACCAATTCCTGAACCTGCTCCAGTGGTCGCTCCCAATGATGCTAACGCAACGATAGCAACTGGCATTCCAGCTGCCGAGGCAGCAGCCCAGCAAGTTCCTGAAAATAATGTGCCTGGAGGATATCCAGAACCTCCACAGGAAGAGAAGAAGAAAAAGAAATTCCCCTGGCTTCTTGTGATAATTCTCGCTCTGCTTGCAGCACTCGGCGCAGGAGGTTATTTTGCCTACGATGCTGGCTACCTCGATTTTGTTAAGAAGTGGTTTAAGACCGACAAGCACAAAACTATTGATGACGAAGATAGCGACGATGAGAGCAGCGTTGATGAAGACTCCGACGAAAGCAGCTCTGATGACGGATTCTATGATTATGAGGATGAGATTTCAACATCTAATGACATCGATGAGTTAGATGATGACGACTTAGAACCTCAGCCAATCACCGATGATGTCAAGCCAGTTCCTGCACCAAAACCTGCGCCTGCTCCAAAGCCGCAACCTAAACCACAACCACAACCAACACCAAAACCGCAGCCCAAGCCACAACCCAATAATCAAAACACTAGACCAGCACCTCCTACACCTCCCCCCACTCCTCATAGAGATATGGATTATGAACGCTTGCGTAACAGCGGACAAAGGGCTTTATAACAACACTACACTTTAAATATTTAGTGTCCTGCACCTCAAGATGCAGGACACTGTTTTGTAGTAAAATATTACACTAAAGCGGTTATCATACATCGTGGTACGATAACCGCCTTTTTTATGAACTAAAGTAAGATTAGAACTCAAGTATCAACGTCTGCCGTGGTGTGAGGTTGATGTCGCTCACTAGGCTCACATGGTTGCTGGTGGGGATGTCGCGGCCTACCATGGCGTTGCCTATTATCTCGGCATAGCGTTTCACTGGCATTGTGGCGTTCTCGTTGGTGCCGTTAACGATGGTCATCACGGTTTTGCCATTGTATTGGCGAGCGACCACATAAATGCCGTTATGGGGCAGGAACTGGGTTTGCTTGCCCTTGGTTATCACGTCATTGCCTGGACCTTTGCGCCAATGGAGCAGTGCGCGGAGCCAGTTGTACATGTCATTCTCTTCCTGGGTGCGGCCCTGCGATGTGAAAGCGTTGTGAGTGTCGCCAGGGAAACCACCGGGGAAGTCTTTGCGCACGTTGCCGTCGGTAACATGTTTAGTGCCGTTCATCAATACCTCGGTGCCGTAGTAGAGCTGCGGGATGCGGTTGATGGTGAGTAACAAAGCCAATGCCTGTTTGAGAGTGAGGTCGTCCTTGCCATCCTTGAGGAAACGATCGGTGTCGTGATTCTCAATAAACGCCATCACGCTGCTTGGGTTGGGGTAGAGGTAGTCAAATACCAAGCTGTTATACACACGGTTAAAGCCACGCCACTGATTGTCGGTCTTCTCGATGCGTGCTGAATCCATTGAGGCATAGAACGAGAAGTCCATCACAGTCTTCAAGTAGCTATTCTCCTTGGCAATCTTGCTGTCGCGCTGCCAAGCGGCGGTGTAGGGTGGTTGCTCAAACCAAGTCTCGCCCACCACGTTGAAGTTGGGATACTCATTGTCAATTCTCTTCATCCAGCGCGCCATAGGACTAGCGAAGGCGTAGGGATAGGTGTCCATGCGTATGCCGTCAATACCTACGGTCTCAATCCACCAGATGCTGTTCTGGATGAGATAGTTCATCACGTGAACATTGTTCTGGTTGAGGTCGGGCATGGTCGATACAAACCAACCTTCAACGGTCTGCTTTTTGTCATACTCACTGGCGTAAGGGTCGAGCACAGGAGCTAGCTTGTAGCTAGTTTGCATGAAGCTGGTGTTGCGTGAGTCGCTGGTGCCATTCGATTCCTTGAGCCATTCGTGAGTGTTGAACCAGTCGTTGCTAGGCATGTCGGCAACCCAGGGATGCTCGAAGCCGCAATGGTTGAAAATCATGTCCATCACCATTTTCAGACCCTTGCTGTGGGCCTCGTCAACGAGACGTCGATAGTCCTCGTTGGTGCCAAAACGTGGGTCAACGCGGTAGTAGTTAGTCGTAGCATAGCCGTGATAGGTATCGTTCCATGGACTCTCGGGAGAGTCGTTTTCCATCACTGGAGTGAACCACAATGCGGTCACGCCCAAGTCGTTTAGATAGTCGAGATGCTGACGTATTCCCTCCAAGTCACCACCATGGCGGTAGCTTGGATGGTTGCGGTTACACACTTGGCTGCGCATACCTGCCACCTTATCGTTAGCAGGGTTTCCGTTGGCAAAGCGGTCGGGCATAAGCATATAGAGCACGTCAGCATTGGTGAATCCCATGCGTTTGTCGCCGCTCATCTCACGCGCCTTGAGCTCATACTTCACGTCGTAAGAGAGTTTGCCTTTTTTAAAAGTGAGAGTCATGAAGCCGGGCTGTGCGCCAGCGGTATTGATGTAGACTAGCAGATAGTTTGGACTATCGAGCCGCACAAGCGAGTCAATTTTCACGCCGGCATAGTTGGTGGTGACCTCAGCGTCGCGGATGCCCTTTCCATAAACCATAAGCTGCACTGAGGACTCTTTCATGCCTACAAACCAGTTGGTAGGCTCAATGCGGTCAACCTTAAAATCAGGCATTTTGGGAATTGCCCAAGCACCAATGGCTGTGAAAGTTGCTATTGCTATTAAAAGTATCTTTTTCATTTTAAAGAATCAAAGGAGTTAAATGAATTAAATATGCATTGTGCATTGAATTAAATTAGTCGTGCATGATGATTGCTGAGCGTGGTGGGGCGATGATCTCGTCGGTGGTGAGAGTGTAAATGCCGTCCTCGTTGATGACATCGCCGTCGCCAACGATGGTGTAGGTTGATTTAGGCAGTTTCACAGTCTTCTTAACATTGTTGCCATTAAGAATAACAATCATGTTGTTCCACTTGTCGCCAAGTTCGTTGAGATTCTTATATCTATAAACCACTAGGCATTCGTCACCAGGCAGGAACTCGAGCGCTCCAGCAGTTGAGGTGCGCTTAAATTTGGGGTCAGAGATATAGGCGATGTGATGGTTCTTGCGCAGAGCGATGAGGTTCTTGTAGTAGTTGAACACCTGCGGATAACGCTTGAGGTTGTTCCAGTCAAGGTGGTTGATACTGTCGGGACTCTCGAAGCTGTTGTGCACACCCTTCTTGTTGCGTAGCATCTCCTCGCCACTGAGCATAAACGGAATGCCTCGCGAGGTGAAGATAGCAGTCTGTGCCATCAAGTCGAGTTTGATAAGGTCTTTCTCAGTGAGGCCAGGGATGCTAGCTTTCAACCTGTCGACCAAACACATATCGTCGTGACAGCTCACGTAGGCAATCATCTGATTGGGGTTGTTGGCAAATGGCTCCTTGCTGTAGTTCACCTTGCTGTAGTCAATTTGCGGATGTTGAGAGGCGCCTGCTATACCGAATTTCAGACTTTCCTCATAACCTGGGATGCCACCCAAGAATGCTGCCTTGTCGTCGCCGTCCCATGGTCCACGAAGCGCGTCGCGAATGTCGTCGCTGAAAGCAGCTATGCCAGGCATACGCTTGATATTGGCCTTTAAGCCCATTATCTCACTTGGTATAGCGCATGGGCCAGCGCTCCACCCTTCGCCATAGACGATGCGGTTGGGGTCCTTCTTATGCACCATGTCGGCGATGGCGTTCATTGTCTCGATGTCGTGCACACCCATCAAGTCGAAGCGGAAACCGTCGATACCATACTCTTCCATCCAGTATTTCACACTGGCGAGCATAAAGGCGCGCATTATGTCGCGCTCACTGGCAGTCTCGTTGCCGCAACCGCTACCATTGCTCCATGAGCCATCGGGGTTCTTGCGGTAGAAGGTGTCGGGGCAGGTCTTCTGGAAATTGCCGTCACCAATATTGTAAGTGTGGTTGTAAACCACGTCGAGCACCACATGAAAACCGGCCTTATGAAGGGCTTGCACCATCTGCTTGAACTCGCGAATGCGAGTAGCAGGGTCATACGGATTGGTAGAGTATCCGCCTTCGGGAACGTTGTAGTTCAAGGGGTCATATCCCCAATTGTAGCGGTTATCAGCGAGGCGTTCTTCATTAATTGAAGCATAGTCGTAAGATGGGAGAATGTGAATAGTGTTCACTCCCAAACTCTTTAAGTGCTCTATCGCTTTTGGTTCGGTGAGCGCAAGGAACTTGCCCTTGTACTGCAAACCACTTGATGGGTCGATTGAGAAGTCACGGTGATGCATCTCATAGATGATGTGATCTTCGAGAGCAATGAGTGGTGAGCGGCGCCCAATATCCCAACCTTCGGGGTTAGTTTCCGCCATGTCGATAATAGCGCCACGACGGCCGTTCACGCCCACAGCCTTGGCAAAAATGCCTGGGTTCTCGCCCATATAAGCACCATTATATTTCACGTCAAAGGTGTAGAACTTGCCCTTCAAGTCGCCTTTGATTTTGCCCGACCACTCGCTCTTGCTTCCTTTCACGCGCTTTAGGTCGATTTTTTTGAGCATGTTGCCATCTTTGCCCGAATCGTAGATGCGCACAGTCACGGCTTGAGCGTCATCGTTGGTGTTGAGGAAGAACTCAGTGGCCTTGGGGGTATAGGTCATCTCGTTGAAGTTATAGTCGCGAGCACCTGCTGTAGCCATAGTCAATGCTATTATTGCTGTTAATAATATCTTTTTCATATTAAAGGTGTTAAATATATGTTTCGGACGAGACAGGTCTCGTCCCTACAGTTTACAATGCCTTAAGAGAAATTGCGAAGCCGCCGCCGGGAGCTTCCACGAGTTTGAGAACATCGCCTTGCTTAACGGTTTTCTTCGTTATGACATAGGCGGCGGGATTGGTCTCGTAGTGAGCGTCTTTAGCGTCGGCATAGATGATGCACTCATACTTGCGCCCCTTGTCGAGGAAGTCGAGTTTGAGGTCCACCTTGTGGCCGTTCTCGTTGCACTTGCCGCCAATGAACCAGTTGTCGGTGCCTTTAGCCTTGCGTGCCACGGTGATGTACTCGCCAGGCTCGGCGTCGATATAGCGGCTGTCATCCCAATCGAGAGCCACGTCGCGGATGAACTGGAACGCGTCGTCAAACTTCTCATAGTTCTGAGGCAGGTCGGCTGCCATCTGCAGTGGGCTGCACATCACCACATAAAGAGCCAACTGTCCTACCACGGTGGTGTGGACGATGTGTTGGTTCTCGCTCCAGTTCTCAAGACGAGTCTCGAGCACGCCAGGAGTATAGTCCATAGGGCCTCCCTGGAAGCGGGTGAATGGCAGAATCACAGTGTGGTTAGGGTTGCTGCCGTAGAATGCCTCATACTCGGTGCCACGCGCGCTCTCGTTGCCTACGAGGTTGGGCCAAGTGCGGCACAGACCTGTTGGACGAGTCGCCTCATGGGCGTTAACCATGATGTGGTGCTTGGCGGCCTCTTGCAGCACATAGAGGTAGTGGTTGTTCATCGACTGGCTGTAGTGGTAGTCGCCACGTGGGATGATGTCTCCCACATATCCGCTTTTCACTGCATCGTAGCCGTAATCGTTCATAAGCTGATAGGCTTTCTCAAGGTGACGCTCATAGTTTGTCACGCTCGAACTGGTCTCGTGGTGCATCATCAGCTTCACGCCTTTGCTATGGGCATAGTCGTTGAGATATTTGAGGTCAAAATCGGGGTAGGGGGTAACGAAGTCAAAGACATCGGCCTTCCACATGCACGCCCAGTCTTCCCAACCTATATTCCAACCTTCAACCAGCACCTCATCGAGACCGTTTTTGGCGGCAAAGTCGATGTAGCGCTTCACCTCCTCGGTGTTAGCGCGGTGGCGGCCGTTGGGTTTAGCTTTAGAGTAATCGGTCTGGCCGAGTTTCACGCTTGGGAACTCATCGGTGTAGTTCCATGCGCCATGGCCAACAATCATTTCCCACCACACACCGCAGTATTTGGTAGGATGAATCCAGCTGGTGTCTTCAATCTTGCAAGGCTCGTTGAGATTGAGGATAAGGCTTGATGCGAGTATGTCGCGAGCGTCATCGCTTACCATCACGGTGCGCCAGGGAGTTTGGCACGGAGCCTGCATGCAGCCTTTATAACCTGTGGCATCAGGGGTAATCCACGATGTGAACACCATGTTCTTGTCATCAAGATTCAGGTGCATAGCGCCATAGTTGACCAGTGCGGCCTCGTGTAGGTTGAGGTAGATGCCGTCATCGGTCTTGAGCTGCAGTGAGGTCTGCACTCCAGTCGGTGAGAAAATGGTTTGAGAAGCATTGTCCCATACTACAGCGTCGCGCATTTTATCCTCAGTATAGTCGGTGCGGCGAATGCCCACTCCATCGGGCTTGTCCCAGCGTGCGCAAGCAGTGATGCGACCACGGATGTCGCTCAGACGAGTCACTTGAACAGGGTATTCCTGTGTGTCGTAGTCACCCGCTATCCACCAAGCACGGTGATTGCCCGTCATGGCAAATTCGCTCTTCTCCTCCTTGATGATGAAGTAGTTAAGATCTTTCTGCAAGGGGAATTCATAGCGGAATCCCATTCCGTCATCATAGACGCGGAAGCGGATTATCATGTGGCGGTTGGCACTCTGTTGATAGAGATTGACCTCCAACTCGTTGTAGTTGTTGCGGATGGTCTTGTACTGTCCCCATACTGGAGTCCATGTATCGTCGTGTGAGGTCACCTGCGAGCTAGTCACGGTGAAGCCGTCGAGCAGGTCGGTCTCATCCATACCCTTGCTGGCATGCTTGTCGGGTGCCAACTCAAAGCCCATGTGGCTGGGATTTATCACCATTTTGCCCTTGTAGAGCATCTCGTAGGTGGGTCGTCCCTGGTCAATTGAGAAGTTCACTTGCACGTTGCCGTTAGGTGAGATCACTTGCTGGGCACCAGCTGTGAGCATGGCAAAGAGCGCCACTATTGTAGTTAAAACTTTGATTTTCATAAAAATGTGGTTGGTATTAGGTTAGAGGTTCTAGAAACTCCAGAAAAACTGGAATAACTAGAACCTCTTGGTTAATGATTATCGATAGCTTTGAGCGATGAGCTGCTTAACCTTAGCGTTGAACTCGCTGTTTTCCATCAAGTCCTCTATGGTCATGTGCATGCGGTAACGCCAGTAGTGACGTGGGTTGGCAGGCACATTGATGCGCTCGGCATTGGCATCAGGCAGACGTAAATCTTCATCTATCGAGAGCCAGTCTTGCAGACTCAACAAGCACAACATCGATGGACTGTAGAGGTGCTGAGCCACGATGTCGCGTGCGAGCCATCCGGGCAGTGGATGAGGAGCGGGTCCCGACTTCCACATCACCTCGTTGTAGTACTCCTGAGTGAGCTGCCAGTCCTCATCCCACCATTGGCGCAGAGTGCTCATGTCGTGGGTGCTGATTGTGCTCACCGAGCGGTAAGGATTGCTCTGGAGGTGACCGAATTTGAGTTTGTTGTCCTTAGGCATTGACTGAATTTCGAGGCTCAAAATCTTGAGTTCGTTTATTACCCAGGGTACGCAGTCGGGCACCATGCCGAGGTCCTCGGCGCACACGAGCATGCGGGTGGCCTCTACCAGGCGAGGCAGTTTCTTCATCGCCTCGTGATACCAGAAGCGGTTGTTGCGGCGATAGTAGTAGTCGTTATACAAGCGGTTGAATGCATCCTTGTCGTTGTCCCACAAAGCCTCGTAGATGAGTGACAGTTGCGCTGTGATGCGTGGGTGGACCTTGTTGTCGTCCTTGCGGTCGCGCACAAAGAGCACGTTGTTGATGAGCGAATAGAGTCCATCACGAACCCACTTGTCATCGTCGGTGTTTTTGCCGGCGAAGGCAGCCTCTATCTTGCGCTGAGTGTCATACTCGGGACGCATTTTCCAGATATCATCGTGAGAGTGCTGCAGGAAGGTGTCGCGCACACGCTGTGCGTGAGGACCGAACACGCGGTCGATAATCCAGTCGGCGATGAATGGCTGAGTGAAAAAATCCTCCTGCCAACGCAGACCATAGCCTTCAACCTCCTCGCGTGTCATACCAAGTGCTGGAGAGAACTGGCCGAGCAAGCCTTGAACCGAACTGATAGGAATCTCCCAGATGCGGAAGAAGCCCAACACGTGGTCGATGCGGTAAGCGTCGAAGTACTCGCTCATGTTCTGGAAGCGACGTACCCACCACTGGCAGCCGTCTTTGAGCATCTCATCCCAGTTGTAGGTTGGGAAGCCCCAGTTCTGACCGTCGGCGCTGAATGCATCGGGTGGAGCGCCAGCCTGGCCGTTCATGTTGAAGTAGTTGGGCTCTACCCATGCGTCGCAGCCATTAGGACTGATGCCGATGGGAATGTCACCCTTAAGAATCACGTGCTTGCTGCGTGCATAGTCGTGAGCAGACTTCATCTGAATGCTCAGCTCAAACTGCACAAACATCCAGAATGCAGCCTCCTTACCCATATCGGTATTTGGATCCTCAACGAGTTTCTTGAGCGAAGTGGTGAACTGGCGGTGGTTGGGCCACTCACTGAACTTGGCTGTGCCATACTTGTCGCGCAGCACGCAGAAAGCAGCGTAAGGTACGAGCCAACGCTTGTTGGCGTTAAAGAAGTTCTTGTAGTCGTTGCCCTTGACAATCTTCTCGCCTTCTTGTCCCCACACGTCGCGCAGATAAGTGAGCTTGAGCTCGTTGACGCGCTCATAATCTATCTGTGGCAACGCATTCAGGTCTTTGCCTTGGTTCAGGTAGTTCTTCATCTTCTCCACATCCTTGAGGGCTGGGAGCTGACGAAGGTCAACATACATGGGGTGCAGGGCATAGATCGAGATGCTGTTGTAGGGGTAGCTGTCGGTCCACGTCTTGGTAATAGTTGTGTCGTTGATTGGGAGCACTTGAAGGGCACGTTGGCCAGTGCGCTCCATCCAGTCAATCATCTTCTTTAGGTCACCAAAGTCGCCAACGCCGCAGCTATACTTGCTACGCAGCGAGAAAATGGGAATCACGGTGCCTGCAATGCGCCAAGCGGGAAGAGGGAAAGTGGCTTGAGGTAACTCGTAGCATACCACTTCGCCAGTGGCGAGATGAGGCAGCTCAATGCTGCGGTTGTCGCACTCCTCCCAGCAGATGCCGCCCTTGTCGTCAAGAGCGACAAACTTAAATGTAATGCGGTTGCTGGCGAGCTTAGAAGTGTTGAGTTTTATAGCCCACTGGTTGTGGGTGATCTCAGTCATGTTTAGACCACGCTGGGCGCTCCAGTCACCGAGGGCGGGACCCTCGCCACAAAGCACAAGGCGCTGGTTGCCGGCAAGCTGCGGCGCGCGTACGTTAATGATCGCGGTCTTTCCGAATCCTGTGCTTGCCATCTTCTGCACGGGGCGCTCAGCGAGGCAGTCGGTAAATGCGCTGCTGTAGAGGTAACTGTCCTCGGGCAGGTCGAGCCAATGGTCGTAGATGGTGTAGCGCTTGGCTTTAGCGCACGAGAACACAAGGCGGTGAGGCACCGTCTGCCATTCATGGCGCATTTCCTCGTCGCCGCGGTTCACACTGTAGTAGTAGTCGATGTGACTTCCGCTCTTTCCAGGATAGCTCACCTCGCAAATCCAACGGCGTCCGTCGATAGTCGTCATCTTGTGGGCTCTGTCAAGGAAGTCGAGTTGACTGTCGTCAATGTGCAACACTATCTCCTCTCCAAAGATAGTCTGATAGTCAAGATTGAAAATTAGTTTCATAGTTCTTTATTTTATATTAGTTTTTATCTAGTGAGTAAAATTACTAATAATTAAACTACTTATATCAAAATATTATTATAATTAAGGAGAAAAAACTATGAAAACGTTTGCAAAAAAGTGCAATTGAATCAGTTTTTTTATTACTTTTGCAGGAAAAAGATATAAAACATGAATCGCAGAGAAATGATAAAGACAGTGGGCACGGCGGCGTTGGGTGCTACCGTGCTGGGGATACCTTTGGCAGTTGATGCTGCAAGTAAAGAAATAGGGGAGAACGGCAACACTAGGCGTCGTCGCAAGATTTTGGTGATTGGGGCTCACCCCGATGACCCTGAGACGGGATGCGGCGGCACGATGTGTCTGCTTGCCGACGCTGGGCACGATGTGGTGTGCGTTTATCTCACTCGCGGTGAGGCAGGCATCCCAGGCAAGAGCCACGATGAGGCAGCTGCAATACGTGTGGTGGAGAGCCAGAACGCTTGCGAAATCACTGGTGCTAGACACATCTTCATGAGCCAGGTTGATGGTAGTACCGAGGTGAATCTGGAACGATATAAGGAGATGCGCGAACTCATTGACCGTGAGAACCCCGATGTGGTATTAACTCACTGGCCTATCGACGCCCACCGCGACCATGCAGTGTGCGGCACATTGGTGCTTGACGCTTGGAGACGTCTCGACCGCAGGTTCCAGCTCTATTATTTTGAAGTGATGACAGGCGAACAGACCCAGATGTTCCACCCAACCCACTGGGTGAACATTGAGGCAGTGCTCGAGCGTAAACACGAGGCTTGCTTCTGCCATGTGAGTCAGAACTTGAAGTCTATTTATGATGGTTGGCACACCCCAATGGAGAAATTCCGCGGCATCGAGAGCCGCTGCTTAGCCGCTGAGGCCTTTGCTCTCCACAGCGATTCACTCGCGGGGATATAAAGGATGTCAATATATAGCAGTTAAGAGCGCTAAGTTTTGGAACTTAACGCTCATACGGTAGCCCATAGCAGAGTCGAACTGCTCTTTCAAGAATGAAAATCTTGCGTCCTAACCGATAGACGAATGGGCCATCATGTGAAGACCTGGCATCGCGCCAAAATCTCCATGAGAAAATTATGCTAGACTGAGAGGGCTAAACTCTCAGGGGAGAAGCATGATTAGGCAACCTCGAGTTTGTTAACGTGCTTAGCGAGCTTGCTCTTGAGGTTAGCAGCTTTGTTCTTGCTGATAGTGCCCTTGCGACCCAGCTTGTCGAGCATAGCCGAAACTTTCTTGTAAGCCTCAGCAGCTTCCTCTTTGTTCTCCATTTTGCGCAGGTTGCGAACAGCGTTGCGCATAGTCTTAGCGTAGTAACGATTACGCTCGTTTCTTGTCTTAGTTTGACGAATTCTCTTAATTGATGATTTATGGTTTGCCATAATTTGTTTGTAAAAATTTTTAATTGTTTGATTATTAGTAGCCCATAGCAGAGTCGAACTGCTCTTTCAAGAATGAAAATCTTGCGTCCTAACCGATAGACGAATGGGCCATGAAAAACCGTTTTTCCAAAAGCGCCTGCAAAATTAGGTCAAATTTTTGAAACAGCAAAATTTATTTTGGTCAAATCGCTAAAAGACAAAGTTTTTTTGTTTTTGGGGCGCAATTTGCGCAAAAAAGTGTAACTTCGCAAGGTCGTGAATTGGAATGTGAACATGATTGTGATGAAAAGTTGTGTGAACCGTTCACGTTCACAATCACGATTCACTAATATCAAATATATGCAGGAGAAACTGAATGGCATAGTTATCAATGTTATCAAGTATAACGATAAGCACAACATCGCCCACATCTACACCGACAAGTTGGGGATGCTGGCATTTCTTGTGCGGCAGGGCACAACGCATGCTGCCCGAATGCGCAACGCGATGTTCATGCCGCTGTCACTCATCGAGTTTGAGGCTCGGCTCCAGCCCAATCGTGACTTGGGGACCCTTCACGATGTGCGCCGCACTGCCACTCTGATGTCAATCTACAGCGACCCTATGAAAAATGCCATCACAATGTTCTTGAGCGAGCTGCTGTCACACACCATTCAGGAGCAGGAGCAGAACATGGTGCTCTACAGCTTCATCAAAAGCTGCATTGTCAGGCTTGAGGAGTCTAGTGACAGTGTTGCCAATTTCCACATCTGTTTCCTGTATCGTTTAGGCCAGTTTATAGGCATCCAGCCCGATATCGAGAGCTATCACGAAGGATATTGGTTCAATATGGATGAGGGCGTGTTCACGCAGTCGCCTCACCCAGGCATGAAATCGCTGCCTCCTGCCCAGGCTCAGGTGCTGCCATTGCTGTCGCGCATGACGTTTGACAACATGCACCGTTTCAAGTTCTCGCGAGAGCAGCGCAATGAGATGCTTGAGATGATCCTGGGTTACTACCGCCTTCACCACTCAACCCTTGGGGTGCTGCGCTCGCCCGATGTGCTCAAGCAGTTATTCATTTAAAAGGCGTGCAAGGGATTAAAATAATAAAACAAGATGACCGATGCCCCTTGGCACCAGTCATCGTTTGTAATAAGAGAAATTCTTGTTAATCTTTTATAAGCGTTGTTGTCAACGTTTTAGAGTTCCTCAGTAGTGTGGAGGTGCTGCACGTAAACAGCCTTCATCATCTTCTTGCGGTTTGTTACGCTAGGTTTCTCAAACTGCTGACGCTGGCGCAATTGCTTGATGATGCCAGTACGCTCGGTTTTTCTCTTAAATTTCTTCAAGGCGCGCTCAATGTTCTCGCCATCTTTGATAGGAACAATAATCATAATTTTGTTGTGTATTAAAATGTTGTGAATAATTTGTTTTTTTTTGTTAGTGGCGACAATCTACTCACGCTGTGCCGTAATGGGCCGTCGCGCAAAGCAATAGTGGCTTAAAAGCCATAATGTGATTGTCAAAAAAAGTGATTTCTCCGCTTTATATCGACTATTTGGCGCAATCTTCGCTCGATTGTGCCAACGCCTGAGCAGTGCGGAGGACTGCTAACGTAAAGGGGTTATATGTCTATTATTCAGTGTTCTGTGGTGGTTAAAACAAACCTCCTTTCAATTTTGTGCGTGCAAAGGTAATCATTTTTTTTGAAAGACAAAATAAATCTTTGATTATATTTTTATTTTTCAATTTTAGTGAAAGTTAAACGCACAGCCAAAACAAACGCTATTTTACTGTATTGCCATTCAAGAGTTTGCTGGTTTTATTGTTAGGCATGAGCTTCGCTTTTGGCGACTTGCGGTTGAAGCTGTTGCCTGTAACCTTGAAGTTGCCGTTGTTGAGGTTGGCATTGCCTGCGAAGGCCTCCTCACCATTGAGGTCGATGTTGTTGCCCTGCATCTCCACGAGCTTGGGGGTTGCCTTGAAATCTACAATCTTCTCACTGGCGATGGTGTTGTTTTTGAGCTTAAGGGTGGCGTTGCTATTTTCGCTCACAAAGAGGCATTTGGTGTTGGCGATGTTGCATCCAGTAGCCTCGATGCTACTCACGCCTTTGGCCACGGCACTGGATGGCAGTGAAAGAGAACTATTGGTTAGCTGCACATCTTTTACAGAGCTAAAGTAGCTGACAATCGTTCCGTTGCCCGTCACTGTGAGGTTAGTTGCCTTAAAGCTCATGTCTTTATTATTTACATGTGGTAGGCACAACGAGTTTACCTTCGTTCCACTTGCAATGTTTATTGTTACATTGTTAAGCTCATATTGAGGTGTGAAACTTGTGGCGCCATAGACAGAGAATATCTCGGACATTGAATACGTTTCGCCGCTTGCTTGGTGCAACTTGTCATCGATGTTTATGGTCACATTGTCGAGCACCACTTTGTTTGTGCGGTTTTTTATTGAGCCGAAACCCCTGTTCTTCTTGACATCGAAGGTGGTGTTGCGCACTGTGAACACGTCGCCCTTGGCCCCCTCACTAACGTTGAGGACATACTGAGAGCCATCGAGAATCAAGTAGTCATCGTTGATCTCAAAGTAGCAGCCATCTATCACGTTGTTATAACTCATGTCTTTGAATTCTTGTGTGCTCTCTTGCTTGGGACCATTGGCACAACGGGTGAAACGGCAATTAGAAACAGTAATGTTGTTACTGCATGTGGAGATATCTACACCCTGAAGGCAATAATCTGCAACCATGTTGCTCACCAGGCAGTTGCTGGAGTGGAAACCGATGGGCTGATAGATGATGTGGCTTGCTGTGCAGTCAAGGCACTTCACGTTGCGCACTATTCGCTTATTGCTTCGTCCTCCCACCATTATGCCATTCTGAAGCATCTCGAAGTGGCAGCGTTGCACGGTGATGTTTTCGCTGCGCTTGTTGTCATTGTCAATATCAATTCTTAAGCCGTCGCCAGCAACGCCCATTGACGCTATCCTGTCGGTCTTGAGCAGGAAAGCGTTGTTAGAATTGTAGCGCACGCCATTAAAAGTGAGGTCACCCTTAGTGTATATGGGAGGGAAGTCGTGTGCTCCTTCATATCCCACCCACTTCATGTCATGGATACTCACATTGTTGCAGTTCAAGAGTTTGAAGCCCATTATCATAGTGCCACCAGCTAGCTCCATGTTGCGTGCATCGCTGATATTTATGCCTTTCACCTTCTCTCCACTGTAGAAACTGCCGTTGAAAGTGATTTTCACGCCGTTGCTGTTGCTCAGGAACTGCGCCAGTTGCTGAAAAGCGCGAGTGTTGTCGGTGCCCTGGTTGCGTGTGGTGTTGATGCGCATACCCTTGTAAGTGTAGCTATGAGACTTGCTCTTCATGTTTGGCACGAGTCCAAAGTTGGTGGCATAAAGTTGCGAATTGGCAAAGGTGGCATTAGTGAAGTTGCAGTTCTCAAACGCCACGTTGGTGCCGTTGGGCACAATCTTGATGTTGTGTCCAGTGATTGTGGCGTTCATTATCTTGCCTCCCTTCTGGAACACGAGCGTGCTGCCGTCGCCCACGGCGATGGTGCCACCCTTGAGGGTGCGGGAGATTGTGTGAGTGGTGTTAGACTTCCGCAGCGAGTTCATATTCTGCGCCGCGCAGCTTATCATCGACGACGCCACAAATACTAGCATCAATGTGATATATAAAATGCGTCTCATAATCCTATGTGTTTTATTAATAATGCAAAGGTAACTAATATTTTGATAATAATGCACCGCTTAGGTTTAATTTCGTGTAAAAGAAGCAACCGAGCCACAGCGCTATTGATGCACAGTGGCTCGGTCGTGTTTCACTCGCTGTTGCGAATACTAAAGCGTCTCAATCTGGCATTACTTGTTTCCCAGCAGGATGTCGTAAACTGCTGTAATGTCGTAACTGGTGATTTCACCATCGCCGTTCACGTCACAAGTGGTGATGTAAGTTTGGTCGCCATCGAGCAGGTAGTTGTAGATTTCGGTGATGTCGGAAGCTGTGACAGTTCCGTCGCCATTCACGTCGCCATATACAACAGGTTTAGCCTCGAGGACACCCAGCAAGCCACTCTCGGTATAGTATCCACCGTTTACGAATATGAAATCGCTAGTCTGTGGCCATCCATAGTTGCTGAAGATGATGCCAGTGGGCTCTGCCTGGTTCGAGGTTGTCCATCGATAGATGTTCTTGCCGCTTGGAGCTACGCCTACAACATCGATGAGACCCACGCCTGGCCATACACTGCCAGTGAAGTTGGTGCTTGTGTTCCAAACCCAAGTGTAGGGTTCGTAGTAGTTGTTGCTCTCGAAGTATACAAACTGCAAGCCGTCAATCCATGTAGCGCACGAGGGGATGTCGGCACTTGTCAAGTCAACATACTGAGAGGTGACATTGGTAGCGGTAGTTGTGCCATTATACTCGAAGTAGCTGTCAGACAATAGACCTTCGATGTTGCCGGTTTGGCTGCCGTTGCCGTCGTTGAAAATGATGTTGATGGGTTTCACGTCGTAGGTGTAGGTCCACCACTTCACTCCGTCGATGGTCTCACTATTGGTCATAAGTGTGCCTGGCCAGTCGCCATTGTGCTGTGTGCCGCCATCCTCCCATGAGTAAAGGTAAGGAGCGCTGGCAGCTTTGCAATAGATTTTCACTGTGTTGCTAGTGCTGCCGCCACCCTCGCTTGTTGCGTTAACAATCTTGTAGTTGCGAGTCACTATGCCCTTCACTTGATCGTTGATTAGCAGACCAGCCTTGACAGTGACTTGCTCACCAACTGTAGTGAACGAGAGTTCCTTCATAGCAGTAGCCTGCTGGCTTGCTGCTGTTGGCACGCTGCCATCGGTGGTGAACACAATCTTGGCATCGCCATAGCTGGCGTTGATGTAAACCTTCTTGTTTGCTGGCAGGTCACCGCTAGGCTTGTCGATGCACACAAACGGGTTATAAAGCTCAGCGAGGTAGATGTTGCTCAGGTCGCGAGCATTCTGTCCGCTGAAGGTGTAGAATACATCGCCAGCTACATTGTTCACTTCTTGTGTCTGGGTGGTGTCGTCGCCCTCGCTCAAGATGAAGTTGAATTTATAGTCAGGACTTGGCTTAGTGTAGGTGCGGTAGTAGAACTCCTGTCCTCCAACGGTGCGTTTGCTGGTGAGCTCAGTTCCTGGCCAAGTGTCCGATACAATTGTGCCATCGTCTTCCCAAACGTAGAGATAAGGAGCGTTGGTGCTCTTAACAAAGATTGTGATGCTGTTGGGGTCGGCATCGGCAATGATGTAGTTGCGAGTCGCAATGTCGCTAACCTCACCATCCATGAGTGCACCCACCTTAAGAACTGTGTTCTCAGTGAAAGTGAGAGTTGTAGGAGAGGTGATTTGCTGACTCTCGGGAGTGGGGGTAGTGCCATCGGTGGTATAAACCAGTGTGGTGCTTGCCAATGATGACTTGATTTTGACAGTTACTGAGTTGGCATACACGCCACTGGGTTTGTCGATCACGGGGAATCCAATAATCTTGCCAGTCTTCTCGCTGTTCTCCCAGTCAATGCCACTGGTGATGTAGAAGGCGTAGTTAGTGCCACTCTGCACAAGTTGATACTCCGAAGCGCTTGGTGTGCTATTAGCAGCAGCGCCCAGGCGTATCATCACCTTGCCCTTTGAACCTGTGGTGGTGAAGATGATGCCACCGCTCATCGAGGTGCTGGTGCACGAGCTCTGGTTGGTGATGCCACAAGAACGGCGACCCTTGATCATGTTGGTGATAGCAGTTTTGTAATCCTCATAGTGCTTGCTGAAGATGCAAGGTGTGCCAGGCATGGCAAGAATGAAGGCGTTAGCAGCCTCAATGTTGTTGCCAAGCTTGTTGTGGTCCTCGTAAGTGTCGTGGTTGTCGACGAAGGTCACAGCATAGCGCTTGTAGTTGTCGTCGGCAATAAGTCCAGCGAGGTCGAGTGCGCCCCAGTTGCTATAGCCAAAAGCTTCGTTGATGGCAAATTTCAGGGCAAAGTCGAATGTGCCGCTTTGGATTGCGCCGTTCACTGTTGTGCCGTTGATCCACTGCTTGAGGAGGTCGGTGTTGCCGTCAAAATACTCACCAACCGAGAAGATGGGGTTGGTGGCAGCATTATACTTGCCGGTGTACTGTGCGGCATAGCCCTTAGTCATGTCAAGACGGAAGCCAACATATCCAATCTCGTTGAGCAGGAAGTTCTGGTAGGTTATGCAGTTTTGCTGCACGCGTGAATTGGTGTGATCCAGGTCGCGCGCTCCATCAAAGCCGTCGCCAGTGTCGTAGTTTCCGCCACCCGGCTGGTCGTCGTTACACACGATGCCAGTGAAGTTCTCATTGTCCCAAGTCACGGAGTAGTCGCCTACCGTCTCGTCGAGGAACTCAAGATAGAGAGTGTCGCCTGGGGCAACCACTTTAGCCTTGCCATCCTTATGGTTGAGAATGACGTCCTCAATGATGCCAGTACCCATGGCGCCATAGGTCTGAATCATGTTTGTGAGCTTGCTCTGCGTGCCAAAGATAGTGGTGTGGCGCAACCAGCTGTAGGGCATATAACCCATGGTCTCGGCCTTGTTGCCGCCACGCGTCATTGCAGAGTTGGGCACCCATATCAGGTCGAAGATGGAGCCTAGCTCCTCGCTGCGGTTGGTGAGGTTCTCCCACTTGGTGTAGTCATAGCTGTCCCAGTAGAAGCCCTGCAGCATGATGCCGCCATAGTTGGCTGGCCACCCTTGAGCCATTGCGCTGATTGCAATGACCAACGATGCTAATGATAGATAGAATTTTTTCATTGTTGTATAGTGTTAGAAATTATGTTCGGCTGAATATGTTGGCCTAATATGGCAAGCAAATTTACTAAAAATAGTGGAACTAATTATTATAATTTATTATATATCTTGTCAAAAAGGGTGCAAACGTTTGCGTTTTTGCCTGTTTTTCTCAACTTTTATGGCGACATCTTGCATGAGTGGAAAAAATATGATATTTTTGCGCTTTGAAAAACAAAAGAGATATATGAAAATTCATCCACTTCTTCCTAATAAAACCAAGCGACTTGTTGTGCTTTTATTCTTGATTTTTGCCGTGACATTAAGTTCGTCGGCAGGTGATCACATAGTGAAAATGAAGCGCAAGAGCGGAGTGTATTACATTCCTTGCGTCATCAATGGCGTGAAGAAGGAATTCATCTTCGATACCGGAGCCGCCAAGACGAGCCTGTCGCAGGAGTTTGCCAACGAGTTGCTGGCAAAGCGCGCCTTGACACGCAACGACTTTAAAGGCACCACGCAGACACGCAATGCCAACGGTGTTGTGGACAACAATGCCACAGTACTGCTCAAGCAAGTAAAGGTGGGAAATCGCCTTCTGAAAAATGTGGAGGCGATAATTGCCGTTTCGCAAAAGGCTCCGCTGCTGTTAGGCCTTAATGTTATTGACCTGCTTGGCGACTGGACAATGCGAAAAGGGAATCTCATCCTGCACGACTACTACGGTGAGCCTGTTGAGGAAGAAAAGCCACAGTATATCAGTCCTGCCGACATAACCTACATCGACGAAAATTCCACACTCGAAACCATTAATGATACTACCGCTGATGACGACGATTCTCAGCCCTCACTCCGCGTGCGAGCTTACAAGGGCGACCCCGAAGCGCAGTATCAGCTTGGCATGATCTACCTCAAAGGCGTGGGTGTCGATGCCAACCCAAAATTTGCCGTCGAGTGGTTCCGCATGGCGGCAACACAAGGGCACATAGCGGCCCAGTTAGCCCTTGCCGACTGCTACACTTATGGCTGGGGTGTGGAAATAGATGAAAGCCAAGTAGAATATTGGCGCAACAAATACCTAGATGTGGAATACTGATTTTAGGTGTTAAGTTTTAAGTAAAAGAGTAAAGGACAAACACTGTCTCTTATATTCTTACTCTGCCCTCAATCTTTAAGAACATAAAAAACGGCGAGACCGAGGAATTTACCACAAATTCAACTCGGCCTCAATACTATTGCAAATAAAAAGAGTAAAATGAAGTTATTCTAAATCAAATCAATAGAGTGTGAGATTCATAAAAATAATATAACCATCGTAATCAATCTTATTAGTTGTTTAGTCTTTTTCTGTCATGAAAAAAGCTATGGATTAAGTGTGTTTCCGCCCTGTAAACACAGGTGGCAGTGAAATACTGCATGGGGGACTTAAAATTTAACGTTTTTTTAGAAATCTATCGAAAGTCCCATCTGCAGGTTGAAGTTGAATGGGTGCTCATTACGCAGGGTATTGAGCGGCATAGTGGTAATGTAATGCGAGAGTTTAGGCTCGATGTAGATGCCCACATGCTTTGTAAAGTTGTACTGCGCCCCTGCGGTGGCGTGCACCGACCATTGTAATCGCTTGATGGTGACATCGTCTTTGCCAAACGAGGCATCAACCACTCTCTCGACCATTCCCTCGCCACCAACAAAGGTGGTGAGACCTTTATATCGCCAGAAATTCCACCTCACGCCAAATGGCAGACCTATAAGCTTGATGTCCTGCTTAAACGTGTCGCCACCATTGTCGGGGGTAACATCGCTGGTCATAGAGGTGAAGTTTAGACCCACGTTGCCGTAAAGGTTGCCCACGATGCGCTTGGTGAAAGTGAGACCAAATGTGAGCGGCATGTGGTGATGATAATCGTAGTTGACAGGTGGTGCGACATTACTTGTTACACCTGGTGCTCCAGGTGCCATCATCATGCCTTGATGCGGTGTCGCTGCCGGCAGCATCATCTGTGCCGAGGAACCACTTACGGTGTTGTTACGGTCGGTAGAGACAAGTCCGTTGCCGTAAGCTGCCAAAAGCATACTTGTCTTCTTGCCTGGCTTGGTTAGCGCCATCTTCTCTCGCGCCACCTTGCGAGCGTTGGCGTCATAGACGAGGTATTGCTGATAGGTGCTGTCGGTATAGCTTTTCCACGGCTCCATCGCCTCCTGGTTCATGGCGTTGTCATACTGATTGTAAAGCTCCTCCAGAGCCAGCATGGTCTCGATATCGTAGTAATAGTTCTCGGGGTTGAACTCATTGGGATAGTCGGCCAGGTCGATGATCTCGTTGAAATTGGCTGCGAGCAACTCGTTGTTGATTATATCATTCTCTTCAACAGTATTATTCTGCGTGTTAACGCCACCGCTATAATTTTGCCTAGTTTTTTTATCATAAACGGGTGGCAAAGAGGGTTGCGATGGCTGGGTGCTGTTGTCCTGCGCCAGCAATGTCTCATCGGTAATGTCAGGTAGTTGTGGGGTTGGAGTGTCATCAACTACCGATGGCGAGTTCTCGTCCCCTTTGGTGGTAGATGCTATTTGTTGCCCTGTGTCGGCAGGCCTGTTTCGGAGCATGAAGAATCCGGAGGTGGCAACTATGGCAACAACGGCTGCGGCAGCTGCTGCGCGCCACAGGCGAGGAGTAATCCTCGCTTGCCGAGCTGGAGCTGTCTGCTTGCCGACCGACTTGGCGATAGCCTCCCAAGTTCCTTCCGGAACTTCTCGGGTTGCATCTTGGGCTTTTTGCTTAATTGCGTCAAGCCAGTCATTATTATTCATATTGTTGCTCATAGTAGTTATCTATATTGTGCTCGTTAATGTATTTCCTGATCTTCTGTGCCAGAAGGACTTTTGCTCTTGCCAACTGCGATGACGAAGATTTTTCGTTGATTCCTAATTGCTCGGCAATTTCTTTGTGGGAGTAACCGTCAAGACAGTAGAGGTTGAACACCGTGCGGTAGCCGTCGGGAAGCTCTGCCACCAAGTCGAGGATGGTACTGATGTCGAGGCGGTTGATTTCGGCGGCTGTGGGTTCTTCCACAATATCGGGCGGTGGATCATCAAGATCGGCGGTGTCAACGTTAAACGTGCTCAGCCGTTTGCGGCTTCGCAGGAAGTTGAGCGAGGTGTTCACCGCGATGCGTGTGAGCCATGCCTGCAGCGAGCCATCTCCTGCCCAGGCAAAGCTGTCAATCATCGTGTAGGCCTTGATGAAAGTGTCTTGAAGCACATCTTTGGCATCATCGTCATTGCCCACATAGCTGAAGATTTTTGCCATCAGCATTGGCGAGTATCGGTCAAAAAGAGCACGCTGAGCTTTTGCGTTGCCCCGCTTGCATCCTCTACTGATATCTCGTTCACTCATCATGATGATTACTTCCGTATAAACACAGGAAGTGCAAAATTACTGCATCATTTGATGAAAAAAAATTATTTTTTCCAAAAAATGAGTTGACGGCGGTGTTTACCTGTCATTCTCTGCACAAGTCAAGAATATCAAAGAGCTCACTCACTAAACACCAATATGTGCGAAATATTGCATCAATGACACAAAAAAATCAAAAAAAAGACACCGAAAGGCAGTGTTTTGCCCTTCGGTGCCTGGATGTTAATATATATCTTTTCCTTAGTTGCTGAAGAATATGTAGTCTCCTAAGATGTCGTTGAAGTAAACGGTGTAGTTGCCAGCGCTGGCGGGGATGTTGTTCCCGTCAAATGTGCCGTTTCCAATGGGGAAGTCATCGTCGCCCCAGTAGTAGTACCATTCGTGGTTGGCCCGGAACTTGAGTTCTGAGTCATTGTCGAGCGCGAACGGGAGTCTCCAGTTGTGGCATGTCACGTCATAGCAGTTATCAAGCATGTTCATATCCACATCAGTGTTCCAATTGCTGAAATATCCAATAATTCCAATGCTGTTATATTCATTGACACTAGTGAGTCTAGTCCAAGTCACTTGATGAGTGCTGGGGTTCAGGGTTATCTTGTAGTAGCCTTCTGTTGAGACGGTTATTGGGCTTGTGGCATAGTCGGAGAAGTAGCTCTGTCCGCCGTTCTCGTTACCGCCGGCAACGACATTTGTCCACTCGCCTGGAGTGC
The DNA here is from genome assembly GCA_017964485.1 of Muribaculaceae bacterium. Lineage (GTDB taxonomy): Bacteria > Bacteroidota > Bacteroidia > Bacteroidales > Muribaculaceae > Sodaliphilus. The sequence goes on along the minus strand of JAGCRW010000074.1, from coordinate 11,191 downwards.
TCAGGATGTAGAACATAGCTCCGCTGGGGAAGTAACCTGCATACTCTAGTTTGTCGCCATTGGGGAACATGGGAGCCATCGAAGAACAATTGGTGGGGTTGTCACTATTGTTCCAATATCCGTCGCCAATGCAAGAGCCAGTGAGCCACCAGATGTTGTCAAACTCATTGGGCTCAAGGTTCAAGAGCAGGCTTTTTACGCTGGAGTAGGCTTCTCCAGTGCCACTAGCATAGCCGTGCACGCGTACCTTAATCGCTTGAGTACCTAGTTTTTTGACATATTTCTTGAGCTCTTCCTTGCCTGGATTGTATGAGGTGGCATTACCCACGTCAATGGTAATGTAGGTTCCTTCGGCGAAGGTGGTGTTGGCACAGATTTGCACCTCATAGTTGGGATGGATGATGTACTGGTCGCTAGTCATCTCGGTCCACGAGGTGTTGATACCGAGAGTGTAGCCTTCCATATTATTTCTAATTCTTGCGGTGAGCGTGATAGCGGGATAGGCGATGTCGTAGCCAGAGTTTTGTGTATAGGAGCTGTTCTCGGCCATAACTCCAGCAGGGATGGCAAAGATGTTCTTGCTTATGTCGAAATCTTGACCATCGACGGTTCCGCCCTTCTGGTTCCATGAAATGGTGCTTGTCTCGCCAAGTGTGGTGCCATAGCAACCAAATCGCACCAAGTCGATGCGACGGCGACCCTCGAAGCCAAACTCCTTTGACCACTCGTTGAGTATGGTATTGAGGTTGGCACTAAGAAGAGTGCTTAAGCCAGCTCTTGCTCTCACGGAATTAAGAGCAGCTAATCCCTCGCTGGTGCAGGTTCCGCTATTCAGCCTTGCGTCGGCCTCGGCAAGGATAAGTGGTGCCTCGGCGTAACGGATGAGCGGATAGTCGGTATCGGCGTAGCTGGTGTTTGGCACGCTGCCCGATGTGGTGCGGTTGCTGAACTTGAAGTAGCATATTCCATCATAGTAATTAGTGCTCTCGGTGATGGGGGCAATAGCGTTAGAGTTGTTGTAAATAAACAGGGCGCGTTTGTCGCCAAGGGAGTTTGCCACTATTCCTGGAGCAGTATTAATGTTTTGCTGTGTGTTGACATTGAATCTGTCGGCAAAATCGGGTCTTGCTATGTAGCCGCCCCACTGCGAGTTGAGTCCACTTTGGAAAATAGACTCATAATTCGAACCGTAGCTTCCTGCAACGAGGAACGTAGTTCCCGACCATACGAAGTCGCCAGCATCGTTGCTGGAGAATGGAATTGGCAGTATTATCTCATTGCGGGAAGTCCCAGTGCCGTTATCGGCAGCAAACACGCTTTGATAAGTTGATAGATTTCCGCTGCCAGATGTGCACATGCCGTAGGCCGAGTTCATTACGTATTGTGCATTTTGCTTAGCTAAGTTCAGGGCCCGATTAATAGTGTTGGTAGATGCGTTATTAACATAGACTCCCATGTTTAGATAAAGTCTTGCAAGCAGCAATGCGCAGGCTGCTTTGTCGATGCGTCCGTAGTTAAGTGACATTGGCTCAGCAAGCAAATCGCTACATTCTATAAGTTCATCCTCAATGAAAAAGAACACATTGGCACGCGATTGTTGTTGGGCGTTGATGGTGTTGACACTTGCGTAGGTGTTGGATGGTACTTTTCCGAAGAAATCCATCAGGTAATAGTAGTAGAGTGCCCTGAGGGTGCGAATCTCGGCGTTGTGCATGTCATCATGGTTGGCGGTGCTGCTCAGATAGCTGTTGCATATGTCTATGTTGGCACACAGGCGTCGATATAGCCCTTCGGCTTGTGGCAGGTCGCTGCCCCAGCTATTGGTGTTCATCTCCTTCATGCCATAATCGCTCCATGTGCAGAACGCCTCGTCGGTGGTTAGGGTATTCATCTGCCACATAGAGCGCAGGAAAGAACAGATACTTGGGTCACCATATCCTGAGATGTTCTCTTCACTGCGTAGCGACGCGTAGCAGCGAGCAAATAGGGTTTCTTCGTTATCTATCTGTGGCGTGACGCCAAGCAGAATGTTGTAGATTAATGTCACATCGACAGCAGTAACGACACCATCGCCGTCAACATCGCTTGTGGCTAAAAAGGTCTCATCATTGTTGAGCAGATAGTTGTAGATGGCGGTAATGTCGCTGGCGGTTACAACACCGTCACCATCCACGTCGCCAGTGATCGCCCAAGCCGAAACAGGACACAGCGCAAGGATTAGGCCTACAACAAGCTGCATAATACGGGAATTTAATTTATTCATAATTGTAAAGGTTATTGGGTTGTCGGTTATTTTTTCTTATTCTGCCACAAAATTAATAAAAAAAACTAAGAAGTACGTTTTGTTCTTAGTTTTTTTCATAAACAACAAAAAAAGCTGCTCTCCATATTGGAAAACAGCTTCAAAGTTTTTTAGCGAGTTGCAATTAAGCAGCGGGCTTAGCCTCCTCAGCAGGAGCAGCACTCTTAGCCTCCTCAACAGGAGCAGCGCTCTTAGCCTCCTCAACAGGAGCAGCACTCTTAGCCTCTTCTACTACAGAAGCAGCACTTGCGTTCTCAGCTGGTGCGCTTGCCTCAACAGAGGGAGCTGCAGAAGCAGAAGCAGCAGCAGTGGCAGAACCCCTCTTGTTCCCCGCAGTCCCGGGGCACGAGCCCCAAGATACGCTAGCGATAACAGCAACTAATAAAACTAACTTTTTCATTTCTTAAAATTTTAATAAGTAAATAATAAAACAATAAATAATTTTCTTTTTTGGTTGTCTCGAAGACTAGCTTGCTTCGAAAAACGGTGCAAATTTATAGCAAAAAATTTATATGCAAATGTTTTTTCAACTTTTTTTTTGCCGAAATTTTTCAAAAAATTGACAATTTAACAAATAATTACCAAATTTCATAATTTTAAATCGCACATACAAAGCGAATTAAATAAAGAAATTTTGCTTTATTTAATTTTGTGTTAAATATTGTTTCCAAATCAATATAATAGAAAAATCTCGATTTTTTTGGAAAAATGCCGTATAAATGCGCAACTTAGAGTGGCATAAAAACCGCTGAAACATTGTGATTGAAAAACAGGAAACGAAAACCGTGTAAAAACACAGATAAATTATCTATATAAGAATCTCTTGATACTGCGTTTTGGTGTTTTCTCAAACTCGTTGACCATAATCTCTATTTGCGACACTCGTTCATAGGGCGCAACTAGTTTGTTGAGCTCGGTTTTAACTGTCTCCATGTGACTGGTGAGCTGGTCGCGGGTTACGCCGTCACGATCCATAGAGTCGTAGTCGGGATATACAAGTGCCACAAGTTTATGGTCACGATCCACAACAAGGCTTTCACTCACATATAGCATGTTGTTTAGCTTGGCCTCAATCTCTTCAGGATAGATATTCTGTCCATTGGAACTCAAGAGCATTGTTTTGAGGCGGCCGCGAATGAAGATAGTGCCGTCGGCTGAGAGTGTACCCATGTCGCCAGTGTGCAGCCATCCGTCCTCGTGCAGCACCTTGTCGGTAGCCTCGGTGTTGTGGAAGTAGCCCCTCATTACGTTTTCGCCCTTGATACATATCTCGCCTGGGATATTTTCAGGATCATCGCTCAATATTTTGCATTCCATGATGCCTGGTAGCACACGTCCAGCGCTATGGAGCACAAACTCGCGCCACGGGGTGTGACTCACTAGCGGCGCGCACTCGGTCATGCCGTAGCCCACGGTGAAAGGGAACTTTATTTTGTAAAGAAACTCCTCTACCTCGGCATTGAATGGAGCGCCACCCACTATCACTTCCTCAAACTCTCCGCCAAAGGCCTCTATAAGGCGTTTGCGAATCTGCTCATAAATCCTTCGGTCAAGGTAAGGCACTGCCAGCGCCCAGCGCAGTTTGGTCTTGCTGATCATGGGCACAATCATCTTGCTGTAGATTTTCTCAAGCACCAATGGGACACAAATCACAAGGTGAGGCTTGATTTCCTGCATAGCCTTGACAATGATTTTTGGGGCGGGAATGCGACCAAGTAAGGTGATGTGTGAGCCCACTGCCAGTGGGGTGAGCATATCGAAGGCGCAGCCATAGGCATGAGCGAGCGGCAAGAACGACACGCAGCGAGTGCCACGGCGGTGAAGCTGTGAGTTGATGCCATACACGATATTTCCAGCCAAGTTGTTACCTGTGAGCATCACACCCTTGCTGAAGCCTGTGGTGCCGCTGGTATAGTTGATCTCCATGAGCTCGTCGTTGCTGCGCTCTATGTAGTTGATGCAAGCGGCAGTGAAACCGTTGGGATATGTCTGCTGCATGAGCGCGTCGATATTTTCGAGTGCCACGTCAACGGTCTCCTCGTCTTTCTGCGCTAGCAGGCTGCCGTTGTCAAGCGAGATGGCAGCGCGTATGTGGCGCATGTTGTCGAAGTCAAACGACTCCCATATCGCATTGCTGGCATAGAGCAGACTAGCCTCACTATGGTTGATGATGTGTTGAGCATCGCGAGGGTTGAACTCCTGAAGAATGGGCACTATCACAGCACCATAGGTGATGGTGCCAATGAACACAACCACCCAACTTGGCGTGTTCTTGCCAATGAGCGCCACTCGGTCGCCTGGCTTGATGCCACACTCTTTATATATAAGGTGTAAACGTGCAATCTGTTCGGCAAAGTCACCGTAGGTCAGAGTTTGCTTGGTGTTGTAGTCACTCAACGCGGGGAGCTCCCAGTTGTTGCGGAAGCTCTCCTCAAAAATCTTTATGGTATTCTCTTTCATCATAACACAATGATGTTTTTTTGCAATAGTTGGAATTTATAGAAAGTCCAGTTTGTTTTCAGCCTACAAAATTAAAGAAAATTTCTAAAACTGCAAAAAATGTTGCAAACGTAATTGTTTTTTGTTATTTTTGCACCAAACATTGATTTTCATCGACTACACATTATAAATATATAATATTATGAAGAAAAAGACACTCTCCATCATCAAAGATGACCCCTGGCTGGAACCTTTTGAAGAAGCCATTGTGGGACGTCACAACGATTTTTTGAATAAAGAGAAAGAGCTCACTGGCGAGAATGGCACATTGGTAGATTTTGCTAATGCCTATAACTACTACGGACTCCATCATACTAACAAAGGCTGGGTGCTGCGCGAATGGGCACCTAATGCCACCGAGATTTTCGTGATTGGCGACTTTAACAATTGGACTGAGTGCGCCCCCTATAAGATGCGTCCCCTTGATAACGGCAACTGGGAAATCACCTTGCCTGAGCGTGGCATGAAACACGGCAACCTGTTTAAGCTCTCCATCCACTGGGATGGTGGCCAGGGTGAGCGCATTCCCGCTTATGCAACTCGAGTGGTTCAGGACGACAACACCAAGATTTTCTCGGCTCAAGTTTGGAACCCCGAGGAAAAATATGAGTTCAAGGTAAAGAGATTCAAGCCTAACGTACAGCCGTTGCTCATCTATGAATGCCATATCGGAATGGCACAGAACCGTGAGGGTGTGGGCACTTACGAAGAGTTCCGCACCAACATCTTGCCTAGAATCGCCGACGACGGCTACAATGCTATCCAGATTATGGCGATTCAGGAGCATCCTTATTATGGCTCATTTGGCTATCACGTGTCTAGCTTCTATGCCGCGTCAAGCCGCTTTGGCACTCCCGAAGAACTGAAGCACCTCATCGACGACGCACACTCTCGCGGCATTGCCGTGATTATGGATATCGTTCACTCCCATGCCGTGAAAAACGAGGTGGAGGGTCTGGGACGCTTCGACGGCAGCTACGACCTCTACTTCTATGGTGACGGCAAGCGCGAGCATCCGGCTTGGGATTCGCTGTGCTTCGACTATGGCAAGAATGCCGTTCTCAACTTCCTGCTCAGCAACTGCAAGTTCTGGCTTGAGGAGTATAAGTTTGACGGCTTCCGCTTCGATGGCGTGACATCAATGCTTTATTACAACCACGGTCTTGGACAGGCGTTTGGCGGCTATGAGGACTACTACAATGGCAATCAGGATACCAATGCCATAACATATCTGACTCTTGCAAATAAACTCATCCATGAGGTTAATCCTCATGCTATCACTATCGCCGAGGAGATGAGCGGTATGCCTGGCCTGGCACGAAAAGTGAAAGATGGCGGCATAGGCTTCGATTATCGTATGGCGATGGGAATACCCGATTACTGGATCAAAACCATCAAAGAACAAAAAGACGAGCACTGGAAACCCACATCTATATTCTGGGAACTCACTAACCGTCGCGCCGATGAGAAGACAATCTCCTATGCCGAGAGTCACGACCAGGCACTAGTGGGGGACAAGACAATCATCTTCCGCTTGATTGACAAGGAGATGTATTGGCACATGATGACTGGCGACGACAACGGCGTGGTGAGCAGAGGCATCGCTCTGCACAAACTTATCCGTCTTGTCACAGCATCGACTATTAATGGCGGTTACCTTAACTTCATGGGCAACGAGTGGGGACATCCCGAGTGGATTGACTTCCCGCGCGACGGTAACGGATGGAGCTATAAGTATGCCCGCCGTCAGTGGGATCTTGTTGACCGCGAAGATCTTAAGTATCAGTTCCTCAATAACTGGGACAATGATGTGATGCATCTGATTGGTGGCATCCACAACTTCCAAGCGCTGCCTATACGCAAGCTATGGGACAAAGACGATGACCAGATACTCGCCTACATGCGTGGTGACTTGGTGTTTGTGTTCAACTTCAACCCAGTGCAGTCGTTCAGCGACTACGGATTCCTCGCTCCAGCAGGTGAGTATCATGGGGTGCTAACTAGCGATAACGCACGCTATGGCGGCTATGGAAATGTGGATGAGGGCGTGAAACACTTCACCCAGCCCGACCTACTCTATGACAGCGCAGGTCTAGGTTGGCTCAAACTCTACATCCCTGCTCGCTCGGCACTGATTCTGCGACTTCAGCCCCAAAAAACTAAAGCCGTAAAGAAGCCCGTAGCAAAGAAACCCGCTACAAAGAAAAAATGCAAAAAATGAGACAATCGGGCTCAACCCCAATTGTCTCAAAAGTGAAGAAAAAGGAACCCTTTTCTTCACTTTTCCAATTAATTCTTTACACTTTTTAAATGAACGTTGTTGTTTATTGCTCTGCTAATCCCGATCTCCCTAAAGAGATTATCGACATAGCTGCTACTCTTGGGCGATGGATAGGTGAAAACTACCACACCCTTGTTTATGGTGGGGTGAATGCTGGGTTGATGCACGTCACTGCTCAGGCTGCGCGCGAGGCAGGCTGCGAAAATGTGGTTGGCATCGTGCCCGAGTTCTTCAAGCACCGCGCCGACCCGCTATGCACAGAATTGATGCTAGCCCGAGACTTGAACGACCGCAAATCGAGACTCATTGCTCGTGGCGATGTCTTTGTGGTGCTTCCAGGCGGCCTGGGCACTATTGACGAGTGGATTTCCACCCTGTCGCATCTTGTGGTGGAGGGCAGCGATCGTCCTATCATAGTTGTGAATCACAACGATATGTACACCGCTCAGGCTCAGCAGCTTCGCAATACTGCACAGTCACAGTTTGCTCGCGCAGCAAGCATCGACCGATCAATCTTGGTAAGCAACGCACAAGAACTAATTAACAAACTAAATGAAATAAACAAGTTATGAAATCAAAAGTCTATACCCTCACTGGCGATAAAGGAACCACCTCACTCGTTGGAGGTCAACGCGTCTTGAAAGATGACATCCGCGTAGAGGCTTATGGTACTGTAGACGAGCTGAATGCACACATCGGCCAACTCGCTCATGCTTTAAAAGGTTCAGACCCTGATGTGGAAAAGCTTATCTTCATAATTCAGAACAAGTTATTCAACCTGGGCGCATACCTTGCCACCGAGCAAAGCGATGCAGAAGCTCCCGTCTATGGTCTAAGCGACAATGATGTTAAGGCGGTCGAGGCGATGATTGACACCCTCGATGAACAGCTTCCTCCAATGCGGGGATTCATCTTGCCTGGAGGCACTACAGCCTCTGTATGCTGCGACATCTGCCGCACTGTGACCCGTCGTGCCGAGCGCCGTGTGGTGACTCTTGCCTCACAGCAACCCCTTAACCCACTAGCTCAGCGCTACCTCAATCGTCTTAGCGACTTTTTTTTCATTCTCGCACGCCACTGCAATGTGACAAACAACGTGGAAGAAGTCCTTTGGGATAAGGAGGCAGGTGCCTAATCTTGTGTGTAGCAAAAACAAAGCCGATTATCCCATGATGAGTTCGGTTTTCGGTTTGTTTCCCTCTCACGTTAAAATTTGCATTTTGTATTAACGAAGCACTCCTTCTTCCCGCAAAATCCTTTCTATCTCGAGCTGCAGGGTCCAGCGGTCAACAGTGCTTTGGTTTTCTAGCATTATCACGTTAACGCGGCTGCGCTCATATTTTGCGGCGTAGGCTTGGAAACCGCCATTGTCGCCGGTGTGGTATATTTTTACCTCACGCCCTGGTGTCTTGTCGATAAACCAGCCATAGCCGTACCATGTGTTCTCGCGGTTCTGGTATCCGCTCCACTTGCTGCCAGTGACTTTGGTGTTAGGCGTATAGGCTTTCTGCTTTGACGATTTTTTGACAAGTGTGTTGCGCCGCAGTGCGTTCTCCCACTTGAGGAAGTCGTGTGTTGTGGTGTAGATTCCGCCGTCTGCCTTGGTGGCGAAGAATGTCTCTTCGCCATAGTCACATTCTGCCCAGTGCACACCCTTGCCGTCAACGTAGTCGTTATCCACCTTCTCGCGCTTCTTGGCGTAATCGCTGTCACTGCCACTCACCTCGGCATCTTCGTTCACAATATATCCGTGAGCCATATGTGGAATATTTGCATCGGGAGTGAAATACTGCACATTCTTCATTCCTGCGCGGTCGAATAGGTGTTTTTTCTGGAAATCAACAAACTTCATGTCTGTCTTCATCTCCACGAGGAAATAGAACAGGTCAAAAGTGGGGTTGATGTATTCATAGTCGGTGCCTGGTTCGAAATGGAGTTCGGTGAGGTCTTTCATGTACTGAACGCTCTGCTCATCGGTGGCAGTGAGCATAAAGTTGCGGTCGCCACGAGGACGGGCGTCGGGGACTCCAGAACTGTGGCTGAGTAGATGGCGCAGTTTCACTTTTTCCCAGATGTCATTTTTCAGTTCAGGAAAGTAGCTGGCGACACTATTATTGAGGTCTATAAGTCCCATCTCCTGCATCTTCAGCGCGCCAATGGCGGTGAACTGCTTACTGATGCTGGCGATATTGAACGCCGTGTTGCCGTCAATCTTCTCGCCGGTAGCCATGTCGGCAATGCCTATGCCTTTGTCATATATAGCCTTGCCATTCTTGGCTATTAGCAGCGCTGCACCTGGCGATTGTGGGTCATAATGCGAATTCATCACTGAGTCGAGTCGCGCCTCAAGGCGTTGCATGTTCACTTTCTTGGCACCAATTGCACCCACACAACACACTGCTATCGCTATCATCATAACTTTTCTTATCATTGCTCTAATTATTTATTGGTATTTTATGTTGCAAATATACTTAAAATTTTTGATGTTCACGCTTTATCGCTTTTTTAGTTCGCAATAATGTTGTATCTTTGTGACAAAATAAAAACAATGCATTATGAGCAAAGAACTGATTTTATGGGCCGACGATGAGATAGATCTCCTCAAGCCACACATACTTTTCCTCAAGAATAAAGGTTATGAAGTTGAGACAGTGACCAACGGACGCGATGCGCTTGACGCTATCGCCTCGCAGAACTATAATCTCATCATTCTCGACGAGAATATGCCTGGCATCAGCGGACTAGAGGCTTTGCAGCAGATAAAAATATCGCAACCCAACGTTCCCGTCATCATGATCACCAAGAGTGAGGAGGAGAACATCATGAACCAAGCCATTGGCAGTCAGATTGCCGACTATCTCATCAAACCTGTCAACCCCATGCAGATTCTTCTGTCTATAAAGAAGAATCTGCACAGCGATGCTCTCGTGGCGCAGAAGGCTACGAGCGACTATCAGCAAGAGTTCATGAAAATCAGTCAGATGATAGCCCAGGCCCATTCCATTGAGGATTGGTATGAACTTTACACTACGCTAGTGAGGTGGGAACTCACCCTCACTTCGGCCGATACTGGCATGGGTGAGATGCTCAAGATGCAGAAGACTGAGGCCAACGGCATGTTTTCCAAGTTTGTGAAGCGCAACTACGAGGATTGGTACGCCAGCGACGACCACCCCCTGCGCAGCAACGAGATATTCAAGACACGCGTTTTTCCGTTGCTCGACAAGGGCGAGAAAGTGTATTTTATCGTCATCGACAATTTCCGTCTCGACCAGTGGAAGACCATCAGCCCGCTGCTCAGCGAATATTTTAACATCGATGATGACGGACTCTACACGTCTATTCTGCCAACCGCCACCCAGTATGCGCGCAACGCCATCTTCTCAGGGCTGTTGCCAGTTGATATAGAGAAGATGTTCCCCGACCTATGGGTCGATGAGGACGAGGAAGAAGGAAAGAATGTCAACGAGGAGCCTCTAGTGAGAACAATCCTCGAGCGCTATCGTAAGCCATACAAGTTCTCCTACAATAAACTCAACGACTCTACCGCTGGCGAGCGGCTGTTGCAGAACTTCGCTGCGCTTGACAAGAACGACCTTAACGTTATAGTATTCAACTTTGTTGATATGATGTCGCATCAGCGCACCGAGTCGAAGATGATACGCGAACTTGCCAATACAGATGAAGCCTACCGTTCGCTCACAGTCTCTTGGTTTAAGAACTCCTATGCCTTTGAGATTTTCAAGCAGATAGCGCATCGTGGAGCTAAAGTCGTTATCACCACCGACCACGGCACCATAAAGGTGGATAACGCTGTGAAAGTTATCGGTGATCGCAATACCAACACGAACCTGCGCTATAAGGTAAGTAAGAACTTGAGCTACAACCCTAAGCAGGTGTTTGAAATCAAGCAGCCCAAAAAGGTGGGACTGCCAAGCCCTAATGTGGCATCTACCTACATATTCGCCACTAACCGCGACTTCTTCGCCTATCCCAACAATTACAACTACTATGTGCAGTACTTCCGTGACACTTTCCATCACGGAGGAATCTCGATGGAAGAGATGCTGATCCCCATCGTCACCCTATCAAGCAAGTAGTCGTCCCTT
>JAGCRW010000073.1 GCA_017964485.1 Muribaculaceae bacterium | reverse complement strand
TTCTGGGGCAGGTCAACGCCCACAATTCTTATTGCCATATTATAAAACTGAAATTTTGTGCAAAATTAATAAAAATTATCCTTGACGCTGCTTAAACTTAGGATTTTTCTTGCAAATCACGTATAAACGCCCTTTACGACGCACGATTTTGCAGTCGTCGCTGCGTTTTTTTATTGAAGCTCTTACTTTCATAGTAGTGTGTTTATGTAAGTTGTGATTTTTTTAAATGAATCTAAATTATTTGTATCTAAAAGCAATTCTTCCCTTGCTCAAGTCGTAGGGTGACATCTCCACTCTCACTTTGTCGCCGGGGAGGATTTTGATGTAGTGCATCCTCATCTTTCCCGAGATGTGAGCTGTGATTTGATGACCGTTCTCCAGTTCGACGCGGAACATAGCATTTGACAATGCCTCAACGATTGTTCCGTCCAGTTCGATAGCATTTTGTTTAGCCATAAAATAATCGTGTGTGTGATGTGAGTAATAATTTATTTAAATGAATCGGTCTCCAAGCACTTCTTTGATGTATTCAAAAGAAGAGAGAATATCGGGTTTGCCATTATGTACTGCCACAGAGTGCTCAAAGTGAGCCGAGGGCTTGAAGTCTTTGGTGCGTGTTGTCCATCCGTCACGCTCGATGACGATGTTCTTGCTTCCCAAGTTGATCATGGGCTCAATGGCAATCGTCATGCCGTTCTTGATAAGGGGGCCTGTGCCGCGTCGTCCGTAGTTTGGAACGTCGGGATCTTCGTGGAGTTTCTTACCCACTCCGTGCCCGCACATCTCGCGCACTACTCCATATCCTCTTTTCTCGCAGTACTGCTGAATGGTGTTACCAATGTCTCCGATGCGGTTACCTGGGATAGCTTTCTTTATTCCCTCGTAGAGAGCTTCTTTGGTAGTAACGAGGAGTTGTCTCACCTCGTCGCTCACTTCGCCTACACAGAATGTGTAGCATGAGTCTCCATTGAAGCCTTCTTTAGTTACCGCTCCGCAGTCGATAGAAACGATGTCGCCTTCTCTTAGCACATATCCCGAAGGAATGCCATGTACTACTGTCTCGTTAACTGAGATGCACACCGATGCTGGATATCCATAGAGTCCTACGAACCCTGGCACGCATCCTTGTGATCGGATGTACTCGTCGGCAATATTGTTGAGCCTTCGGGTGGTGATCCCGGGGGCGACCCACTTGGCAAGTTCGCCGAGTGTGCGCGCCACCACGAGGTCAGCTTCCCTGAGCAATTCTATCTCTTCTTCGGTCTTTAAATAAATCATACTCAAAACTTGAGTTATAAATCATTTAGTGGGAAGGGATGCATTAAGAAGCTCTGCCCTTGATTTTACCACTCTTCATGAGACCGTCGTAGTGGTGCATCCTGAGGTGAGTCTCGATTTGCTGCAGCGTGTCGAGAACAACACCCACACTAATGAGCAATGATGTTCCACCGAAGAACTGAGCGAAGTGCTGGTTCACACCAAACAATCTTGCGAAAGCAGGCATGATAGCCACAATACCGAGGAAGATAGAACCTGGCAGAGTGATGCGCGACATGATCGAGTCGAGATACTCGGCAGTCTTCTTTCCTGGCTTGATGCCTGGTATAAATCCGCTGTTCTTCTTCATCTCCTCAGCCATCTGAGTGGGTCGCACTGTGATGGCAGTGTAGAAATAAGTAAATGCCACGATGAGGAGGAAGTAAATCAGGTTGTACCAGAATCCGTTGATGTCGGTAAAGGTAGCAGCAAAAGAGCCGTCTTTGCTAAACTGCGCGAAAGTAAGAGGAATGAACATAAGAGCCTGAGCAAAGATGATAGGCATCACGTTGGCAGCATTAACCTTGAGAGGAATATACTGACGTGCACCACCATATTGCTTGTTGCCTACAATGCGCTTAGCATACTGAACGGGCACCTTGCGAGTACCTTGTGTGAGCATTACGGCGCCTGCTGTAACAGCGAAGAGCACGATAATCTCAACAAGGAACATCACGAGACCACCTTGTGAGCTAGTAAGACGACTGGTGAACTCCTGCGAGATAGCACTTGGGAAACGAGCAATGATACCCACGAAGATAATGAGTGAGATACCGTTACCAATACCCTTGTCGGTGATTTTCTCGCCGAGCCACATGATGAACATACCACCAGCAGAGAGCACGATGGTTAGGAAGGCCAGATACCAGCCGTTAAAACCCATACCCACTTGATGCTGAAGGTTCAGAAGATAAGCAAGACCCTGCACCAAGAGGATGGCTACTGTGAGGTAGCGAGTGTACTGGTTGAGCTTCATGCGTCCGCTCTCACCTTCACGCTGCATCTTCTGGAAACTAGGTACCACCATACCCATAAGCTGAATCACGATTGATGCAGTGATATAGGGCATGATACCGAGGGCAAAGATTGAAGCCTGAGAGAAGGCACCACCTGAGAACATATCGAGCAGCTGCATAAGACCAGTCTTATTGGTAAAGTCAGCGAGCTTCTGAAGGTCGTTAGGGTTAATGCCTGGCAATACAACCTGACATCCAAATCGATAAATCAGGATGAACAAGAAGGTGATAGTAAGCCTCTTGCGCAGGTCTTCAATCTTCCAGATATTCTTTAATGTTTGAATGAGTTTCATTATCTCTTAATTAAAGTTTGTTGATAGTTCCTCCAGCTGCGGTAATGATTTCCTCAGCTTTCTTAGAGAATGCGTTAGCCTCAACATCAATTTTCTTGCTGAGTGTGCCAACACCAAGTATTTTCACGAGTTGGTTCTTGCGAACGAAACCAGCCTGGATGAGGTCGGCCACGGTAACCTTGTCGAGGTTCTTAGTGGCAGCGAGCTGCTCAATAGTTGCAATGTTGATGGCTTTGTACTCAACGCGGTTGATGTTCTTGAATCCGAATTTAGGCACACGGCGCTGAAGCGGCATCTGACCACCTTCGAATCCCACCTTGTTCTTGTAACCCGAGCGCGACTTGGCACCCTTGTGTCCGCGAGTAGAAGTTCCTCCCATGCCGCTACCTGGTCCGCGACCAATGCGACGCTTGCTCTTGTTGGAACCTACTGCTGGTTGTAAATTACTTAATTCCATAGTGCTTATTGAAGTTATTATTCGGCGTTCGTTACTTCTACAAGGTGACGAACTTGGTTAATCATACCCAAGACTTGAGGAGTGTCTTCCTTCTCAACGACTTGATTCATTTTTCTCAGACCCAGAGCATCGAGGGTTCTTTTCTGACGTGCCGGACGATTGATGCGGCTCTTGACTTGTTTGATTCTAATTTTAGCCATAGTAGTCATTAATTTTATCCGTTAAACACTTTTTCCAAAGAAATACCACGATAGTGGGCAACAGTCATAGGGCTGCGGAGCTCAGAGAGCGCCTTGAAGGTAGCCTTCACGAGGTTGTGAGGGTTAGAAGAGCCCTTCGACTTACAGATCACGTCGGTAATACCGACACTCTCGAGAACGGCACGCATGGCACCACCGGCCTTAACACCAGTACCTGGAGTGGCGGGTTGCATGATGATGCGTGAGCCACCAAACTTAGCGGCTTGCTCGTGAGGGATAGTGCCTTTGTAAACGGGCACCTTGATGAGGTTCTTCTTAGCCACCTCTACGCCCTTGGCGATAGCGGTAGTAACCTCATTGGCCTTACCGAGGCCGTAACCAATCACACCATTGCCGTCACCAACGACAACGATAGCAGCGAAAGTGAATGTGCGACCACCCTTAGTAACCTTGGTGGTGCGGTTGATAGCCACGAGGCGATCTTTCAATTCTACATCGCTTGAAACTTTAACTCTATTATTTTTAGCCATAATTGTGATTTTAGAATTTGAGACCACCCTTGCGAGCTCCATCGGCGAGCGACTTAACGCGGCCGTGGAACAAGAAACCATTGCGGTCGAAAACGACAGTATCAATACCTGCGGCGATAGCCTTCTTGGCTACATTCTCGCCTACCTGAGCTGCGATTTCGCTCTTGGTGCCCTGCTCGATACCCTTAGAAGAGGCCGACACGAGAGTGTTACCAGCCACGTCGTCGATGAGCTGAGCATAGATTTGCTTGTTGCTGCGGAAGACGCACAAGCGTGGACGCTGAGCTGTACCGCTGATTTTACCGCGGATACGAGCCTTGATTTTTCTACGTCTTTGTTCTTTTGATATCATAGTAGTGTAAGTGTCTTAATTATTATTTGGCAGCAGCCGTTTTACCTGACTTGCGGCGAATAACCTCGCCAACGAACTTAACACCCTTGCCCTTGTAAGGTTCGGGCTTACGGAATGAGCGGATCTTGGCGCAAATTTGTCCAAGAAGCTGCTTGTCGCATGACTCGAGAGTGATGAGTGGGTTCTTGTTACGCTCGGTAACAGCATTTACCTGAACCTCGGGAGGCATCTTCAGATAGATAGCGTGAGAGTAACCCAGAGTGAGTTGGAGCACTTGTCCTTTGCTCTCGGCCTTGTAACCTACACCCACGATTTCGAGCTCTTTCTTGAAGCCTGTGCTAACGCCGGTCACCATGTTGTTGATGAGAGCGCGATAGAGGCCGTGCTGAGCGCGAGACTCGCGGTTGTCGTCGGGGCGAGAAACGGTGATGTTACCATCCTCAACCTCAACCTTGATATTAGGGTTCACTGCTTGCTTGAGCTCGCCCTTAGGACCCTTAACGGTGATTACGTTGTCTTTAACGTCGATTGTTACGCCGGCGGGTATAGCGATTGGCAATTTACCTATTCTTGACATAGTTATATCCTCCTATTTATTAATAAACGTAACACAAAACCTCGCCACCAATCTTCTGTGCCTTGGCCTCCTTGTTGGTCATAACGCCCTTAGAGGTTGACACGATGGCGATACCTAAACCATTTAACACGCGTGGCATGTCTTTGTAACCGGCATACTGGCGGAGACCAGGCCTAGAGACACGCTTGAGACACTTGATTGCATTTACCTTGTCGACGGCGTCATACTTGAGCGCGATCTTGATGGTACCTACAGGAGAGTCTTCGGGCTCTACAAACTTGTAGTTAAGGATGTAGCCCTGATCGAAGAGAATCTTAGTGATCTCTTTCTTCAATTTCGAAGAAGGGATTTCAACGACACGGTGCTGTGCCTTGATCGCATTCCTCAATCTTGTCAAATAATCTGCAATTGGATCAGTCATTTTATTTAATGTTGTTTAAATTAATTCGAACAGTTAGTCGAACAATATTTAATACTACGTTTTTTGTTTTTTAAATTCTCAGAGAAAATTACCAGCTAGCTTTTCTCACTCCTGGGATGAGGCCCTGAGAGGCCATCTCGCGGAAGTTGATACGTGAGATACCAAACTGACGCATGTAACCTTTGGGACGTCCCGAGATTTTGCAGCGGTTGTGCAGTCTCACTGGAGAAGCGTTGCGTGGCAGTGCCTGGAGTGCCTCATAGTCGCCAGCAGCTTTGAGGGCTGCACGCTTGGCGGCATACTTAGCGACCATTCTTTCTCTCTTGGCCTGACGAGCCTTCATTGATTCTTTTGCCATATCAAATCTTCTTTTTTAAAAATTATTTAGCGTTCTTGAAAGGCAGGCCAAACTCCTTGAGCAGAGCATAACCTTCCTCGTCGGTCTTAGCGGTAGTGACGAAGGTGATGTTCATACCTGTCATCTTGTTCACATTGTCGATGTTGATTTCGGGGAAGATAATCTGCTCCGAAACACCAACGGTGTAGTTACCACGTCCATCGAGCTTGCCCTCGATACCCTTGAAGTCGCGGATACGTGGCAGAGCGATGCGGATGAATCTCTCCATGAACTCATACATGCGGTCACGACGCAGAGTCACGCGAGCGCCGATTGGCATTTTCTTACGCAGCTTGAAGTTAGAGATGTCTTTCTTCGAAACTGTCTGCACTGCCTTCTGGCCAGTGATAGTAGTGAGCTCGGTGATAGCAGTCTCAATGATTTTCTTGTCTTGTGTGGCGTCGCCGAGACCCTCATTGAGGACGATCTTCACGAGGCGTGGAATCTGCATAGGGGAGCTGTAGTTGAATTGCTTCATCAAAGCTGGAGCAATCACGTCGTCATATTTTTTCTTAAGTGTAGTTGCCATATTACTTAATCTCCTCTCCTGATTTTTTAGAAATACGAACTTTATTGCCCTTCTCGTCGATCTTGAACCCAACGCGAGTTGGTTTTTTGGTCTTAGGATCAACCACATTCAGATTAGACATGTGAATGGGGGCTTCCTTCTTGATAATGCCACCCTGTGGGTGCTGTGCATTAGGCTTGGTACTCTTAGATACCATGTTGACACCTTCCACGATAGCACGGTTCTTCTTAGCATCAATGCTTAAGACGCGACCAGTTTTACCCTTGTCGTCACCAGCGAGAACATAGACGGTGTCGTCTTTCTTTATGTGTAACTTAGCCATTTCTTAAATTGTTTTGCGTTGTTATAGGATTACAGAACTTCGGGAGCGAGCGAAACAATCTTCATGTTGGTGGCACGCAGCTCACGGGCTACGGGGCCAAAGATGCGAGTTCCTCTCAACTCACCAGCATTGGTAAGCAACACGCAAGCGTTGTCGTCGAAGCGAATGTAAGAACCGTCTTGACGGCGGATTTCCTTCTTTGTTCTAACAACTACAGCGCGCGATACTGTACCTTTCTTAATATCACTCGAAGGGATGGCGTTCTTAACGGTAACGACAATCATGTCGCCTACCGAAGCGTAACGGCGTCCTGTACCTCCAAGCACGCGAATGCAGAGGACTTCCTTTGCACCGCTGTTGTCGGCAACTGTTAATCTGCTTTCTGCTTGAATCATAATTACTTAGCTTTTTCGATTATTTCAACTAATCTCCATCTCTTGGTTTTGCTCAGAGGGCGAGTCTCCATGAGGCGCACTTTGTCGCCCACATTGCACTCGTTCTTCTCATCATGAGCGTGATATTTCTTTGTCTTGTTGACAAACTTTCCGTAGATTGGGTGTTTCTCTTTGTACTTCACTGTAACAGTGATAGTCTTGTCACCCTTGTTGCTTGAGACAACCCCAATTCTTTCTTTTCTTAAATTTCTTTTCTCTTCCATGTTATGGATGTGTTAAATTTGGGGATTACTTATTAATTTTGAGTTCACGAGCGCGGAGCTCGGTTTTCATGCGTGCGATGTCTCGACGGTCAAGTGTAATCTTGGCTGGATTGTCGAGTGGCGAGATCGAGTGCTGAATCTTGAGCTGCACATAATCTTTCTCGGCTTGCTCCAGGCGATCTTTGAGTTCCTTATCGGTCAACTCTCTCAATTCTTTATTCTTCATAATTAATTGTCAATTTTTAAAGATTACACATTCTGTGAAGGATCGTAGTCATGACGAACGATGAACTTGGTGGGAATTGGAAGCTTTTGAGCGGCAAGGCGGAGAGCCTCTTTAGCGATCTCAAAGCTAACGCCGTCAACCTCGATCAGGACGCGTCCTGGGAAGACGGGAGCGACATATCCAGCCACATCACCTTTACCTTTACCCATACGCACGTCGGCAGGCTTGCGAGTAATAGGCTTGTGTGGGAAGATGCGAATCCAAATATTACCCTCGCGCTGCATGTAGCGTGTCACAGCGACACGGGCAGCCTCAATTTGATGAGCGGTGATCCATTTCGACTCGAGAGCCTTGATACCAAATGAGCCAAAGGCCAGCTGGTTGCCTCTCTTGCTGTACTGACGCACCTTACCATCGGAGGGTCTTCTGTATCTTAAACGTTTTGGTTGTTGTAACATTTTCTTGTCTTGTTAAAAAGTCAATAAAGATTAACGGTTGCTTTTACGGTTGCGGAAACCACCACGGCGGTTGGCGCCACCCTGACGACGGTCGTTGCTGCTTGCGAAGTTAGGAGCAAGATCTTTCTTGCCATAAACCTCACCGCGGCATATCCAAACCTTAACGCCAATAAGACCTACCTTAGTGAGAGCAGGAACGAGAGCGTAGTCGATGTCGGCACGAAGAGTGTGCAGAGGAGTACGTCCTTCCTTGAACATCTCAGAGCGAGCCATTTCGGCACCGTTGAGTCGTCCGCTCACTTGCACCTTGATACCCTCGGCACCGAGACGCATAGTAGAAGCGATAGCCATTTTCACAGCACGGCGATAGGCGATCTTGCCCTCGATTTGACGTGCGATGGTGCTTGCTACGATTTCGGCGTCGAGTTCGGGGCGCTTAACCTCGTAGATATTGATTTGAACGTCCTTGCTGGTGAGCTTCTTGAGCTCTTCCTTGAGGTTGTCAACATCCTTGCCACCCT
>JAGCRW010000072.1 GCA_017964485.1 Muribaculaceae bacterium | reverse complement strand
TACAAATATAGCACTTTTATTTATAATATGTATCGTTTTTAGCATTTTTTTTGAAAAAATGCGATTAAACGGGTCAAATGATAATAACAAAAAAAATGTGGCTTGATCTCTTGAGATGACTAGAAAGCCGAGATCAAGCCACAATAACATCTAAACTACGATTACTCGTCGAGATTAAATCCCAATGGTTTTAAATTTGCTTTTTTCAGACGGGTGTGTTTAACGACAGGCTTACGCTTAGGACGCTCGGTAGTGACGATGCGCTTGTGAGTGAGATAGTTCTCGCTTGTCTCAACCGTTTTGCCAGTGGTGCGCTCCAGTTCGGTAACATCTTTCCCTATAAGGTAAAAGTCTCCATTGCGATAGCTGAACACGTGCGATGTAGTGGGTTGAGTCCAGCTTCCTGCAGTGTAGAAATATTCCAAATCGATTTTGAGCGTTCCTTTCTTGGTAATGTCAAGCGATGGTGTGATACTTGTAAACTCGTCTTCTCGCGCTGGAATCACGTTGTCATACTGCTTGAAAAGCCTGAAGTTGCCGTTTTTCTCGCCCCAGTAAATGGCAAGTATTGGCTGGTTATAGTTATATACATAGCCATCTTCGCGTGTCGTCATTTTCTCCTTGTCGCAAGGCGTGGCCACAAGCACGAGGTCGGCAATGCCATCACCGTTCAGGTCGCCAGTCTTGAAAAATGACTCCCAACCGGCGGGCACTATATCAGCAGCACCAGTACCACTGGTTTTTAACTCCTGAGCCAGGACTTGCAGTGGCAACAACGCCACAGCAGCCACAATGATGCTAAATATTGATTTTTTCATAACAGAAAATGTCTTTACAATACATTAGTTACATCCCGAATTCCGCTAGGATGGTACGCCATTCAGCAGGAAGTTTCGATTTCTTATTGGTCTCCACTTTCTTGTTTGCAGCAATATTGTTATAATTGTCACCTTTGACAACGGTATAGCGACGCTTTACACCATATTCTTTGTAGGCATTGGGATCGTTAATCTCAATCAGGGTCTCAGTAGGAACCAGGCGATTGCCTTGCCACTCATAGCGAGTGTAATACTCTGAGCAGTAACTGGCCGAACCTTGACCAACAAGGATCTTCTTGCTAGGATTTACAATGAAGTTGCCGTTAAGATAGTCACCATTCATAGGCACAAACTCTCCCATCTTATCGTTCCAGAGCAAGATTGTGCTATAATTGCGCGAAGCTGCAGGTCCTACCAAGATATCCATGTAGCCATCGAAGTTTGCATCAAGATAGTACAGGTCGCTACTAGTGACTTCGAAGTTGAAGGTTTGCGACAATTCCCTGCCGCGATAAATGCTCACTTTGTAAGAGCCATCTTCCTGCTCCTCTGAAGCGACTTTAATGAACGACAGCGAGGTTGGGCAATCAACGAGGCTGTAGAATCCACGTTTGTCGGTCTTTGGTTGCAAATCGCCTTGAGCCGAGGCCATCAATGGCATTAAGGCCACAGCAGCCATAATGATGCTGTAAAATGCTTTTTTCATTTTTCTATTAAACTAATAATAATTACTTGTTGATTTTCCACTTTTGGGCTTTTGTGCCATTGTTGTGGTAGAGCTGGATGTTATTTCCGTTGGTAATCGAACCCTTCCTTAAGTCAATCACATAGTCGGGGTTTAGGGCCGATTGGATATAGAAATATCCATTGCCTAATGGTTCAAGATACCAGCGCTGAGCTTTTGTTCCATTGTAGTGGTAAAGCTGGATGTTTGAGCCATCTTGCACTACGCCTTTCTTGACGTCAAGCACATAGTCGGTATTCATCGCCGAGCGAATGAAATAAGTGCCATCGCTGTTAGGCTGAAAATACCACTGTTGGGCTCTTGTGCCGTTAGAACGATAGAGCTGGATGTTACCGCCATCTTGAACTATAGCCTTATGTAAGTCAAGACAATAGTTTAGATCTAAGGCCACATGTACATAATAATAGCCTTTAGCCAATTGTGCCGATGCTTTGTTTGAGCCATAAAAAGCTATAAAGAAAACCAAGCAGAACAATAAAGATTTTTTCATAATGAATAAAATAAAAAAATTAATAAATGAGAAATGTGTTAAATGACGTTTTCACTTTGTGATAATTAATACTATGTTACTAATTATCGGTCAACGCTAAATGTTGATCCATTCCAAATCAGTGATGTTTCGCGCTGTAACGCTGGATGGATAGCGTTGCGATCGGCCATGCGCATGGTGATATTCTTGCCGTAGCGAGGCAGTTTGAAGATAGGCATATACTTGTTCATATCCTCATTTCTAGCCGATTTCACTTGATTAATTTCATCATCGCCAGCCACGCTGAGGTCAACCATGTCGATAGGTTGTGGTTCATCGTCAAATGGAGGTTCAATGTGTTTCATCACCTTGGTCTTCACATTGTAGCGGTAAAACTCGAGGAAACTCTCGTCGAGTCCTCCGCCTTCACTCACGCGGTTCACGGCAATCAGCTTCTCGTTTTTGTTCTTGCAGTTCCAGAAGCACATCTCAAGGGTCTCGGTAATTCCGCCTTGCTTGGTAGAGTACTTCATAAAACCGTTTTTGATGTCAACAACAGTCTTTTTTGAGCCTTTGATAATTGCGGCAAGAGCCTCACGCTCAAAACTACCCTCATCGCACTGTGAACAATAAGCCTTTGCGAAGTCTTTGATAGTGGCTTTAGAGCCCGCAACTTTCACTTTGCATGATTCGGGTTGAGCCATAGCAAGCATTGGCATCGCACAAATTGCGATAACGAGTAATGATTTCAATAAATTTTTCATTGTAAATGGTTTTTAATGAATAGGATAATTATAAATTATTAATATTGTAGTTACAAACATCTGAACAATCAGCAAGTCATAATGCCGTGAATATTACCGTCTCGGCAAGTATAAACACCACTCATACAATCGCTGAATTATCTTAAATTTTCAACTTAGACTAGTATCGTCAATAATAGTTTAAGCATTAATTACCTAACAACATATGTTGTCCAGCAATTTTTAACTTATACCAGTGAATAGGATAAGTGGTAGCATCTGGGGTTGTCGCAAAAAGCAATGCCGAGCTATTGCAAAACTAAGTAACAAAAATAATAGTATGAATGTCTTTTTCATAACAACTACAGAGATTTGTAATGAAATTAGCTGATTGTTAAAATGATAAAAAAAATGTATTTGAACAAAAATTAAATCATGATGCAAATATAAGTATTTTTATTGTGTTTTCATACATAAGTAGCGATTATTTTTTCTTTTTTGTGAAATTAGACCAAACAGGTGATAAACGAACTATTTTTGTATTAAAAACTGTATTTTTCTTATCTGTGTTGTTTGATACAACTCTTTATTACAGATTTTTTTTGTAATTTTGCACCCCTAATTGGTATTTGTCAATGAAGAGCAACGATATCATAGTTAAAGGCGCAAGGGTAAATAACCTCAAGAACATTGACGTAACGATTCCGAGGAACAAGTTTGTGGTTATCACTGGCTTGTCGGGGTCGGGAAAGTCTTCGTTGGCGTTCGACACACTCTATGCTGAGGGGCAACGACGTTATGTTGAGAGCCTCTCTTCCTACGCTCGCCAGTTCTTGGGCCGCATGTCAAAGCCTGAGTGTGACTTCATCAAGGGACTGCCTCCAGCCATCGCCATTGAGCAGAAGGTCAACAACCGCAATTCCAGAAGTACAGTGGGCACTTCGACCGAAATCTATGACTATCTGCGTCTGCTCTTCGCCCGCATAGGTAAGACTTTTTCTCCTGTTAGTGGCGAGTTTGTTAAAAAGCACACAACTGCCGATGTCATCAATGCAATTAAGCAACTCTCTGATGGCGTGAGATTTGCGCTGCTATCCCCTATCATTCTGCCCGAAGGTCGCAACCTGAGCCAACAATTAGACATCTTGCTCAAAGGCGGCTATTCACGACTTGAGAATAATGGCAATTTCATCCCCATTACAGAAGCCATAGAGGCAGGAAATGATGCACAACATTTCCGTCTTCTCATCGACCGCATGGCAGCACCAATCAGCACCGATGATGAACTGCGACTTCTTGACTCTATTGCCACTGCTTTCTATGAGGGACATGATGAATGCATTTTGCTTGCTTTCAACTCTGATGGCACAATGAGCGAACAGGTCTTCTCAAAGCGCTTCGAGGCCGATGGTATCACATTTAAGGAGCCTAATGACCTGATGTTCAACTTCAACAATCCCATTGGTGCATGCGAAACCTGCGAGGGGTTTGGAAGCATCATCGGTATTGATGAGAATCTTGTGGTGCCAAACAAGACGCTATCAATTTTCGACGATGCCGTAATGTGCTGGCGTGGACAGGTAATGAGTGAGTGGAAAAGTGCATTCATTAGCATCGCCTCAAAATATGACTTCCCCATCCATCGCCCTTATTACCAACTAACTCAGGAACAGCGTGACCTGCTGTGGCACGGATGCCCTGAATTTCCAGGCATTGATGGTTTCTTTGAGTTCATAAAAAGCAAATCTTACTCTATCCAATACCGAGTGCTACTGGCACGCTATCGTGGCAAGACAATCTGTCCCACTTGCAATGGCTCAAGGCTAAAAGCCGATGCCAACTATGTAAAAATCAACGGCAATACTATTGGCGACCTTGTTCATATGCCCATAGACGAACTTGCTAAGTGGTTCAAAAACTTGAAACTGGAGAAAGAAGATGCTACAATAGCCAAACGTCTGCTCACCGAAATTAAAAACCGCCTGACGTTCCTAATTGAAGTAGGACTCCCCTATCTTACTCTCGACCGCTTGTCGGGAACTCTTTCAGGCGGAGAAAGTCAGCGCATTAATCTCGCCACGTCGCTTGGCAGCACACTCGTAGGCTCAATCTACATTCTAGATGAGCCTAGCATCGGTCTACATCCACGTGACAATGACCGTCTTATCAATGTGCTAAAGATGCTGCAATCGCTAGGGAACACTGTGGTTGTAGTTGAACATGATGAAGAGGTGATGCGTGCGGCCGACTATATCATCGATATGGGTCCAGAGGCTGGAAGACTGGGTGGAAAAGTGGTATATCAAGGCTCTATCGACAACCTCAAGAGCATAGATAACAGCTACACTCTCAAATACTTGACAGGCGAGATGAAAATCGCTTTACCATCTCACCGACGTCATTGGAACAACTATATCGAGATTAAAGGTGCGGCTCAAAATAACCTCAAAGGTATCGATGTCAAATTTCCGTTGGGCGTGATGACGGTAGTCACAGGCGTCAGTGGCTCAGGAAAATCGACGCTTGTCAACGACATCCTTTACCGGGCCCTGGCTCGACAGATTGGTGAGAGCGCAGAAGCACCAGGTACTTATTTCTCGTTGGGCGGCGACATTGACATGGTGAAAGCTGTAGAATTTGTTGATCAAGACCCTATAGGCAAGTCATCGCGCAGTAATCCTGCCATCTACATCAAGGCCTTTGATGAGATACGCCAACTCTTTGCACAGCAGCAATTGTCAAAGCAAATGGGCTACAATGCTGGATTCTTCTCTTTCAACTCTCCTGGTGGACGATGCGAGGAATGTAAGGGCGATGGCAAGATATCAATAGAGATGCAGTTTATGGCAAACATCACCCTCACCTGCGACACTTGCCATGGTAGGCGTTTCAGCAACAATGCCCTCGAAGTCCTCTATCGTGGCAAATCAATCTATGATGTTCTTGAGATGACGGTTAACCAAGCCATTGAATTCTTCTCAGAAGAAATAACTTACAACGAAAAGAAGATTGTTAATCGCCTTAAACCTCTGCAGGACGTGGGCTTAGGATACATAAAACTCGGTCAGTCCTCATCCACCCTCTCAGGCGGTGAGAATCAGCGTGTGAAGCTCGCAAGTTTCCTTAGCGGCGAGAAGAAAAATCACACATTATTTATATTTGACGAACCCACCACAGGTTTGCACTTCCACGACATAAACACACTAATGAAGTCGTTCAACCAACTGATTGACCGAGGAAACACAATTATCATCATTGAGCACAACCTTGAAGTGATAAAATGCGCCGACCATATCATCGACCTTGGTCCCGAAGGCGGTGAAGGCGGAGGTACAGTGGTTGCAACAGGCACACCCGAAGAGGTGGCACAGCACACCACCAGCTACACAGCTAAATACCTGCGAAAAGAGCTAATTAACTAAACTAGAATGAAATTCTCCACCCAGATTAGGAGGATTCCAGCGAGGTAACCTAAGAAGGCAATAAAGGTAATTCTCTTGAAATACCAGAAGAACGGTATCTTTTCGATGCCCATTGCCACAACTCCTGCGGCAGAGCCAATGATAAGCAAACTACCACCCACGCCAGCGGTGAAGGTGAGCAGATGCCAGAACAGGCCGTCCTCAACGAAGTAAGAAAGATAGGTTGGATCACCACCAGTCATGCCTGTGAACATCTTGATACACGCAGCCACCAGAGGCACATTATCAACGATAGATGAAAGCACACCAATCAAGCCTGCAATAGTTACTGGCTCATGGATACTATCGTTCAGATATCCTGCTACATTATGCAGAATGCCAGCCTGTTGCAATGCCGACACGCTCATCAGGATTCCCAAGAAGAACAAGATTGATGACATGTCGATGTGGCGCATAGCCTGCGACACACGGCCACCAAGTTTCGGGTCAATCTTATAGCGAGTAATCAATATCTCGGTAACAAGCCATATCACACCCAGCGACATCATCATACCCATGTAAGGTGGCAGATGGGTAACCGTTTTGAAGATAGGCACAAACAACAACCCAGCAACACCAAGAATTAAGATAGCCTTGCTGATGTGAGGATGCTCTTGCGACATCATTATCGCCTCCTCACGGCGAGCCATGGGTTTAGGCATTGGCTCTTTCTTAATCCATCGTGTGGCTATTGCTACAGGAACAACCACCGACACGATTGACGGCAACAACAGATTCTCTATCAGGCTTGGGGCAGTCACTTTGTCGGCCATCCACAGCATGATAGTGGTAACGTCACCAATAGGAGACCATGCACCACCACTATTAGCGGCAAGCACAAGCACACCGGCAAAAATCCAACGCTCCTTCTGGTCGGGGAGCAAACGACGAAGCATCATGATCATAATGATTGTGGTGGTCATATTGTCGAGTACGGCCGACATGAAGAATGTGGTGACCGACAATATCCACAGCATTCTGCGCTTGTTCTTGGCATGAATGTGCTCGGTGATAAAGCTGAACCCACCATAGCGGTCAATATGCTCCACTATGGTCATAGCTGCAATGAGGAACATCAATATCTCACATGTCTCGCCAAGAAACGTGAGAAGAGCCTCCTCCTTAACATCGTGGGTGCATAACGAGTAAACTGACCACAGCACTCCGCACATTATGAGCGCAAAGGTTGATTTGTTGATTTTCAACGTGTGTTCAAGTGTAATCAACAAATAACCAATCACAAATATTGTGACTAATGCTATTACCATCGTCTGCAGGGAATAATGTTACCGATTAAAATTTTATCTTATGCGACTGCTGCCTCTGAGCAAACGCTGATCGTGAGTGATGCCCTTGTGAGCAAGCAAAAGGAAAACAATCGCCATCACTGGCAATAAATTATAATAGGTAATACTTTCAAGAATATCGCAATCTTTTTGAAACAATGCAATGCAGCATATTGTCGCTAAAGTTGCGATGATTAACAGAATATTAACCACACATAGAGTCTTCTGAAATTTTAGACTCTTGAATTTGAAAATTGTGATAAAAGCCAGCAAAGCAGAAAGACAACTCAAGACGAAAGGTATCATATCAATACCCTCACTATATCCTCCAAGAATTGTCTTCTCATTTTGATCCCAAAGCGATGGCATAAAGGCAAAAACGCCCATCAAAATGGCTGCTAACAAGAGAAATAAGGATTGTTTTCTTTGGATTACCATAAATTTACCTATTGAAAACGTTAATATTTGTTTTTATTTGTTTTGCTTATTTTAGTGCAAAATTAATGCAATCTATGATAACTACAAAATAAAAAACATAATTTTTGTCAGTTTTCGTGCAAATTGACTATTTTTGCACGGTTTTTGCTATTAGCATTACACATTCTATTTTCTAATCTTAATGGATAAATCAGATATTTCGAAATACAGGAAGTTAATTAACCAACTTCTCGATAGCCGCCAACTCGTCTTGGCTTTAAAAAACCTCAAGACGATGGTTGACGACTCGCAGCAATGGGAGCTTAGTGAGGAACTGAAACAACTCACCACATCCTATCACTACATGCTACAATACATGTCGCAAGGAGTACTCGACCCGCAACGTGACAGCATTTTGGCACAAATCTTTGCTGACGCCTACCTGCTTACTGACAAAACTGTCATTGCTCTGGCATCATCACAGTCAACTCACATCTTCTACCAACGAAATCAGCAATACAAAAACCGTCAACTGCAAGCTTTGGTAGAAGAATATGTTGTTGAGCTTAGCAAACTGCAATTACTCAACGATGATGATACCCAAAACAACAACAGCGAAGCCGAAATTGCCATTTTGAAACAATGCGAGACTCTTGAAAGCGACATCTTCAACAAAGTGTGGAGCATTTTCCCTGCTACAACTGCCGATGTGGAAGCCATCACATCATTGATTGGGAACGACAAACTGCCTGCGCATCTCAAGAGCTTAGTTCTATCGGCGTTGATGCTTGGACTGTCTAAATTCTTCGACGCAGCAAAACTCAAATTGCTTCTAAATAGCTATGTTACTCTCGCCGATACCGACCTAAAACTTCGTGCGCTTATCAACGCTGTCATCATCATTTTCCTCTATCGTAATCGCATAGCTATCTATAGCGATGTTCTCGCAGCGCTAAATCAACTTGAGGATGAACCAGATTTCGTCAGTGACATACAGCTCATCTTCACGCGATTGATACACAGCCGCAATACTGAGAACATCTCGCAGAAGCTTCACGATATCATAACACCCGAACTCAACAAGATGAGTTCAGAACTTTTAGACAAAATCAAGGGAAAAACTCCAGGTTCTCTTGATATATCAGATATAGAAGAGAACCCACAATGGCAAGAATGGCTTGACAATAGCGGCATCACCAGCAAACTCGAAGAACTCAATGAGCTGCAACTGCAAGGAGGCGACGTGTTTATTTCCACCTTCTCTAAACTCAAGAGTTTACCATTCTTCAACATCCTGTCTAACTGGTTCCTGCCCTATCATGACAAGAGTTCGATAATGAAAAGTGCTTTTGGCAACAAAAAGCACCCTATTACAACGTTCTTTACCAAGATGCCATTTCTGTGTGACAGCGATAAGTACTCCATTCTTCTTTACACGGCCTCGGCGCCTGAATCACAGCGTAACATTATTTTCCACCAGTTTGACGCCCAGCGTGAGCAGATTCAAGAACTGCAAAGCGAGGAAACGCAGTCAGTCATCAAGATGCGTGACAACATCGTCAACCTATACATTCAGGACCTTTACCGATTCTTCAAACTTTTCTCTCGTCGTCGCGAGTTCATGTCAATATTCGACACCGACATAAAACTCACCGATGTAGAGTGCCTAAAACCATACATAAGCGACACGCCCACCCTCTCGGTAATCGCCGAATTTTATTTTAAGAATGGATTCTACGAAGACGCTATCAAGTATTACCGCGAGATGGTAGCAAACCGCGATGCAGACCCGCATGTGTATCAAAAAATCGCTTTCGCCCAACAATCGCTTGGTAAATACCGCGAGGCGCTGAAGAACTACTCTCGTTATGAACTTGTGGACAGCACCGACACATGGAACACCAAGCAGATGGCGCAATGTTACCGCAGTTTGCGCGACTACGACACCGCGATTGAGTATTACAACAAAGCTCTTGACCTCTCGCCACAGAGTGTAGTACTGTGCCTCAATCTCGGTCACTGCTATCTCGATAAAGGGGATTATGACAATGCCCTTCAGCAATATTACAAAGCCGATTTCATGCCCAAGGCAAAGCACCGCGCATGGCGACCAATCGCATGGTGCTCACTTCTTACAGGCAAACATGAACAGGCGGTAAACTACTACGAGAAAATCATCAATGATGACACTCCTTCATCGCAGGACCACCTTAACTACGGCCACGTGTTGCAAGTTATGGGACGTATTGCCGATGCCATAGACCAGTACCACAAGTCATTACTACTTGAGGGCAATGATGCTGAAGCATTCTCAAAACTCTATCTTGCCGACGCAAAATACGTGGTAAACAAGATGAATATCCCCGCTAGCGACTTTGCACTTGTGCTTGACGCTGCTATACAATCCACATAACCATCTCATAAAATGAAAAAATTAATTTTATCAATCTCTTTATTTCTATCTATTGCAACTATGATTAGTGCCGACAATGTTTTTTTCCAGCCGTTTAAGACTACCAACGGCGCTATACCTTTCGACCGCATCACAACTGCCGACTATGAGCCTGCAATCATCGAAGGCATGAAACGTCACAGCGCCGAAATCGACGCCATCGCCAACCAAGAGGCGACTCCAACCTTCGAGAATACCATTGTAGCTCTGGAGCGCTCGGGCGATATGCTCAACCGAGTATTGGGTGTATTCTACCCTATGCTCTCGGCAAATGCCGATGACTCGCTGATGGCGGTTTCAGAGCGTATGACTCCATTGATTACCGAACACGGCAACAGCGTGACTCTCAACGAGAAACTATGGCAGCGCATCGACTATGTGTATAACCACTTCGACAAGTCGAAATATGACAAAGAGGACTGGATGTTGCTTGAGAAGACTCACGAGTCGTTTGTGCGCAGCGGTGCTGCTCTACAAGGTGCCGACCGCGACAAGTACCGCGAACTATCTACTCGCCTGTCACAACTCACTCTCAAGTATGACCAGAATGCTCTAAAAGAGACATCTAAATATGAAATGTGGCTGACAAAAGACGACCTTGATGGACTTCCTGAGAGCGCCGTAGAGGCAGCCACAACTGCCGCTAAGGCAAAGGATCGCGAAGGGGAATATCTCATTACCCTCCATGCTCCCAGCTACAGTGCCTTTATGAAGTACAGCTCTCGTCGTGACCTGCGCGAAAAAATCTATAAGATGTATAACTCGCAATGCACTAGCGGCGAGTACAACAACATCGAGATAATGCAGCAAATCGCCAACACGCGCCTCGAGCTAGCCAACCTGTTAGGCTACAAGTCGTTTGCCGACTATCAGCTCGCCAACAAGATGGCCAAGAATCCCACCAATGTCTATAATATGCTTAACCAACTCAAGGACGCATACACCAAGACACAAAAGAGCGATATGGAAAACCTCAACAAGTATGCAAGCAAACTTGAGGGCAAGAAGTTCACTATCATGCCTTGGGATTACTCTTACTATTCCAACAAGCTCAAAGAGGAGAAATACTCTATAAATGACGAGTTGCTCAGACCATATTTCAAACTCGATAATGTGATTGATGGCGTGTTTGGGCTCGCAACAAGGCTTTATGGTCTGCATTTTACCGAGAACTTCGATGCACAGGTCTTCAACCCAGAGATGAAGGTCTATAACGTAACTGATGACAACGGCGACTTCGTGGCCCTGTTATATACCGACTTCTTCCCACGTGAGACTAAGCAAAGCGGCGCGTGGATGACAAACTTCCGCGAGCAGTACCGCGATGCCGATGGCAACGACGTGCGCCCAATCGTCACTCTCACCATGAACTTCACCCGTCCCACTGAGACCAAGCCTTCGTTGCTCACCTACTACGAGGTTGAGACTTTCATGCACGAGTTCGGCCACGGTTTACATGGCATGCTTTCAAAGTGCAAATATGTTTCCACTTCGGGCACCAACGTATATCGCGACTTTGTGGAGTTGCCATCGCAGTTCAACGAGAACTTCTTGAGTGAGCGCGAATATCTTGACAGTTTCGCTAAACACTACCTTACTGGTGAGAACATACCACAAGATTTAGTAGAGAAAATCAAAGCATCGGAGCAATATGGTGCTGCCTACGCTTGCTTGCGTCAGCTCAGCTTCGGCTTCCTTGACATGGCTTATCACACCATCACAACACCCGTTTCGGGCGATGCTTTCAAGTTTGAGTATGATGCAATGAAACCTGTTGAGATATTCAAACCCGTTGACGGCTGTATGATGTCGCCTCAGTTTACACACATCTTCTCAGGAGGCTATGCGGCAGGTTATTATGGCTACAAATGGGCTGAGATTCTTGATGCCGACGCTTTCAGTAAGTTCCAGGAAGACGGCATCTTCAACCCAGCTACCGCCAAGTCATTTAAGGAGAACATACTCGAACGCGGCGGTACTGAGCCTCCAATGACTCTCTACAAGCGCTTCCGCGGGCGCGAGCCCAAAATCGATGCTCTACTAAAGCGCGACGGAATCAAATAGCAATAAATCATTTCAATTCGAGAGGAATTAAATGTGACTTTTCAACACTTTAATTCCTCTCTATTTTTTTGCAATTATAAATTTGCTGCTTGTGAATAACTCATACTGATAATTTTGGGGAAATTCCTTTGCTTTGTGCTACTTTATGTGTACCTTTGCACCGTTTTTAAAAGACTATTGCAATACTAGAAGACTAATTCACTATTTTTCAAATCATAAAGTACTTTTTGAATAACTAAAATTATGGCTAAAGAAAAGAAATTCATGACCTGTGATGGTAACCAAGCTGCGGCTCACATTAGTTACATGTTTACTGAAGTTGCTGCTATCTACCCCATCACTCCGTCATCTACTATGGCAGAGCACGTTGACGAATGGGCAGCTGCCGGTCGTAAAAACATCTTTGGCGAGACAGTTCTCGTGCAAGAAATGCAAAGTGAGGGTGGTGCTGCAGGTGCCGTTCACGGTTCATTGCAGGCTGGTGCTTTGACAACAACCTACACCGCATCTCAAGGTCTCTTGCTCATGATCCCTAACATGTACAAGATTGCCGGCGAGTTGCTCCCTGGTGTATTCCATGTTTCGGCTCGTACTCTCGCATCGCACACTCTGTGTATCTTTGGTGACCACCAGGATGTGATGGCTACTCGCCAAACTGGTTTCGCCATGCTTTGTGAAGGCTCTGTACAAGAGGTTATGGACCTCGCTGCTGTGGCTCACCTGAGTGCCATCAAGGGACGCGTGCCTTTCGTTAACTTCTTCGACGGCTTCCGCACCTCGCACGAGATTCAGAAGGTAGAGGCTCTTGACCAAGAAGACCTCAAGCCACTCGTTGACATGGAAGCTCTTGACGGTTTCCGCAAGCGCGCCATGAACCCCGACAAGCCCGTTACCCGCGGTACTGCCGAGAACCCCGACGTGTTCTTCCAGCATCGTGAGTCGTGCAACGACTACTACACCGCAGTTCCTGCCATCGTAGAGGACTACATGAACAAAATTAGCGACCTCACTGGCCGCAAATATGGCCTCTTCGACTACTACGGCGCTAAGGATGCCGATCGCGTGATCATCGCTATGGGTTCGGTTACCGAGGCTATCCGTGAGACTATTGACTACCTCACCGAGCAAGGCGAGAAGGTTGGTCTCGTGGCAGTTCACCTGTATCGTCCATTCTCGGCTAAGCACTTCCTCGCTGCCGTGCCAAGCACTGCCAAGCGCATTGCCGTGCTCGACCGCACTAAAGAGCCAGGTGCAGTGGGCGAGCCTCTCTATCTCGACGTTAAGGACTGCTTCTATGGCGCTGAGAATGCTCCTCTCATCGTTGGCGGCCGCTATGGTCTGGGTTCTAAGGACACTACTCCTGCTCAGATTCTCGCAGTTTATGAGAACCTCTCACTGCCAATGCCAAAGAACCAGTTCACCATTGGCATCGAGGACGATATAACATTCGCTTCTCTGCCTCAGAAAGAGGAAATCGCACTTGGTGGCGAAGGCCTCTTCCAGGCTAAGTTCTACGGCCTTGGTGCCGACGGTACTGTTGGTGCCAACAAGAACTCGGTTAAGATTATTGGTGACAACACCGACAAGCATTGCCAGGCTTATTTCTCTTACGACTCCAAGAAGTCGGGCGGTTTCACTTGTTCGCACCTCCGCTTTGGCGACCAGCCTATCCGTTCTACCTATCTGGTAACTACACCTAATTTCGTCGCTTGCCATGTTCAGGCCTATCTGCACATGTATGACGTGACTCGTGGTCTCCAGAAGAACGGCACCTTCCTACTCAACACCGTTTGGGAAGGCGAAGATCTTGCAAAGAACCTGCCTAACAAGGTTAAGAAGTACTTTGCCGACAACAACATCACCGTTTACTACATCAATGCCACCAAGATTGCACAGGAGATTGGTTTGGGCAACCGCACCAACACTATCCTCCAGTCGGCATTCTTCCGCATCACTGGCGTAATCCCCGTAGAGCTCGCAGTTGAGCAGATGAAGAAATTCATCGTTAAGTCCTACGGCCGCAAGGGCGAGGATGTTGTAAACAAGAACAATCAAGCAGTTGATCGTGGTGGCGAATACAAGCAGCTCACTGTGGACCCAGAGTGGAGCAACCTCCCAGTTGACAATGACTTCGACGACAACGCTCCCGCATTCATCAACGAGGTGGTTCGTCCTATCAACGCCCAGAACGGTGACCTCCTGCCAGTATCGGCATTCCGTGGCCGTGAGGATGGTACTTGGGACGCTGGTACCGCTGCCTATGAGAAGCGTGGTGTTGCCACCTTCGTTCCAGTTTGGAACGCTGCCAACTGTATCCAGTGTAACAAGTGTGCTCTAGTTTGTCCTCACGCTGCTATCCGTCCATTCCTCATGAACGAGGAAGAGGCTGCCGCTTCGCCATTCGCTGAGGCCGACAAACTCCCAGCAATGGGCAAGACTCTCGTTGGTTTGAAGTTCGTTCAGGCTGTTGACGTAATGGATTGCTTGGGCTGCGGCAACTGCGCCGACGTTTGTCCAGGCAAGAAGGGCGAGAAGGCTCTCACTATGGTGCCTCTTGAGGAGCAAGTTGATAACCAGAAACTCTGGGACTACTGCGCTGCCAACGTTACTTCAAAACAAGAACTCGTTGACATTAAGAGCAACGTGAAGAACTCACAGTTCGCTACTCCACTCTTTGAGTTCAGTGGTGCTTGCTCAGGTTGCGGTGAGACTCCTTATGTGAAACTGATCTCGCAACTCTTTGGTGACCGCGAGATGGTAGCCAACGCCACTGGATGTAGCTCTATCTACTCGGCTTCGGTTCCCTCTTCGCCTTACACTATCAATGAGAAGGGTCATGGTCCAGCTTGGGCAAATTCACTCTTCGAGGACTTCTGTGAATTTGGTCTTGGTATGACTATCGCCGACGAGAAGATGCGTAACCGCGTGACTGGCTTCGTTAATGACGCCATCGCATGCGACAGCGTTAGTGCCGATGTTAAGGCGCTCTATCAAGAGTGGCTCGACAACAAGGATGATGGCGCTCGCAGCCGTGAGCTCAGCGACAAGATTCTCGCCGCTATTGAGAACAGCGACAATGAGTGCGACAAGAAGGTTAAGAGCCTTGCTCAGTACCTCGTTAAGCGTTCGCAATGGATTATCGGTGGTGACGGTGCAAGCTACGACATTGGCTTTGGCGGTCTCGACCATGTGATTGCAAGTGGCAAGAACGTAAATATCCTCGTTATCGACACTGAGGTTTACTCTAATACTGGTGGTCAGGCTTCTAAGGCTACTCCTATTGGCGCCATTGCTAAGTTTGCCGCTGCTGGCAAGCGCATCCGCAAGAAAGACCTCGGTCTGATTGCTTCTACCTATGGCTACGTTTATGTGGCTCAGGTGGCTATGGGTGCTAGCGATGCTCAATGCCTCAAGGCATTCCGTGAGGCTGAGGCCTATGACGGACCTTCGGTAATCATCGCCTACGCTCCATGTATCAACCACGGTTTGAAGGCTGGTATGGGCAAGTCGCAAGCCGAGGAGGCTAAGGCTGTTGAATGCGGTTACTGGCACCTGTGGCGTTACAACCCAGAGCTCGAGAAAGAGGGTAAGAACCCATTCACTCTCGACAGTAAGGAGCCAAACTGGGACGAGTTCGAGAACTTCCTCAAGG
>JAGCRW010000071.1 GCA_017964485.1 Muribaculaceae bacterium | reverse complement strand
GTCACCGTTGCCAATTATGGGAATGGTCATGCGAGGGTTGTTCTTCACCTCGCCGATGAGTGTCCAATCGGCCTCGCCGTTGTACATTTGCGAACGTGTTCGACCGTGAATCGTCAGGGCTTGTATGCCGCAGTCTTGCAGTTGCTCGGCAAGTTCCACGATTATCTTGTTGTTGCAGTCCCAGCCTAAACGAGTCTTGACAGTGACAGGCAGATTTACAGCTTTAACCACCTCGCGAGTGATTTCAAGCATCAACGGAATGTTGCGAAGCATGCCAGCTCCCGCGCCTTTGTGTGCCACTTTTTTCACTGGGCAGCCAAAGTTGATGTCGAGCACCTCGGGCTTGGCTTCTTGGGCAATCTTGGCGGCTTCGACCATTGGGCCTACCTCGCGACCGTAGATTTGGATGGCTGCAGGACGCTCGCCAGGGTTGATTACCATCTTGCGCAAGGTGCTGTCGATGTTGCGAATCACCGCGTCGGCGCTCACAAACTCGGTATAAACCATATCGGCCCCCAGTTCACGGCAAATCTGGCGAAATGACACGTCAGTCACATCCTCCATCGGCGCAAGCATCACAGGACGGTAGCCTAAGTCTATGTTTCCAATTTTCATTATAAATGATAAATGTGTTTTAGACTGCAAAGATACAAAAAAACACAAATATAAGTGTTAAGTGTGTTATATACAGTTTGTGAAATATCAAAAATCACCAAATTGTTTGGAAATAAGTGAAAAAATATATATTTTTGCAACATTAACATAAATAATTATACAAATCTGATTTATTAACTTTCTAAAAACAACTTATTATGGACAGTCAAACCGTAATCAGTGCCTTTACGCACATCCTGTATCAACTTATTTATTACGTTTTCATTTTGCCTTTCGAGGTGTGGTCAAAAGCCATTAAGAGACTGGCAGCTCAACGTGAAAACAAGGCGCTCAAATTCTCGGAGATCAAATCTCAATGGCCCATGTTCACTTTTCTTAAGAGGTGGTGCATCGACTTTTTATTTGATATGCTAATTGCTATTGCTTGGATTCTTGCGTTGTATTGCATCATTGACAATTTTGATTTTTTTGTGAAGTTTCCATTTAAAGATAGTTTTGGCACCGGAATGAAATCACTGTTTACTGTTCTTTATCTTGGTTATTCTAGTGTCATCGGCATCCATCTGGTACGCGATCTCTTCATCCTCTTACTCAAACCCATCAGCAAGTTCCTTGGCTGGCTTAACAAACCCGCTCAGCATCTTGACCTAACTATCGACAAGGAAGTGCTTTGATCGTGAGCAATTTTGTTTATGTTTTTTAAAAACGATTTGCTTATGGATAATAACACTATAGGAAAAGCTTTCTTGCACATTCTCTATCAGATTGTGTATGTGCTTTTCATCCTTCCTTATGGCATTTGGTGCAAAGCCATCAAACGCTTGGCTGCGCAACGTGAGAATAAGTCTCTCAAGTTCTCGGAGATCAATTCGCAATGGCCCATGTTCACCTTCCTCAAGCGGTGGTTTATCGATTTTCTTTTCGATTTATTTATCGCCATAATTTGGTTTGTGGGCATTTATCTCTATTTTAAGTATGAAGGTTATAAATCATTCAAATTTGACTTTGGAGATGGCCTGAAGATGACACTTTACTATTTGTATGGTGCTTATTTCAGTGTTGCGATAATATCATGGCTTCGCGACCTCTTCATTCTTGGTTTAAAGCCCCTCGCCAAGTTCTTCAGTTGGCTCAAGAAACCTGCTCAGCATCTCGATATTACCATCAATCGTTTCGAACCCGAGGCGCCTGTAGAAGAATTTATAGAAGAACCAATTGAGGAAGAGCCTGCGAAACTTAATCATGTCTATGTGATTGCTGGTTTAGCAGTCATATCTGCGATACTTGGATTGCTTAGTTCTAGTAATTTTAAATCGGCATTCTCTAGAGATTCTATTTCAATTGAATCGGTTTCGGAATCAGTCTCGGAAATATCAGAAGAAGTTCCTGCACCAGTGGAAGCTGAACCTGAGGCTCCAGTAATGCCTGATACCTATTTATATCCTGCCTATAATGGCAATAGTATAGGTGAAGAAATGGCTAATCTTGTTACTGATGATGGTTTTGCCGGAACTATGGATGGCATGACACTTCAAGAGCAATTCGAAGGATGGCATGCGTCTTCGATGGGTCGTCTCAAGCAGGCTAAAGGAGAAGATAACGGGTATCTCTATCAGTTCTTCTTCAATCGTGATGACGGACGGCTTTCGGGTATAGCTCTGAGTCACTATGTTGATGAACCTTGGTATGAATGTCAAACCATCGACGAGCGTTTGGGTACCAGTGACTCTAATCGCATGGTAACCATGCCTAATGGCGCTATGGTAAGTCCTGGATACACAGGTGGAAAGGTATATATTTACTACTTCTATCCTTGTGCTCCCGATCCTAATCCCGCTCCACGTAGATAGAATTAGAACTTTTTTCTATACTTTTAAACCCGAATTGGTTGTGACTGATTCGGGTTTAATTTTTTGGTGATTTAGGTTGTGCTTGTTATTTGATTGTGTGAGAATTTATGCAGCCAGATGGCAGTTTGGACTGCGCTTCGTGTGGTGAGAAAGATTACGAAGGCGATCCATAGGGCGTGGTTGCCGAGTGAGGAGGGGAGGGTAAAGTAGAGGAGGAAGAAGAGGGCGCATGCGGTGGCTACTGCCGTGAGCATGCCTCGGGTGGCGGTGACGCCTATGAACACTCCGTCCCACACAAAAGCTGCCATGCTCACGATTGGAACTATTGCACACCACCAGTGGTAATGCATGGCCTCATCAACTACTGATTGTTGGCTTGTGAACATTGTGAAGATGGCATGAGGGAATAGTGAGTATGCTATGACAAAAATAGCAGTAGTCGCTGTTCCCCACACGAATAGCCATCGCACGCAGCGGTGCATATTGCTGTGGTCGCGGGCACCATAATACTTGCCTACAACAGCCTCTCCAGCAAAGGCTATGCCGTCCATAAAGTAGCTGAAGAGGTGGAACAACTGCTGCATCATTGTGTTCACCGCCAAGACCATATCACCACTAATAGCACCGGCGCGGATGAAGAACATGTTCACAGCAAGCATGAAGATGCAGCGCACAAAAATGTCGCTGTTGACTTTGAAGAAACGGCCGCTGCCTTTGAAGTTGAAGGCGCTTTTCAGGCTTAGGTCACGGGCGATGTCTCTAAAGCGATGTCGCACGCACCAGCAGGCATAGATAGCACCCACCCATACTGAAATGAGCGTTCCCACGGCAATGCCCTTGAAACCCATATTGAGCCAATAGACCGCAATTAGGCTCAATGCCATATTGAGCACGTTTACGCCTATGGAAATGAGCATAGGACTAACCGAGTCTTGCATGCCTAGCAGCCAGCCTTTTATTGACATGGTGAGCAGTACAGCCGGAGCGCCCCAAACCACAATAGTAAAATAGGTAGAGGCGAGTGCCGAGACCTCGGGGCTAGGTCCCATAATCCACAGCAAGAGCCATAGTATGGGAACTTGCAACGCCACCATCGCAATTCCGGCTACAAGGGCTATTGCGCCTGAGCGTTGTAGGGTGTCAACCTGGTCATGGTGCGACCCGCTGCCATAGGCTTGTGCTGTGAGTCCTGAGGTGCCCATGCGCAGG
This sequence comes from Muribaculaceae bacterium, assembly GCA_017964485.1. Classification (GTDB taxonomy): domain Bacteria; phylum Bacteroidota; class Bacteroidia; order Bacteroidales; family Muribaculaceae; genus Sodaliphilus. Next base: position 6,792 of record JAGCRW010000071.1, on the reverse strand, counting down.
AAACCGAAGTTCCAGTAGAGCACGTTCATCATCATCGCTCCCACAGCCACCGCGCCAATAAACTGCGGAGCTCCAAGGTGCCCTGCGATGCCAGTGTCGAGCAGTCCGAGCAGCGGTTCAGCAATATTGGCGACTATCGCAGGCAGCGATATCGCCATTATCTCCCTATTTATTTTTGATGGCCTCATTAAATCTAAAAAACGCTGCAAAATAACGAAAAAAAACTGACAACAGATAACTGACAACAGAAAACTTTTTTCAGACTTTAGATAAGGAAGGCTGTATCTCGAAATTAAAAATGAAAAGCAAAGATTTTCATTTTGTATTTAGATAAAATGCTCGCGCTCGGAAGAATAGTTAAGTAGAGGGGCGGGTTTCGTGCACCCCTTAACTATTTTTCACTCGCTTAATCGCATTTTTTACTCGGTTTGCACTAACTTTGCGGTCGATAATTTAAAAAACGAGAAACTATGAAGATTTTTAAGTATTTTGCAATAGCGTTATAGACTATGACGATGGTGGCTTGCAGCGATGATGAGCCAAACAGCACTTATACCCGTGATTTCAATATGATTTATCCCGTGCTCCCCGCTGGGCATAAGAAAATCAGCAAGATAGAGCAGACATCCAACAAAGCTTCAATTGTGGCTACAGCCAACTATGACGGCGACCACCTCAAAAGCATTAAGGTTGTGACTAAATATGAAGATGGTACGAAAAACGAGGAAAATATACACTTCGACTATACCAACGGCGCAATTTTCTGCGACAGGAGCATTCAGGACGTGACTTATGCGTTTGAGGTTAACTCCCTTGGTGCCATTACCCGTCTCAAAAATGTGATATCAGGTGGTACATCTGCTGCGTTGCAGTATAACAATAACAACGAGTTGGAGATTGCCCAGCTTTCTAATTCTTCTTCGACTAGCACAACCAAAGTGCTTTGGCAGGGAGGCAACCTTGTGCAGTGGGAGAATTTTGGCACTAACAAACAGGACAGTGTTGTTTATGAATACAGTGTGGGCGCGCCTCTTAACAAAGGCTGCATTGACGTGGTTGGCAACGATTCGTTTGCGTTTACCAAATTCGTGTGCGCCATCATGCGCAATGCCGGTTACTTTGGCGCAACTAGTGCCTACCTGCCCACTGTAATCAAGAAGGACCGTTATTACGCTGATGCAAGCGACCCTTCAAGCGGGTTCGAACTCAAACGCTACAATATTACCTATGAGTTTGACAGTGAGGGCTACGTGAAGAGTTACACTACCAACGAAGTGCCGAAATATACGGTAAATATAACGTATAAATAAGTACTAAGTAAAAAGTACAAAGTAAATCTTCAAGGATAATAGATTACTTTGTCCTTTATACTTTATATCCCCATTATATCTCTATAGATGTCGAGGGCGGCTTTAATGTCGTCCTCGTTGATTTTGTTGTTGATGGTGAAGTCGCCGCAGGATTTTAACAGAGTGCAGTTTATTTCGCCATTGAGGCTTTTCTTGTCGTGGCGCATCAGGTCGATGAGTTGGTCGTAATGGTCACAGGTGATGTAAAAAGCGCCATAGTTTTCTTTCACAAAATTTGCGAGGTTGTAAAGGTCATCGCTTGGGGATTTTAGCAGGATATGTGATAGTACGCTCTCGACCACCAGTCCCCATGCTACGGCATAGCCATGAAGCACGGACTTGCCGTCGCATAATGCCTTGCTCTCAAAGGCATGGCCTACGGTGTGGCCTAGGTTGAGGGCTTTGCGGATACCTTGCTCGGTTGGGTCTTGTTCAACGATGTGCTGCTTTATCTTTAGCGACTCATGCAGTAGAGAGAGCAGAAGGTCGTAATCAATATTTTGAAAGTCGAATTGCAGTAATTGCTCAAAGCTTTTGTGCGAGTGCAACATAGCGTGCTTAAGCATCTCGGCGAAGCCTGACTTCAACTCTTGCTTTGGAAGAGTAGGGAAAAAGATGGTGCTCACTATCACCGCTTTTGCTTGGGCAAAAGCTCCTATCTCATTCTTCAGGCCGTTGAAGTTGATGCCCGTTTTGCCACCCACAGCAGCATCTACTGCTCCAAGCAGTGTGGTTGGCACATTGATGAAGTCGATGCCACGCTTGAAAGTTGATGCGGCAAAACCTCCCAAGTCGGTCACTGTGCCGCCTCCCAGGTTCACGAGCAAGGAATGGCGTGTTGCATCGCATTGCTCCATTTCTCGCCATACGCGGGTGAGAGTTTCAAGGTTTTTGTTGTCATCGCCAGGAGCTATTTCTATGATGTATGCGTTGCTCAGGCAAGGCAGTAATGGCAGAACCAATTCATGAGTATTGGTGTCAACCAGCACCATTACGGCATTGTAATTGCCACCCTCAATAAATGAGTTGAGGGTGGCATCTACATTATTACTATATTGCACGTTTTGCGTCATTGTTGTGTTTTGAACGCTTCCATTAGTTGTGGCAGGGCTTCGCGCATGGTTGCCATGTCTTTATATACCATGTCGGCGCCAGCCTTGTACATATCTTTCTCGGGGATGGGACCTGTGGTCACTCCAACGGTGAAGCAGCCAGCTGTATGGCCTGCCTGAACGCCAAGCGGTGCGTTCTCGAGCACGAGACATTCGTTGGGCTGGGCGTTGATTTTTGCCATCGCCTTTAGGTATGGTTCTGGATTTGGCTTGCCGCGCTTCACGTCGGCGGCAGTGATGCGCTGTTCGTCGAAGATCTCGGGATATTCAGTGTCGATTCGGTCAAGCATGCTCTGTGTGCCAGAACCAGTTACCAGCACGCACTTAATGCCCGCATCTTTGAGTGCCTTAAGCAGTTCTAAAGTGCCTGGAATAGTCTCCACATCACCGAGTTCAGTGAAATAGCGAGTTTTTACCTTGTAGAGCGCTTGTGCCTCGTCGTCGGTAACGTTTTTGCCGGCACCATTCTTGAATTTCATCTTGATGATGTCGCGTCCCGTCATTCCTTCATACATGTAGAACTCATCGCGTGTGCACTTGATTCCGTTCTTTTTCATTAGTTTCACCCAAGCGCGGGTGTGATTCTTCATTGAGTCGAAAAGCACTCCGTCCATGTCGATGAGTGCGGTGGTAAAGTTGAACGATTTCTTGCCTGTATATTTCAGATAGTCGGCAATTGCATTTTGTTCAGTCATTTTTTGTTTGGGTTAATTGAGATATTTATTGTTTTATATTACAGTGATATGGAAGCAGCACTGTCCTTGTTCAAAGAGGACTGTGCATCGCTTTTGTTGTCGGAATTTGTAGAGAATTTCACCTAGCACATTGGTGAGGTCTTCTCGGTTGAGGAGATAGTCGTTGTTGTAGGGTTCGTAGTGCATCCAGCTCAGGTCGAAGGTGGTGCCGTTCATATGGCACGAGCGAGTAGAAGCGTTATTGTTGACCTTAGTGAGTTTGTCAACCGTGAACTGCGAACGTGTGCAACTGGTGACCACTATGCGGTAGGCGCTACCGCCGCGGGCTTTGATGGTGTCGGCGAATGCGCACCCAATCTCCTCTAGCAGCACCGCTGCTTTTGGCACGAGATAGGGCATGGAGTGTGTGAGGCTATCTAGATAGTAGGCCTCGCAGGTTGCTATTTTCACCAGTGGCTGCCTAAGCCTGTAGGCGTCGTGCAGGTTGTCAATAGGCTCTATTCCGTTTTTCTTAGCGTAGGGAATTTGCACGGGGTTCGTGTCATCAAAAATCTCGCCGAACTTCCCTTGTGGCGGATTGGAATAGATGCGGTGAAATCCGTTTTTGTCCACCTCAAGTTTGACACTGTCGTGGCGGTCTTCTAGTTGTGGCCTTTTGCCAAGTTGTGAGATGTATTTGAGCTGCGACTTATCGAAGTAGTCGTGGTAAGTCTTTTCGGGCTTTTTATCTTTCTTACACGACGATAGCGACACCGTGGCAGCCATTGTAAAGACTGCCAAGATTATTACTAATAGTCTATAAGATTTTGTTGCCAAAACCAGAATTATTTACCAACGGTTTGAACAAACATGATGCGCTCGTTCTCGCTGAGTTTGAGCATTTTGGGAAGATTTTCCTGATTGAAACCTGCCCTTACAACAGTCTTCAGTCCAGCCTGGGCGCAGTAGAGATAGATGTTCTGCGATGCAGCACCAGCGGTGTAGGCCTGGAACTCGGGCTTGCTCTGTTTGGTTACATCCACTGCCAGCACGATATTAATGGGTGCGATAGCAGCGAAGTCCTGCATTGTGCAGTATTTGCGGAAGTCACCAGTGTTGACAATAGTGAGGGTGTTGGCATCAGGGTTGTAGCGGCTCACCTCGGTGGGAGTGATTACGTAAAGAACTAACTCTTGGCGGTTCATAGCAGTGGCGATAGTGCGCTTGCCATCGTGGGTGATGCCCCAAGCAGCCCATAGCATATTGCTCAGGTCTTGCTTGGTAACTGTTTGGTTTTCTTGATAGTCGCGGCTCGACTTGCGCTCACTCATCACTTGCATGAGTGGCTTGCCGCCTGTTGTCTGAGGGGTTGGAAGTACCTCAGCTTCAATACTGCAACTTGCCATAAGCGAAATAATCCCTAAAATGAAAATCTTATAATGAGTCATGGTGAATAAAATTTTTTGACAAAAATAATGAATTTATTTGAAAAAATCGCTTTGCACGCGTGAATAAAAATTAAAATGACTATTTTTGTGCATTAATTTTACTTTGTTACATAACGTATGAAGATTGGTTTTATTGTTATTATACTCTTGGCGGTGCTAGTTCATGGCTATGTGTTGTGGCATGTGTATCAGGTGCTTCCGTTCCCTGTGTGGGCTAAATGGACGGTTGTGGCGCTCATGTTTGCCGCACTGGCTATGCTGTTTGTGGGATTTTCTGGACTATATGACCGCATGCCGTTGTGGTTGGCGTCTTTGTGCTATAACATCAGCACCTCATGGCTTATAGTGTTTCTTTATCTGCTCATCACATTCCTTTTGTTCGATGTGGGACGGCTGTGCCACTTTGTGCCAAAAGAGTGGCTGCACTGCAACGCTTGGACAGCAGGAACTATAACGGCGTTGATTGCTGGACTGCTAGTTTATGGCAACATCCATTACAACAATAAGGTTCGGGAGCCGTTGGCGTTGGAGACTGGCAAACAGTTGTCAAAGCCTGTTAAGGTGATGATGATAAGTGACCTGCATCTAGGCTACCACAACCGCAAAGCCGAGTGGCAGCGGTGGGTGAAGATGATAAATGATGAGAATCCTGACCTGATTCTTGTGGCGGGAGACATCATTGACGGACACTTGAGGCCGTTGCTTGAGGAAGATATGGCGGCCGATTTCCACCAACTCAAAGCGCCAGTGGTGGCGTGTCTTGGCAATCATGAGTATATCTCGGGCATCGAAAAGTCACTCGACTTCTACCGCCTGGCGGGAATCACATTGCTGCGCGACTCTACTATCACCGTTGGAGATCTCGTGATAGTAGGTCGTGACGACCGCTTTAGCCGCAAGCGCAAACCGCTGAAACACCTGCTCGAAGGAATTGACAGCACAAAATATATCATCTTGCTTGACCACCAGCCTCACAAACTTGAAGAGGCGCAAAAGGCAGGCGTTGACTTCCAGTTCAGCGGCCATACCCATGAGGGACAAGTGTGGCCCATCAGCCTGATGGTACATAGAATGTACGAAAAAGCATGGGGGCCACTTCAGAAAGGCAACACACAATACTACATATCCTCAGGTCTCGGCATTTGGGGAGGTAAATATCGTATTGGTACCCGATCAGAATACATCGTGGCGACGATCGAAACTAATGTCAAGTGAATTATTGCTTTATTCTCATTGCCCTGTTGCTAGGCGGTATTCTAGGATTTTGGTTTGATATTCGATGAAGGCGTCGGTGCGTTGGTCGCAGGCTTTTTGGTAGAGTAATTGGGCTTCGAGGAGGTCGGACATCTTTGATACACCAACACCGTATTGATCTTTGCTCATGCGCAGGTTCTCGCTGGCTTGCTCAATGCTCAGTTGTGCTAGTTGAAGTTGGTTATACGCTTCTTCCACGCCGTTCCATGCGTTCTGCATGCGGATAATGAGTAGTTGTGTGTTGTCGGCGAGTTGCTCTTGTGCTTTTTGTGTCTCAAGTTTGCTGCGGTTGTTGGCATGTGAGCCTCCCCACCAGCTTGAGATGGGAATGTTGACAGTGGCAAACACCATAGCAAAAGAGTGGTTCTTGTCGAGCAGGTTGTGGTAGTTGTATCCTGCCCCCACAGCTACCTGCGGCAGGTTTTGTCCCCAAGTGATTTTTTCTTGAAGTCGTGAGGCTTCTACTTGTTTGCCTAGAAGTTTATATTCGGTTGTATTCAGCACTGCCAGGTCGTGGTTTTGCTTCAACGCTGCAGGAGAAACTACATCGGTATCGTAAGTAATGACATATGCCGTGTCGCGCAGTCCGCAATACTGGCACATCATCATTTTCACCATCGAGATGCCGTTATTGAGTTTCATCTTTTGGCTCACCAGTTCATTTTCGCGCAGCTGCACTTGCAGCAAGTCATTGCGCATCGCAACGCCAACATTCACCGCTAGCTGGGTGTCTTTGTGAAATGTGCTCAGTAACGCTTGTGCTGCATTTATGGTTTTTATCTTCTCTTGCAGTGACGCCAGTTGCCAGAAGTATTGCTCTGCAGTCTTTTCCACGTCGTTTTCCGACAGTTCGAGCTGTAAGTGGCTCACTTCTTCTCCCACTTTTGCCAGGCGGTTGCCGTTGATGATGCGTCCACCGGTAAACACAGGCTGCACAGCCATGATGGAGGCGATG
>JAGCRW010000070.1 GCA_017964485.1 Muribaculaceae bacterium | reverse complement strand
GGCCTTCCATACGGCCAAAATTGTAAGTTGACGGCGCGTAACTCTTCCCAGGTCCTGTCCTGAGATACACGCTGTTGCCCGTGCACACATAGTATTTCTGTGCATCCATCGCCACAAAAGCAAAGAACATCAAAAAGATTAAAATTAGACGTTTCATAGTTATTTACAATTAATTAGTTATTAGGTAAGATTGATTATTTTTGACAAAATTATGAATAATATTTTATTTTACCAAGTATTCTTCTTCAAAAAATGATTATCTTTGCACTAATCAAAAACAGTAAAATAGAAATAATATGGTTAAAGTTAACGATATAGTTCGCTTTCTTAATGATGTGGGAGGCGGCAAGGTGACCCGAGTAGAGGGTAAGATGGTGTATGTTGAGGATGAGGATGGATTTGAGCGTCCCGCCCTTGAGAAGGAAGTTGTTGTGGTAGATACCTCAAAACCACATCACACCACCTACGAGAAGCCTCTGGTGATAAAGAGCAAACTCGTGGAACCAGACGTGCCTGCGCCCAAGCCAGAGCCAAAACCCATTGAGCCAGTATTCGAGACCGAGGAGGGTGAGGTGCTCAACATAGTGCTGGCCTATGAGCCTCGTGAGATTAAGCACTTGAACACCACTACGTTCTACTCGGTGCTCGTCAACGACAGTAACTATTTCCTATACTTTGCCTACATGACGCGCGGTGATGAAGACAAGGAGTGGACCACTCGCTACCACGATATCGTGGAGCCAAACACACAGGTTCCGCTCGACGAGTTTGGGCATAACGACCTTAACTCCATGACACACGTGGCGGTGCAGTACATAGCCTTCAAACAGGGCAAGGGTTTCGCGCTCAAGAACCCCGCCCTGGTGCAGCTGCGCCTCGACGTGACGAAGTTCTATAAGCTACACTGCTTCCACGAAACTGAATATTTCGACTCGCCAGTGCTGCAACTTGAGGTAACCCGAAACGACTTGCCAACAAAAACATTGCGCATCGACAGTAGCGCGCTCGAGAACGCTATGCGCGATAAGCGTCGCTCCGATGAGCGCCCACACCGCAAACCAAAACCCGTGAAAAAGAAGAAAATGGAGACTATCGTTCAAGACCTCCATATAGCTGAACTCGTCGATAATCTGGCGGGATTCTCCAATGCCGACATGCTAAACTGCCAGCTTGCCAAGTTCTGCGAGGTAATGAAGGAAAACGAGGACAAGTTGGGGCAGAAAATCGTGTTCATCCACGGCAAGGGCGAAGGTGTGCTGCGCAATGCCATCCTCACAGAGTTGAAGCGCAAATGGCCTGCCTGTACAGTGCAAGACGCCAGTTTCCAGGAATACGGCTTCGGCGCAACACAAGTCACAATACACAAGCACTAATTAACACTCCATTATTTATAATCATGAAAACTTTTCTTAGACTAATTGCCTCAGTAATGGCCATAACAATCTGCACAGTATGGGCAATGGCGCAAAGTGACTCTACAGCTATCGTGGGATATGCCAAGGGCGGAACCAGTGCTGGCTCGGTCGAGACCATTACCGAGGGCGATATGAACCGTGACCAGGTGTCTACTGCACTCGATGCCATCAATGGCCGTGTTGCAGGACTCACCATCACGCGCAGCGACAATGGCGTGGCTGCGCTGAATGCCGTGCGTGTGCGAGGCACTACATCTCTTACTGGTGGCAATGATCCTCTTATCATCATCGATGGCGTGATGGGTGACCTCACTACTTTGTCATCGATTTACCCTGCCGACATCGAGAGTTTTACTATTCTGAAAGATGCCAGCGAGACTGCGCAGTATGGCTCACGAGGCGCTTCGGGAGTCATCGAGGTGGTTACCAAGAAGGGTAGTGCTGGGAAAGCCTCCATAAGTTACAATGGTAGTTATGGCTTCTGCAAAGTGTTTAAGAACCTGAATATGCTTAATGCCAGCGATTATGTGAGTCAGGTCAAGGCGCGCGGTCTGATGCTTATTGACCATGGCTTTGACACCAATTGGCAGAAAGCTATTGAACAGACCGCTTTTCTTCAGGACCACCACATAGCTTTTGCCGGTGGCGGTAAGGACAACGGCTACCGCGTGTCGTTGGGATATGTCGATCATGCTGGTGTGATACTCCATGAGAAGTCGCGCAACTTCATCAGCAACATGAGCATGTACCAAAGCATGTGGGATGGGTTGCTTAAGATTGATTTGGGAATGTTTGGCAACTTGCAGAAGAACAAGACTAGCATTTATGATGTTCAGAAGACTTTCTACTCGGCAGCGACGTTCAACCCAACTTTTGAGGCGGCCAAGAATGCCAGTGGTGGATATGATGGCTTTGCTTATAGCAACCAGATTAACCACCCTATGGCCTTGATGGACAGCCGTACCAATGACAATACCACTCACATCAGCACTCATGCCAAGCTCTCATTCCGATTGGCTCAAGGTCTGGACTTGTCGTTCTTTGGAGCTTACAGCCACACCGAGATTGAGAGGCAACAGTATCTGCCGACTTCGATATGGGCTCACGGACAAGCCTATCGCAGTACTGCCAAGAACGAGCAGTTGCTAGGAAACATAGTGCTCACCTATGACATGGCTCACGAAAAGCATCACTTAAACGCACTCGCCCTTGCCGAAGCCGAGCGCGACAAGTATAATGGTTTCTTCACTACTACCACTAATTTCAATAATGATGCTGTGGGTTTTGATGCTATACAGGCTGGAGCGCTCACTCTGTGGGAGGGAACTGGAAGTTATAGTTCGGCGCCATCGCTTGTGGCTTTCATGGGACGTGTGAGTTACGACTACGACAACCGTTACAGCCTTACCGTCACGGCTCGCACCGATGGATCCTCTAAGTTTGGCGACAACCACAAATGGGGCTTCTTCCCCTCGATTTCGGCATCATGGACTCTGAGCCATGAGCAATTCCTTCGCAACTTGGCATGGCTCGACAACTTGAAGTTAAGGGCAGGATATGGTCTCGCTGGTAATCAAGGAGGAATCGACTCCTATTCCAGTGCTGCTTACGCTCAGCCTGCGGGTATAGCTCCTGTGGGAAATGCGGCATTAGTGGCGTTTGCTACACTTCGCAATGTGAACCCTGACCTCAAGTGGGAGGTCAAGCGCACTTTCAATGTGGGCATCGATGCATCGTTTCTTGCAGGGCGGCTGTTTACAAGCATCGACTACTACACCAGCAGGACTAGCGATATGCTCTACAATTATGGCGTGCCAGTGCCTCCATTCACCTATAGCAGCCTTCTAGCCAACATCGGCAAGATGAGCAACAGCGGTCTTGAAATATCACTTGGCACTACACCATTCAAGACTGGCGACATGGAGCTCAATGTGAATGTCAACTTGGCTTTCCCGCGCAACAAGTTGATTTCATTAAGCGGTAAATATAAGGATTATTACATCAATGCCGATGATTATGTGGTAATCTCAAATTTGAATGGTGCAGGCTTTCATGGAGGAGACAACAATATCGTATATCAGATTGTTGGTCAGCCCTTGGGTGTTTTCTATCTACCGCACTGCACTGGACTCAAGACGAATGACGACGGCACTTACACCTATGGGATTGACGATCTCGATGGTGACGGCATTATCGACTTGGAGAACGGAAAAGACCGTAGAATATGCGGTCAGGCCACTCCTAAAGCTCTGCTGGGAACCAACTTGAGTTTCCGCTATAAGAATTTTGATGTCGTGATGCAGATAAATGGTGCATTTGGACACAAAATCTTCAACGGCACATCGCTCACTTACATGAACCTGAATAGTTTGCCCGGATACAATGTGCTCGACAAGGCGCCCGAAATGAGAATCTATGACCAGACGGCTACCGACTATTGGCTTGAGAACGGAAATTACCTCAATCTCGACTATCTCACAGTTGGGTGGAACGTTCCTGTCAAGAGTAAAATCATTAGCAGGTTGAGGTTGTCGATAACAGTCAATAATCTAGCCACGATTACAGGTTATAGTGGCCTCACTCCGATTATCAACAGCAATAACATTAACAGCACACTTGGCGTTGACGATAAGCGCAACTATCCGCTTGCCCGAAACTATACTTTGGGACTAAACATTAGCTTCTAACCACCTTTTAATATAAGCACTATGAAATATCTTTCCTTTATAATATCAGCAATTGCATTGATGGCTTGCGTTTCCTGCGATAAGTTTCTTGAAGAGAATCCTAACGACCGCATTCCTGATCAAGAGGCCTACAGCAGCGAGGGAGAGCTTTATCGCAACGCGGTAGCGTCGCTCTACGCGTTAATTGGCGGCAACACCAACAGCCATGGCCTGCAGGGCACTGGCCGAGGCGTGTACGACCTTAACACTTTCACCACCGATGAGGCTATCATGCCCACTCGAGGGGCTGACTGGTATGACGGCGGCTTTTGGCAAGACCTCTTCAGTCATCAGTGGGGAACCAGCAACGGCGCCATTGACGGTACTTGGGACTATCTGTTCCTGGCCATCATCAAGTGCAACGAGTCGCTCGAACACATCAAGGCTTTCCTTGAGCAACACCCAAGCAACGACAATGCAGCCGAATGGCAGGCCGAAGTGCGTGGCTTGAGGGCGATGTTCTACTTCTATGCCATGGACCTCTATGGCCGTGTGCCAGTGTTCACCAAGTCAAGTCCTGAGGTGGCCGACATGAAACTGCAGCCTCGCAGCACTACTTTCAACTTCATTCGCAGCGAACTACTTGATATCTTGCCTCTGCTCAGCTACAATCGTAGCAATAAGCACGGGGAATACTATGGACGCTTCACCCATTCCGTTGCCAGTTTTCTCCTTGCTAAGTTGGCGCTCAATGCTGAGGTCTATTGCCATGACAACTGGACCAACCCTGCCTCAAGGCCCAGCGGCAATAACATTGAGTGGAATATCTACGGCAATAAAGTCAATACTTGGGAAGCGGCTGTCTATTTCTGCGATAATATTACCAGTTATGGCTACACGCTTGATGACTATTTCTCACAACCTTTCGCTGTCAACAACGAGAACTCGGCCGAGAACATCTTTATCATCCCCATGGACAAGCACCTCTACACTAACGTGTTCATCTACTTGTTCCGCTCGCGTCACTACAACCATGCCGCGGCATTAGGGCTCAACGGAGAGAACGGCTCAAGCGCCACAATCGAGGCTCTCAACACCTTCGGTTATGGCACCGATGATGTTGATCCACGTTTTGCGGCAACCTACTATGCCGACGAAGTTTTTGATTACGATGGCAACCTGGTGCTGCTCGACGATGGCACTCCGCTAGTTTATGAGCCCTGGAAAGTGGCCCCTGATGTGAGCGCTAAGCCCTGGGAGAAGACTGCAGGAGCCAGAATGCGAAAATATGAGATCGACCTCACAGCCACCAAAGACGGCACACAGAGCGACAACGACATAGTGCTCTTCCGCTATGCCGACGTGCTGCTCATGAAGGCGGAGGCCCTTGTGCGCAACGGTCAGAATGGCGACGCGCCACTAAACCAGGTGCGTGATCGAGCGGGCGCGCCACACCGCACAGCAACGCTCGCTAGCATCCTCGACGAGCGCATGCTTGAACTCGCATGGGAAGGATGGCGACGTAACGACCTGGTACGCTACGGGCTCTTCACTCGTTCCTATACCGACCGTCCGCAACTTCCTGGAGAGAGTACCAATTTCACCATAGTGTTCCCCATTCCAGGAAAAGTCCTCGCTCTAACAGGCGATACCCAAAATCCAGGCTACTAACTTTTCATTAATGCACAATGCACAATGCATAATGCATAACGATTACGACTACTGTTAACTGAAAACTGTTAACTGAAAACTGATTACTGATTGCTGACAACTATCTGCAGCCAGTTGCTTTGGTAGCGTGTGTTAAAGAAATGCTCGGCGAGTTCCGTGGTTTTGCCCTTCTCTCGCACCCAGCCCCATGCCCAGGTGCCCATGTCGAGGTATAGGGCTTGCTGGGCGCCAAGAGCCACCAGCGCATCGATGAACTCGTTGCAATACATCTGTTCGTCGCCCTGAACAATGGCAAAACTGCCGTCATTCATCACGCAGGCTGCGCGGTAGATGATATGTGCCTTGCGGTCGCGAATGGCTTGCGGAATACGCTCCACCATACCTTTGCCGTCCTCCACAATCAGGCATTGCTGAAACAGGTAGCCCTTGCACACAACCGCCTCACGCAGCGATTGCTCCAGTCGCCCATTTGAGGCAATCCTCACCTTGTCACCCGCAATAACCATGTGACCGGTTGCTGTGACATCGTCATAGCCACTAATGCTCTCGCCTGCTACCACATGGTCGCCGCACACGTTCATCGTCTCGGTGTCGAGGGTGAAAGCCGCCGCCACGTTAAGGACGATGCTGGCATCGTCGATGCTCGGTGCGCCCTTGAAATTGCTCTGCTTGTGGCTAACGAAGCGAAGCTTGCATTTTTTGCTAGGTTTCATTACCATAAGGCGGTGGCCAGCGGCCTCAACATGATTCACTGCTATCGCCTCGCTTTCTTTAACAAGCACAGATTTTGTGCCACAGCACATGACACTCATGGGCATCACCCCCAACATTAGCCACTTAAAAATCTTCATTGTATTCATCATATTTTTATGCAAAGTTACGCATTTTTGGATAAAATGCTCTCGCTAGGTAAAATATTCTATACTCGCTTAACCGCATTTTCTTAAATAACACCTATTATTTTATTGGGCGCTCTTGCAAATCACAAGGAAAAATGTTATATTTGCAAATTAATTCTGCCATGCCTATTTCGCACGGCCACTATTGCATTGAATATTAACTAAATAAATCAATTAATAACTAAATTCAAAACTGCTATGTGGTTATTTAATTCTTCGGTAGGAAGGAAAGTGGTGATGAGTGTCACAGGTCTTTTCCTTATCCTATTCTTAACATTCCATGCGCTCATGAACGCCGTCGCAGTCTTTTCACTCGATGCTTACGAGGCTGTGTGCGAGTTTCTTGGCGCTAACTGGTATGCCCTTCTGGGCACTGCGATACTAGCCGCAGGTTTTGTCATTCACATCATCTACGCCTTCTGGCTCACGCTGCAAAACCGCAGCGCGCGTGGCAGCAACCGCTATGCTGTCACCAAGCGACCAAAGAGCGTGGAGTGGGCGTCGCAAAACATGCTCGTGCTCGGTATCATCGTTGCGTGCTTCCTTGTGTTGCACCTCTATCAATTCTGGGCCAAGATGCAGATGCCAGAGATTATGGGTGAACATCCCGACTCTGGTTATGTAGCACTCAAGACCACCTTCGAGCAGGCTTGGGTTCTGCCAGTTTATCTCATTGGCTTCTTTGCCGTTTGGTTCCACATTACCCATGGCTTCTGGAGCGCTTTCCAGTCGCTAGGTGTAAACAACGACAAGTGGATTAACCGCTGGAAATGCATTGGTTGGTTCTGGGCTACCTGCGTCATGGTTCTCTTTGCCATTTGCGCTATCGCTCTCACTGGCAAGTTTGCCTGGGGCTGGTCTTGCGTGGGTGGTTGTTAAGTGAATGCTGAGTAATTAATCATTTAAAATTTTACGAAAATGGAAGAAAACTTAAAGAACAACGTTGCTCAGCCCGCTATCGACTCTAAGATCCCCGAGGGACCTGTAGCTGAGAAATGGACCAACTATAAAGCACACCAAAAACTCGTTAACCCCGCCAACAAGCGCCGCCTCGACATTATCGTTGTAGGTACTGGTCTGGCAGGTGCCAGCGCTGCTGCCACATTGGGTGAGATGGGCTTCAAGGTGCTCAACTTCTGCATTCAAGATTCTCCACGACGCGCTCACTCTATCGCTGCGCAGGGAGGTATCAATGCCGCTAAGAACTATCAAAACGACGGAGACTCGGTTTACCGCCTCTTCTACGACACCGTTAAGGGTGGCGACTATCGCGCTCGCGAAGCCAACGTTTACCGTCTCGCCGAGGTGTCCAACAATATCATCGACCAGTGTGTGGCACAAGGCGTGCCCTTCGCTCGTGAATATGGAGGTCTGCTCGCCAACCGCTCGTTCGGTGGCGCTCAGGTGAGCCGCACATTCTACGCTAAGGGCCAGACTGGCCAGCAGCTGCTGCTCGGCGCTTACTCGTCGCTCAACCGCCAAATCGAGATGGGTAACGTAAAGAGCTTCAACCGCTATGAGATGCACGACGTGGTTATCATTGATGGCCGCGCTCGTGGTATCATCGCCAAGAACCTCGTTACCGGCAAACTTGAGCGTTTTGCAGCCCATGCAGTGGTAATCGCCACTGGTGGTTATGGCAACACCTATTTCCTTTCGACCAACGCAATGGCATGCAACGTGAGCGCAGCTATGGCTTGCTACCGCAAGGGCGCTTACTTTGCTAATCCCGCCTACGTTCAGATTCACCCAACCTGCATCCCACGTCACGGCGACAAGCAGTCGAAGCTCACACTCATGAGTGAGTCACTGCGTAACGACGGACGCATCTGGGTACCTAAGAACATTGAAGATGCCAAGAAGTTGCAAGCTGGACAAATCAAGGGCAGCGACATACCTGAAGAGGAGCGTGACTACTACCTCGAGCGTCGCTATCCAGCATTCGGTAACCTCGTGCCTCGCGACGTGGCTAGCCGCGCCGCTAAGGAGCGCTGCGACAAGGGCTATGGTGTGAACAACACAGGTCAAGCCGTGTTCCTCGACTTCAGCGAGGCCATCAACCGCCTGGGCATCGATGTAGTGCGTCAGCGCTATGGCAACCTCTTCGATATGTATGAGGAGATTACCGACGTGAATCCTGGTGAACTTGCTAACGAGATCAACGGCGTGAAGTACTACAACCCCATGATGATTTATCCTGCTATCCACTACACAATGGGTGGCATTTGGGTTGACTATGAGTTGCAGACCTCAATCAAGGGTCTCTTCGCCATTGGTGAGTGCAACTTCAGCGACCACGGCGCTAACCGACTCGGCGCTTCAGCTCTCATGCAAGGTCTTGCCGATGGTTATTTCGTGTTGCCTTACACTATTCAGAACTACCTGAGCGACCAAATCACCGTGCCACGCTTCTCTACCGACCTCCCAGAGTTTGAGGAAGCCGAAGAGCGCGTGCAGGCCAACCTCGACAAGCTCATGGCTATCAAGGGTAGCCGCTCGGTTGACTCGATTCACAAGGAGCTTGGCAACATCATGTGGGACTTCGTGGGCATGGGTCGCACAAAAGAGAGCCTCGAGACAGCCCTCGAGAAAATCAAAGATCTGCGCAAGGAGTTTGAGACCAACCTCTTCGTTCCTGGTGATCAGGAGGGCATGAACATCGAGCTCGACAAGGCGTTCCGCCTGCGCGACTTCATCACAATGGGTGAACTTATCGCCTACGACGCCCTCAATCGCGAGGAGTCGTGTGGTGGTCACTTCCGCGAAGAGCACCAAACCGAAGAAGGCGAAGCTAAGCGCGACGACGAGAACTTCTTCTACGTGGCTTGCTGGAAATACAATGGCGATGACGAGAAAGCTCCAAGCTTACTCAAAGAGCCACTGCATTACGAGGCAATTAAGGTACAAACACGCAACTACAAAAACTAATGAATTATGGAAAATAGCATAAGCGTAAAATTGAAAGTTTGGAGACAAGCAAATCCTAAAGCGCAAGGTGAATTTATTACCTACGAGCTCCAAGACATCCCTACCGACACCTCGTTCCTCGAGACTCTCGACATTCTCAATGAGCAACTCGTTGAGAAAGGCGAGGAGCCTATCGCTTTTGACCACGACTGCCGCGAGGGTATTTGCGGTATGTGCTCGCTATACATCAACGGTCATCCTCATGGACCCGCCACAGGAGCAACTACTTGCCAGCTTTATATGCGTCGTTTCAAAGACGGTGAGACCATCACTGTAGAGCCTTGGCGCTCGGCAGCGTTCCCCGTTATCAAGGACTTGATGGTGAACCGCAACGCCTTTGACCAGATTCAGCAGGCTGGTGGCTACGTGAGCTTCAACACCGGTGGTGCACAAGATGCTAACGCAATCCCCATCAGCAAAGTCGATGCCGACGAGGCAATGGATAGCGCTAGCTGCATTGGCTGCGGTGCTTGTGTGGCTGCGTGCAAGAACGGTTCGGCAATGCTCTTTGTGGCTGCCAAGGTGAGCCAGTTTGCTCTCCTGCCACAAGGTAAGGCCGAGGCAAAGAAGCGCGTGAAAGCTATGCTTGGTAAGATGGACGAACTTGGTTTTGGCAATTGCACCAATACCGGTGCCTGCGCCGCCGAGTGCCCAAAGAACATCAAGCTCAGCAACATCGCACGCCTCAACCGAGAGTTCATCTGCGCCAAGAGCAGCGATTAATACCGCCCTCTTGAAATAGCAATAATAAAGCAAGTCGCTCCTTCACTTAGTGTGTGGGAGCGGCTTGTGTTATACCCAAAGAAGAACAGAATATATTTTTTATGAATATTTTTGCATTATTCATTGAATGTTCCTGTGTGTTAAATTTATATTTCTTGCATAATTAATTGAATTTTACTACCTTTGCAACCCAATTACGGAGAAATTACACAATAATTTATAAATTTAATTCAAAAACAAAAATGAGAAAATTCCTTACTATTTTAATGCTCTTGTCCTTTGCTATCACAGCATGGGCAGGAGAGAAAACCATTACCATCTCGCGAAACGACGTAGACTGGGAGAATGCCAACACGGTTTACAACGTTACAAAAGGTGGTGTGGAGCTGGTGATGTCAGGTGGTATGAACAACCCCAATTTCCTGCTGATGAAGCAACACACCACTATTACTGTGAAGTCGCATAACTTCAACATCAAGAGAATTGTGTTCCATTGCTTGGATAACTACACCAACGACAACCTTGATCCATTTTACTGGGGACCAACAACACTGCATATCCAGTATAGTCAGACTCATGCTGAAACAGCAGGAACACTGACCTATAATTATGGTGGCAGCACTTACGATGCTCTTTGGGTATCTACTAAGAGCAGTTCTCCAGGCAACTATCCCAATGGTCTGCCCGCTGGATATGAGCTGATGTTCGAGAACGAGGGTAAACCTGTTCGCTTTGCGTCTATCGACATAACTGTGGAGCAGGAGTCAGGTGACATGTATGAACTTGTTACAAGTACCAGTGAGTTGAATACTACCAATAACTATATGTTGGTGGGCAGATCCACATCACAAGCCACTGATGGCTATGCCATGAGTGTTAACACTACTGGTTCTTCGGCTACCGACAACATAAAATCGACAAAGGTTCAGTTGATTGATAATGGTCTTCGTGTGAAAGCTAACGATGAGACCCAATTCCTCAAACTTCAAACAGGAACAGGTAACAACACTTATAGATATTATGTAAAGGCTGGTACAAATACTATAAGGAGCCAGTCAACTTATGAAAGTTCACAAGATTATAATCATGGTTTCTGTTTGACTAAGGTGAACAATTTACCTTCATCAGACTATGTCATTACAAAGATTACTATCAATGATCCAGGTGATAACTATGCCTCTAACTGGGACTATTATGCCGACATCAGGTATAAGTTTACCGACCCATACTCTAATGGCAACACTTATGCTCTGCGTCACAATAATGACTACAAGCAATTTAGAAATCTATATAACAATAATTCCCGTCAGCGAGTATATCTCTACAAGCCAGCACAGCAATATGAGGTTTCCACTCAGGTAGTACTTGATGCCAATAATAATGCTAATGGCAGCATTGCTTTGCGCGATGGTATCTTAGTGGACAATGGCATCAACTGGTCGCAGAAAATGGAGACCGTTCAGTTCCTTGTTACACCTGCCGATGGTTATAAAGTTAAAAGCGTGACTATTCAAGAAGTGGAACGAGATGCCAATCATAATGTTACTCAAGTGCTTGGGACTATTGACATTCTAAATAGCAGCCAATCTATCAACGGCACGTTATATAACTTTGTAATGCCCGGTAATGATGTTCATATCGTAGTTGAATTTGAGGAAGTTCAATACCATAATGTCAATATCGTAGTTAAACCAAATATGAATTATGGTAGTGTTTTCTTGACTGAAGGTTATGTTGTGCAAAATGATCAAGTGAAATCTTATGATGGAGAGAATATAGTATTTAACGTTACTGCTAACCCCAAAGATCCCGAAAATCCAAATAGCGCCCTATATGAACTCTATTCTGTAACTGTTACTTATACTCAAGGAGGCGAGGAAATTTCTTATAACTTAGCAGATGGCAACTACAACTTCACAATGCCAGATGCCGATGTAACTATTACAGCCACGTTCGTTTATGAAAATGGCCAACCTCTTTACCTTCTTGGCACTGCCAATGGTAATGAAACATGGCTTCCATATGGACCTCGCTTCAACTATGATCCGGATGGTAATAATGGGCAAGGACAGTATTATATTGATGTTTATTTCAAGGGGACAGGAAACTATGGAGAAAATACTGGTGACAGTAATGGATATTTCAGTTTTGTTTGGAAGAAAGGAACAACCTGGAATGATATCAATTCTACTCAAGATAATCAGCAAAATGTTCGTGGTGTACCTATGGATGACCAGACTGAAGTGGACAATAGTCCAAATGGTTTCAGATTATTTTATTACAGAAATGGCGCTAATGAAAGCAATAGCTATAAGATAGCTGCAGGTCTTTATCGCATTTATGTTATATCATATGGTTATGATAATGACTGGATGTATATTGTGAAGAATCCCACTGCCCTCACCCTCAATCCAACTGGTGGCGCTACAGCTGCCGAGGCTGTGGAAGTAGAGCAGCATAAGGAGATTACTCTTGCAGGTGATATTTATAGCAAGATTATGGCTATAAATCCCGATGAACCTGCTGCCAACTTTAAGTATAAAGCAGTTAAGACTATCGGTGAAAACACTGTTGCTGATAACCCTGTGCCAAGCACTACTACTGCTACAACCACTCTCGACGTGGTAAACGAAGGCGAGACTGTTACCCAACTCGACGGTTACAACTATCTTGGCTGGATAGTTGCAAGCAATACTGGCTATTACAAGGTTACCGAAACTCCATTGCACTGGATTGAGGAGAATGGCGTGAAGGACAAGACTTATACTGTTTCTGACCGACTGCAGGGTGTTTATGCTCAAGGCTCAAGTCTATGGTGTAAAGACCTTGATATTTCGATTGCCAAAACTGATCCTGCTACTGGTCAAGTTGATTATTTGATGAATGATAACCACTGCAAGCGTGAAGGTGGTTGGGACCAGAGCAACTGGGTAGAGCTTGACTTCTCAGGATTCGGTGCAGAGGGTAACAACATGGCAACCGCTTTATTGAACCAATACATCAAGGAGAATACCGTCACTGGTGTTTATACCGATGATGTGAACTACACTATTAAAGTGAGTGCCGCTCCTGTTCCCGATGGCACAGCAAGCTACGTTCCAAACACATACTGTACTGTCAATTTCCTCGAGAGCAACCTGATGCTCAATGCTGGCGACACTGGTCCTTCAGTCACTAAAGATGGCACTACTACATATTACTACTTCTTGAATCCTAAGATTCAGGAGTATGCGATTGTCACCTATTGTATGTGGGATAAGGATAACCAAATCATGGTAACGCCTAACAATGCTCCATTTAATGGCGCAGCCAAGATTGGTCGTTGGGATTTGAATTATTTTGACAATCAGTTGACTGCACTTGATGCTGCTTTTGATGCTACAACTACATGCAACAATCAGTATGAGTTCCATATCATAGTTCAGCGCACCAACAAGAGCTATGGTTCGCCAATCACATCTAAGGATGTTCCTTCGCTCAAACCAGACCAGACTGCTTCGGAAGTCTTGCGTACTCAGCCTCTTGACCTGCAGGCAAGCAGCCCACTGCCCACCACCATCAGCATCGTTGGCACTCAGGCTCAGGTGGTTGATGTTGAGTATGTGAACGTCGCTGGCATGCGCAGCAGTAAGCCATTCAATGGCGTAAATATCGTTGTGACTCGTTATAGCGACGGCTCAACCACAACAACTAAGATTGTGAAATAAGTTCTTTTGAACGTTGCATAATTAGTCAATGCGGCATCCTTTTTATAGTGGGTGCCGCATTGATTTGTTTAATATAAAATTAATGTGTAACTTTGCGAGAAATAAAAACACATAGATATGGACTTGACACAGATTAGAGGAATCGCGTTTGATGTGGATGGCGTGTTGTCGCCGAGTACTATCCCTATGGGCGAGGACGGAATGCCTTGCCGCATGCTCAATATCAAGGACGGATATGCTATACAGTTGGCTGTGAAAAAGGGCTTGAAACTCGCCATCATCAGCGGCGGACGCTCTAAGGCGGTGGCGTTGCGCTATCGCAGTCTGGGTGTGGAGGATGTGTTTATGGGTGCTGCCTATAAGCTTCCGCTCTTTGAGCGTTGGCTTGAAGAGACGGAGCTCGATGCCAGCGAGGCGATTTTTGTGGGCGATGACATTCCTGACATTCACACCATGCGGGCTGCTGGCTTCTCGGTGGCTCCAGCCGACGCCGCTTGGCAGGTAAAAGAAGTTGCCGATTACATCTCGCCTTGGGAAGGCGGTCATGGTGTGGCTCGCGACATCATCGAGAAGGTTCTCACTGCCCAAGGCATGTGGATGGACGACGAGCACGCGTTTGGTTGGTAGCTTTAGAAATGCATAATTCAAAATGCACAATGCATAATTTCTGCTATGCTGTTAGAAAGACTAAAACAATATAATGTGGTGCTCGCGAGCAATTCTCCTCGTCGAAGGGAATTGCTTGCTGATTTGGGAATTGAGTTCACAGTAAGGACTCTCAAGGGCATTGATGAGAGTTTTCCGCCAGAGTTGCCAGTATTGGAGATTGCCGAATATATCTCGCGCAAGAAGGCGCATGCGTATCAGAGTGAGATGAACCCTGGCGAACTCATCATAACAGCCGACACGGTGGTGATTCTTGGAGATGAGGTGCTAGGAAAACCTACGGATTCCGATGATGCCCGTCGCATGCTCCGTGAGCTCTCGGGAAAGACACACAAAGTGGTGACTGGCGTGACCATTGTGACTAATGACAAAATATCATCGTTCAGCGCGGTTACCGATGTGGAGTTTGCCCAGCTAAGCGATGAGGACATAAATTATTATGTTGACAACTACCAGCCGCTCGACAAGGCTGGCGCCTAC
Organism: Muribaculaceae bacterium; assembly: GCA_017964485.1. Lineage (GTDB taxonomy): Bacteria > Bacteroidota > Bacteroidia > Bacteroidales > Muribaculaceae > Sodaliphilus. The sequence goes on along the minus strand of JAGCRW010000070.1, from coordinate 32,166 downwards.
GGAATTCAGGAGTGGATAGGCTGCATGGGAGTGCGCCACATCAACGGCAGCTTCTACAACGTGATGGGGCTGCCACTGCACCGCCTCTATACTGAGCTTGAGCGACTGCTTAAGGACTGACAATATGAGAAGAAAGATCAGCACTGGCCATGAAATGATGGCGGTTATTAACGAACTTGGGTTCTTGCCGCTTCTCGATGGGGGAGTGGCGGGGTTCAGCGCCGAGGAGATGGTGGACCCCGAATGCCGTTACGTTGCGACTGCCGACGGCTGGGACTGGCCACTGTGGAAGTGGAAAGGCCCCATCATTACTGAGGGTAACTGCGTGTATGGCAAGTTTTTCGCTGGTAAAGCAGGTTTTGTGAGCAAGCAATGGTGGCCCGATTGGTGCAATTGGCGTCGCAGCACAAAGCCGGCACCAGCTGCAGGTTCTATAGAAGAAACCATCTTGTTCACGCTACAGGAGCATGGCAGTCTCATCACCCGCGAGTTGCGCGCCTTGTGTGGGTTCTCAGGCGGAAAGATGCGCAGCCGCTTTGATTCCTACGTCACCCGCCTGCAGATGCAGTGCCGCATCATAACCGAAGACTTTATCTATCCTCGTGACCGTCATGGCCGCGAATATGGTTGGGGTTGGTCACTGCTTACCACTCCCGAGCGCCTGCTTGGTAAGGAACTGTGCGAGTGCAACAACACTCCTGAGCAGTCACGCACCCTAGTCGCCGAGCATCTGCATCACATTCTCCCCAATGCCAGCAAAGCCCAGATTGATCGAATAATAGGGTAGTGGTCAAATAAGAAGGAAATAAATAAAAAAGCACCATGCCCTCATGGACCTGGTGCTTAGTTTTTCTCAAGAAATCAATTGTGGGTTACTCGCCCTTCTCGAGTTTCTGCTTCAGTTCGGCAAGTGCGTCGATGTCACCAAGAGTGGTCTTCTCAACGTTGCTCGACTGAGCTACTGGCTGCTCCTCGGCTGCTGCCTTTGCGGTAGCTTTCTTTGCCTTGCGAGCTTCGGCCTTCTGCTCATCCTCGAAGATGCGGCTGTGGCTCAAAATGATGCGCTTAGCATCCTTGTTGAACTCGATAACCTTGAATTGTAATTTCTCGTCTTGCTTGGCAGGAGTGCCGTCTTCCTTAACAAGGTGTTTAGGAGTGGCAAAGCCCTCAACGCCGTAAGGCAGGCTAATCACTGCGCCCTTGTCGAGGAGCTCGGTGATTGTACCCTCGTGGATGCTGCCCACAGTGTAGATAGTCTCGAAGTTGTCCCATGGGTTGTCTTCGAGCTGCTTGTGGCCAAGGCTCAGGCGACGGTTGTCTTTGTCAATCTCAAGAACAACAACGTCGATGTCGGCACCAATCTGAGTGAACTCACTTGGGTGCTTGATCTTCTTGGTCCAAGAGAGGTCGCTGATGTGGATAAGGCCGTCAACGCCTTCCTCAAGCTCTACAAATACACCAAAGTTGGTGAAGTTGCGAACTTTTGCGGTGTGCTTTGAGCCAACTGGATAACGCTCCTCGATTTTGTCCCAAGGATTCTCCTTAAGCTGCTTGATGCCAAGCGACATCTTGCGCTCGTCGCGGTCGAGAGTGAGGATTACGGCCTCTACCTCGTCGCCAACCTTGAGGAAATCTTGAGCGCTGCGCAGGTGCTGAGACCAGCTCATCTCGCTCACGTGGATAAGACCCTCTACGCCAGGAGCAATCTCTACGAATGCGCCGTAGTCGGTCATAACAACAACCTTACCGGTAACCTTGTCGCCAACCTTGAGGTTCTCGTCAAGTTTATCCCATGGATGTGGCTGCAACTGCTTCAAGCCAAGAGCAATGCGCTTCTTCTCCTCGTCAAAGTCAAGGATAACAACGTTGAGAGTCTGGTTAGGCTCAACGATGTCGGCTGGATTGTTCACGCGGCCCCAAGAGAGGTCGGTGATGTGAATGAGACCGTCAACGCCACCGAGGTCGATGAATACGCCATAGCTGGTGATGTTCTTAACGGTACCCTCGAGCACTTGACCCTTCTCGAGCTTAGCGATAATGTCTTTACGCTGTTGCTCAAGCTCGGCCTCGATAAGTGCCTTGTGCGAAACCACTACGTTCTTGTACTCTAGGTTGATCTTTACAACCTTGAACTCCATGGTCTTGTCAACAAATACATCATAGTCGCGGATGGGCTTAACGTCGATTTGGCTGCCGGGCAAGAAGGCCTCAATGCCAAATACGTCAACAATCATACCACCCTTAGTGCGGCACTTGATGTAACCCTTGATGATTTCATCATTCTCAAGCGCTTGGTTAACGCGCTCCCAACTCTTAGCAGTGCGAGCTTTCTTGTGCGAGAGCACCAGCTGGCCTTTGCGGTCCTCCTGATTCTCAACAAACACCTCAACGGTGTCGCCTACCTTCAGGTCGGGGTTGTAACGGAACTCGTTGTAAGGAATAATACCGTCTGACTTGTAGCCAATGTTAACTACTACCTCGCGCTTGTTGATTGAGATAACAGTACCTTCGGTTACTTCTTTGTCCTTGATAGCGCCAAGCGACTTGTCGTAGGCGGCTTCCAGAGTCTCATAAGACTCATTTTTTTTGCTATCACCACGCTCAAAGGCTTCCCAATCGAAGTCTTCAATAGGTGAAATTGGAGAATTTTTTAATTCTTCGCTCATTTAAAATGTTAATAAAAAAGTTAATAATCACAGGTCTCTCAGATTCGTTCCCGAGAAACGCGACTGCAAAGGTACGCATAATTTTCTTACTAGCAACTATTTTACCCACACATTTTTATATAAAAAGCAAAAAATAGCCCGTTTTGCGTGGTTGTGGGGCAGCTGTGTTGCTACTTATCACAAAAAAATGTAACTTTGCAGCCGATTTTTGGGTTGAAATCTCCCGTTACACATTATATAATATATGAACACTCTTAATTTGAAATATGAAGGCGGCGGTGAGTTCTCGAAGAAATTGTTCTTGGAGACCTATGGCTGTCAGATGAATGTTGCCGACAGCGAGGTGGTGGCTTCTGTGATGCAGATGGCTGGTTATGGCACTACCGACGACCTTGACAATGCCGACGCCATTTTTATCAACACCTGCAGCGTGCGCGACAACGCAGAGCAGCGCATTTTTGCGCGTCTCAATACTCTTAACGCTTTGCGTCGCAAGCGTCAGCGTAGGCTTATCATCGGCATCATCGGGTGTATGGCCGAGCGCATGAAAGACGAGCTCATCAACAACCATGGCGTGGATTTGGTGGCGGGCCCCGACAGCTACCTCGAGCTGCCCAGTCTCATCACTGCCGCTGAGAATGGCGAGAAGGCTATTAACGTGGAGCTCTCAACCACTGAGACCTACCGTGACATTATTCCCACACGCATCAGCGCTAACCGCATCAGCGGCTTCATCTCCATTATGCGTGGTTGCAACAACTTCTGCACCTATTGCATCGTGCCATATACTCGCGGGCGTGAGCGCAGCCGTGAGCCGCAGAGCATTCTCAACGAACTCCGCGACCTGCAAACGAAAGGCTTCAAAGAGGTGACACTGCTCGGGCAGAATGTGAATTCTTATCTTTTTAAGAATAGTGAGGGCGAGGTAGACTTTGCCGCGTTGCTGGCGATGGTTGCCGAGGCTGCGCCCGAGATGCGTGTGCGCTTCACCACGAGTAACCCCGAGGACCTGAGCGACGCTATCATCGACACTATGGCGAGCCACGCCAACATCTGTAACCACATACATCTGCCGGTGCAGAGTGGCAGCAATAAGGTGCTCAAGCTCATGAACCGCAAATATACTCGCGAGTGGTATCTTGACCGCATCGCGCGCATACGCCAGGCAATTCCCGACTGCGGCATCTCGACCGATATGTTCACAGGTTTCCATAACGAGACCGAGGAAGACTTCCAGGAGACGTTGAGCCTAATGCGCGAGGTGGGCTTCGACTCGTCGTTCATGTTCAAATACAGTGAGCGCCCAGGTACCTTCGCAGCAAAGCGACTGCCCGACAACGTGCCCGAAGATGTGAAAATCGACCGCCTCAACCGCATGATTGCCTTGCAAAACGAACTCTCGCTGTGTAGTAACCGTGCCGACGTTGGCAAGACCTTTGAGGTTCTCGTTGAGGGCTACAGCAAGCGTTCCCGCGACGACATGTTTGGCCGCACTCAGCAGAATAAAGTAATCGTTTTTCCCGCAGGCGATACTAAAATTGGCGATCGTGTGATGTGCAAAGTGGAAAAAGCCACAAGTGCAACACTCATCGGAGTAATTGATAAAGCATAATGCATAATGCACAATTCATAATGCATAATGCATAATCAGGGGTGGGGGGTGCGTTAGTTCATTTGATTCCTTTTTACTTTTGATTCATTATTTAAAAAGAAAAGAGTTTCAGCCATAATCGGCTGAAACTCTTTGTCTTAGTGGCGGGGGCCGGATTCGAACCAACGACCTCTGGGTTATGAGCCCAACGAGCTACCACTGCTCCACCCCGCGATTTGCGAATGCAAAGGTACTGCTTTTTCCAAAACCGGCAAAATTTTTGTGGCAATTCAGTTGAATTTTAAACAAATTTTAACTAAATAAGGTGTTTTAAAGCATGTTTTTGGTTCTTTGATAAGAAAAATGAACTCTGAGGGCAAAGCCCAAAGAGTTCATTTTTGGATGAAAATATCTTTAGAATGTTGCAATCGTTAGTCGAAGACACCTTGCATTGCCTCGGCTTGGTGGGTGTCGTTGCTAGACTGCTGCTCGCCGCCACCGCCGCCACCGCCTGACGATGAGCGATAACCGCCTCCGCCTTCGATGCGTGGACCAATGCCTCGCTCACGGTAGCAGAAGTCGTAGTCTCTAGGAATCTTAAATGACGCGTCGTTAGAGTATGGGTTAGAGCTGTCAGCAAGCACCTTCTTCATATATAGGCCCCAGATTGGCAGCGCCTGACCGGCACCTTGGCCAATACCACCATTGTAGAAGCGTATGTAGCGCTCTTCACCACCAACCCAAACACCGGTTACGAGTTGTGGAGTGAAGCCCATGAACCAACCGTCACTATTGTTGTTTGATGTTCCAGTCTTACCGCCCATCTCGATGTTGCCTACATAGCCGCGCGCTCTTCGGCCGGTACCGTTGTTGATAACGCTCTCAAGCATGGTGAGCATTTTCAGGTAGGAGTCTTCGCACAGCACCTCTTTCTGTCGTGGCGTGAACTCGGCGAGCACGTTGCCATGGCTGTCGCAGATGCGGGACACGAAGATTGGGTCGCTGCGCAGGCCGTGGTTGGCAAATACGGAGTAGGCGCTAACCTGCTGACGAACTGATATCTCACAGGGGCCAAGACAGAGAGGCATCACGGTGTCGAAATCGTTGGTGAGGCCATAGTTGTGCAGCATGGTCACGAGGTTGGTGGGTTTGAGCAGGTCAATAAGTCGAGCCGAGCAGGTGTTGTTAGATGTGGTGAGCGCCTGCTTCAAGGTGAGCATACCGCCACCTCCACCACCACGTGGGCTCCAGCCGCCGATGGTGATTCTCTGGTTGGAGATAAGGTCGCAAGGGTTGTAGCCACACTCCATCGCCAGTGAGTAGAGATAGGGCTTCATGGTCGAACCGATCTGTCGTCTGCCCACCGACACCATGTCGTAAGAGAAATGGTCAAAGTCGGGGCCTCCCACATAGGCTTTCACCTCGCCAGTAGTAGCATCCATCGACATCATGCCGCAACGCAGGATGCTCTTGGTGAAGAGCAACGAGTCGAGCGGAGTGATGAACATGTTCCTTTCTCCGTTCTTCAAGTCAAACACGCTAATGTGCTGCTTGGTGTTGAAGTTGTCCATTATCTCGTTCTCGCTCTTGCCCTGAGCCTTCAGGGTCTTGTAGCGTGTGGAATTGACTATAGCGTTGCGAATGAGGCGGTCTTTCACCGACTGCGGCAGCTCTCTGCGACTGGTGGTGTAGGGGTCTTTGTTGCCCGTCTCGCCCGAACTGATGCCGTGCTCCGACCAGAAGACGCCTTGCAGATATGTCATGTGCTCCTTGACGGCTTCCTCGGCATATTGCTGCATTTTGCTGTCGATGGTGGTGTAAATTTTCAGACCGTCGGTGTAGATGTTGTAGGGCTTGCCGTCGGCTTTGAAGTTTTTGTTGCACCAGCCATAGAGTGGGTTGTCGACCCATTGCGCGGAGTCGGCGTAGAAGGCCTGCTTGTTCCATGCTGGATAGTTTTTATACACGGGTTTTGTCGCCATCATCATGCGCACCACCTCTTCTCTTAGATAAGGCGCAAAGCCTTCGTTGTGAGAAACTTTGTGATAGGCGAGCATGATTTCGGTGTTCTGCGCGCGCTCGCAGTCGGCCTGTGTGAGGTAGCCTGCCTCATACATCTTCTTCAGCACTAGGTTGCGGCGCTCCTTGGCGCGCTCGGGGTACCTCAACGGGTTGTAGTAAGCCGGGTTCTTGCACATTCCCACGAGCATGGCGGCCTCCTGCACGTTGAGCTCGCTAGGTGAGTTCTTGCCGAAATACACATAGCAAGCGCTCTTGATGCCCACGGCATTGTTGAGGAAGTCAAACTGGTTGAAGTACATCTGCATGATCTCGTCTTTGGTGTAATACCTCTCGAGCTTCATGGAGATTACCCATTCGATGGGCTTTTGGAAGGCACGCTGGAGAATGTTTTTCGAAGATGGTGCGTAGAGCTGCTTGGCAAGCTGCTGAGTGATTGTACTGCCACCACCGGCCTCCTTCTGGCCCAAAAGGATGCGCTTGATGACCGAGCGGCCTATCGCTGTGGCATCGATGCCTGAGTGCTCGTAGTAGCGCTCATCTTCAATTGCGATAAGGGCGTCTTTGAGGAACGGAGAGATTTGGTCAAACTCCACATAGAACCTGTTGCCATTGCTCTGGAAAATTTTTCCCATCTCCACACCGTCGGCGGTATACATCGTCGAGGCGAAGTTGTCGGCGGGGTTGCGGAGCTCATCAATGGGAGGCATATAGCCGATAATGCCGTTATAGATAAGGAAAAACAGCACGAACAGCCCAGCGAAGAAGAGAAGTAATCCTCTCCACATCCACTTGATAATCGAGCGGTTACGTGATTCTCGGTCAGCGGTATTCATATCTTTGTTGTTTATGTTTTGCTTTGTTGTCTTTTCTAATGTGGTAAGTGAAATCGCCGTGGCGACTTTCTTACAAACTGCAAAAATAGTAATTTATTTTTAATTACACACATTATTTTATAATAAGTTTAGAGTTTAAGGTTTAGAGTTTAGAGTTTTTAGGGCAAGATTGTGTGGTTGTCGCGAAGTGCATAAATGACAATATGGCACATTTATGATTATTGAATCTGCAATATTGTCTTATTATATGTCAATATTGCAGGCTAATTGATGGCTTTTTCTGTTGGCATTGTGTTTGCAAACTATAGGAGTGAGCCTGCGTGTGGGATACAAGATATACCGCGATCAAGGCCCAGAAACGATAAAATATTAATAACTTAAAATTATAGGAGATAAAATTATGTTACTAGCACGTAGAAATTCCAACTGGTTACCCGATGTTTTCAACGACTTCTTCGACACCGATTTCATGCCCAAGGCATGTACTACAGCACCAGCCATCAATGTGATTGAGAAGAAGGATGAGTATGACGTTGAGCTTGCAGCTCCAGGCATGACAAAAGAGGACTTCAAGGTGAGCCTTGACGAGGATCGCAACTTGGTGGTAGAGCTTGACAAGAAAGTTGAGAAATGCGAGGAGAACAAAGACTGCGGTCACTACCTGCGCCGCGAGTTCTCTTACACCAAGTTCCATCAGACCCTGCTCCTCCCCGACGACGTGAACCGCGACACCATCAGCGCCACTGTTGAGAACGGAGTTCTGAAGGTTGTTCTTCCCAAACTCCAACCTCAGGATATTAAGAAGGAGCGTACACTGATTGAGATTCAGTAAGTTCGGGAATCAGGGAATGAGAATCGTGAATGACTCTCAAATCTTCCCTCAAACTATTATAATTGCCACTCAGAGCAGTCGGAAGCGACAGCTTTTGGGTGGCTTTTTTGGGTCAAACTTGCACAGTTGTCAAAAAATACCTATCTTTGTGAGCTCATAACAAAAACACTAAGAAACTATGACACGAAGGACCAAAAACATAATCAAGATAACGCTGGGTTTGATAACATTATTTGTTGTTGCAGTTGCACTTATAATGACTTGGACCAACCCTAGTAAAGAAGACCACAAGAAAGTGCTTGCTCAGGTGGTGAATAAGTATGACGTGAATAAACTCAACCTCACCGAGGCCGAGCGTGATCAGTATATCAACTACGTGTGCAACGGTTCGGGTGTCGATATCTTAAGGAAAGAGGTCGCACCACGCTTTATGGTGGAGGACAACACATTGTGGTCGGTAGGATATATCTATACCAAAGATGACAACGGCGCTTTCCTTTACAAGAAAAAAGTCACCACAGGCGTTTTCAACAAGGTGTCGATTGTTGATGAGCAAGAGCTGATGCAAGCAATTCTTGAGGCTCACCGCAAGAATGAGCAGCGCACTGCCGAAGCAGGCAAGCAACAAGCCGCGCAATAATTCGATCTTTATAATGAGCAGAGCATGGTGCCATAGAGCACTGCTGATGATAGTTGTCGCCATGATGGCGATGACGGCATGTCATCATGTTGTTGAAGAAGACGGCAAGGTGCGCGATGACCTGCCGCTCGACTCGCTGCGCGATGGCGATCTGGTGTTCCGCGAGGGTATCGGCCCCGAGAGTGAGGCGGTGCTTCAGCTCGACAGCGCAGGAGGGCGGTATTCCCATGTGGGAATCGTTATTGGCGATAACGGCAAGTGGAAAGTGGTGCATGCTGTGCCAGGAGAGAGCGACGACGGCATCGACAGGGTGAAAATCGAACCCATTGATACGTTCTTCCTTTCTACACGCGCTGAGCATGGAGCCATTATGCGCCTAAAGGGGTGCGATGGTGCCACCGCCAGCAAAGCCGCACAGCAAGCGGCCCACTATGCCAAGCAAGGTGTGCCCTTTGACTACAACTATAGCTGGGTTGACACTACACGCCTCTATTGCACCCAACTCATCGCCGTAGCCTATTCCAGCGCCGACGTCAACATCTTGCAACATGTCACCCGAATGAATGACCTTAACACCAAGAACATCATCATCTTCCCCAACGACATCGCCCGCAACGACTCGCTGCAAATCATCTACAAGTTTTGATTAAAACACTCCTTTAAATATATTTAATGATTATAATTCCGTTTTTAGTTTGCTGTGTGTTTTTTATTGTGTAATTTTGTGGGTGAAAATCACGTTATATATATAATCAGGAAATATTAATAAACAAAATATCAAATTTTACAAGTTATGGCTTTTTTGACTAACGACAAACTTACAATCGTCGGCGCTGCCGGAATGATTGGCTCAAACATGGTTCAAACTGCCCTCATGATGGGCTTGACTAACGACATTTGCCTTTATGACGTGTTCTCGCCCGAAGGCGTGGCCGAGGAAATGCGCCAAAGCGGTTTTGGCGACGTGAAAATCACTGCTACCACCGATCCAAAAGAGGCTTTCACCAATGCTAAATACATCATCTCTAGCGGTGGCGCGCCACGCAAGGCTGGCATGACACGCGAGGACCTGCTCAAGGGCAACTGCGAGATAGCACGCAGCCTGGGTGAGGACATCAAGCGTTATTGCCCCGACTGCAAGCACGTGGTGATTATCTTCAACCCTGCCGACCTTACAGGTCTCGTGACTCTGCTCTATAGCGGCTTGAAACCCAATCAGGTGACTACTCTCGCTGGCCTCGACAGCACTCGTCTGCAGAGCGCTCTCGCCAAGAAGTTCAATGTGATGCAGAGCAAGGTTACTGGCTGCGCTACCTATGGCGGCCATGGTGAACAGATGGCAGTGTTTGGCTCGCATGTGAAAATCGATGGCAAGCCACTGACCGACATCATCGGCACTCCCGAATTTCCTGGTGATGAGTGGGAACAAATGAAGCTTGACGTTACTAAGGGTGGAGCCAAGATCATTGAGCTTCGCGGTCGCAGTTCATTCCAGAGCCCTGCCTACCTCTCGGTTGAGATGATTCGCTCGGCAATGGGCGGCGAGCCTTTCCGTTGGCCAGTTGGCACCTATGTTAAGAACGGCAAGTACAACAACATCATGATGGCGATGGACACCACCCTCGACGAGAACGGCTGCTCGTTCCGTGTTCCTGAAGGAACTCCCTATGAGAACGCCAAGCTTGACGCTAGCTATGAGCACCTGTGCCACATGCGCGATGAGCTCGTGACCCTCAATATCGTTCCTCCCATCAGCGAGTGGACCAAGATCAACCCCAATTTGTAATTTGTCAAATTAATTTATAAAGGCTGCAAATCACGCTTAGCAAACGCGATTGCGGCCTTTTTTGATATTCTTTTTATATGAAATCTTTGAAATTATTATTACTAGCGTCTTTGATGCTTTTTGGAGGCTCAGTTTCGGCTCAGTCTCAAGAAGTAGTGCCATATTTCACTGTTGACCAGTTGCCCGACCTTATCAAGTGCTTGCCGGCGCCTCCCGATACAACAAGCATTACCTTCTCTCACGATGTAATGCGTTATTTCTGGGGCAAGACACAGCGTCTTGACGCTGAGCGCGCTTCTATGGCACGTCGTGATGCTGTGTGGGGCTATGAGCCTTTGCTGGAAATCTTCAGTGAGCCTTTTGGCATGCACATCTCAAAGGCCGAGACACCTGAGATTTGGGACCTGATGGTGACCAGTCTCACCACCACCGACCAGATGCGCGTGGCTCCCAAGAAATTCTTTATGCGCAAACGCCCGTTTGTGCGCTTCAAAGAGCACATTCTCACCTATGGTGCCGAGGAAGACGAGGAAGAGCTTGGCCGTGAGGGCTCTTATCCTTCGGGACACACAGCACGCTCATGGGCTGCCGCTATGCTCCTCGCCGAGATAAACCCCGCAAAAGCCAACGATATCTTTGCGCGTGCGTGGGCCTATGGCGAGAGCCGAGTGATAGTGGGAGCGCACTGGCAGAGCGACGTTGACGCCTCACGCGTGGCAGCGAGCATTGGTTTCTCGCAGCTGCACAACAGCCCCGTGTTCTGCGAGCAGATGGCGAAGGCCAAGGCTGAGTTTAACCGCCTGAGCGGTGCTGCCGTTGCTACTGACGATTGCAGTGACTTTGTGCATATCACCGACGTGATACCAGATGCTATTCTTGAGATTCGCTATCACACTACCTACAACTTCGTGGGCGAGCGCATCGACGGTTATTTTGCTCCCACTGCGATGCTCACTCGCGAGGCGGCTACTGCACTGAAGGCTGTGAGCGACGACCTCAAGGCTCAAGGCTACCGTCTCAAGATTTTTGACGCCTACCGCCCTCAGCGTGCCGTTGACCACTTCATGCGCTGGGCACAAGACCTGAACGCTACCGAGATGAAGCAGTATTTCTACCCCGAACTCAATAAGAATGTGCTCATTCCCGACTATATCGCCCGCAAGAGCGGCCATACTCGTGGCTCTACAGTTGACCTCACGCTCTTCGACATGAATACCGAGAAGGAAGTGGATATGGGCTGCACCTTCGACTGGTTTGGCGTGGAGAGTCACCCAGACTTCTGCGGCAACCCCGAGACAGGTAGGTATACAGGCGGCAAGTCGCAAGCAGGGCGCTCGATTACTGCCGAGCAGTTCCACAACCGCATGATATTGCGTCAGGCAATGCTCCGCCACGGCTTCAAGCCCCTCGACACCGAGTGGTGGCATTTCACCCTCAAGAACGAGCCCTTCCCCAACACCTATTTCACATTCCCGCTTAGGTAATGCGCTGCGCGCAGTTTAGTGTTTAGAGGGGAGAGTTGAGACAACTAAGTGCCGTAACATTACTCCACTCAAATTATAAACAACTGAATTGTCTGAGTTTTCTGATTTTCAATAGATTACAATTTTATTTATTTCAGATTAATCAGATTATTCAGTTGTTTTTTAGTTTTGCATATTTTGTGTGTTTGAAATAATCGCTGAGGTTTCTCGTTTATAGAATATATGATGAAGATAAGATACATACTGCTGCTGGTGCTGGTGAGCGTTGGCTTTGCAGGATGCGACAAGATTAATAATGAGTCGCTTAAGGGCTTCTCGGTGCATATCGACTTGGGCGAGTATGGCAAGTGGAACACCTATGGCGTGCATGCTCTTGGCGATTACCGCTACTTCAACCGCATGAAGGGCATTCCGTCGAATTTCCCCTACAACGTCAACACCTACACAGGCTTTGGCGGAGTGTTGCTGTTTATGGGGCAGGACATGACATCTGGCGGGCCCGTTCCGCTGGCCTTCGACATGGCGTGCCCGGTGGAGCATAAAGCCGAGGTTACGATAACCATCGACGAGTCAAACCTCGAGGCGGTGTGCCCTAAATGCCAGTCGCGCTACAACGTGCTGCTAGGTTCTGGCGGACCCATCAGTGGCATGGCAATGGACCGTAAAGTGGGCCTGAACATGTATAGAGTGCACCCCACGGTCAATGGAGGTTACGTTATTAGCAACTATTAGTTGCCGGGAAGAATAGCATTAAAAATGTCAATGTTATATAAAACTTTTGCATTATCGTGTGTAATGTGAAAGTTTTTCTGTATTTTTGCACAAAGAAAATAAATAAAGAAATATGTATCAGTTTAAAGTTCCCGATAAGATAATGATGGGCGATAATATCGTCGCCTCGGTAGAGAACGTTTTTAACCTCTATGGAAAGCACGCATTGATAGTGACTGGGCCTAATGTTGCCCGCTCCACGATGATTGCCAGCCTGGAGCGCACGCTCGATAATGACCGCGTGAAATATACGGTGATTACCAACATTGAGGGCGAGCCCACGGTGAGCATGATAGAGCATGGCGTGGAAGCCTATCGCGAGAACGGCTGCGACTTCATCATCGGTTTGGGTGGTGGCAGCCCGCTCGATGCGGCAAAGGCAATAGCCGCGATGACAGTGCTCGAAGGCTCGATAGCCGACTACAAGGGCGTGCGCATCGACGATGCAGTGCTGCCTCCAGTCATTTGCATCCCCACTACTGCAGGTTCGGGCTCAGAGGTTACGAAATTTACTATCATCACCGACCAGAACACTGGCGCAAAGATGCTGCTCCTGGGCGACTCGCTGTTGCCCAAGATGGCGATGCTCGACTACACCTTCTCCAACGGTTGCCCCAAGACGGTGACCGCTGCTACTGGTCTCGACGCTTTGACTCACGCCATCGAGGCGTTTATCTCGGTGAACGCACAACCCCTGACCGACGCCTTGGCACTGAGCGCCATCAAGCGCATTATGCGCTATCTGCCTCAAGCCTATCGTGACGGCAGCAATTTCAATGCCCGCCGCGAGATGGCGATAGCGGCTTTGCAGGCAGGAATCTGCATCAACAACACTGGCGTGACACTTATTCACGGCATGGGCCGCCCACTTTGCGCGAAGTTTGGTGTGCCTCACGGCACGTCTAACGCCATGCTGCTAAGTGTGTGCCTTAACGATATGGAAATGGCTGCTCGCCACAACCTCGCCCGCATTGCTACTTACCTGCGCATTCAGTCGGTAGATGAGATTGACGCCAGCGAGAAGTTTGTTGAAGAGGTGGAGAAACTTCTCGACAAGCTCAATGTGCCCACTATGCGTGAGTATGGCATCGACCGTAACGAGTATATGGCAGCCATCGACGACATGAGTTTTGAGGCTATCATGAGCGGCAGCCCCTCTAACGCCCCACGTGAATACACTGCCGACGACATTCGTGAGATTTATATTAAAGCCTATAAATAGTTAATAGTTCACAGTTCATAGTTAATAGTTGAGAACTGAAAACTGACAACTGCTTTGGATAAATGATATGAAAATCAATAGATTATTTATTGCTGCTGTGATGGTGGCTACATTAGGAATGGCTAATGCTCAAGACGATGGATACATTACCATCGCGATGAATGGCGACATTATGACTGGTTCGATTAAGCCCGAATATGACATGCCGCCTAATGATGGTAAGGACATTTTCATCGACTGCGACTCAATCATCAGGAGCGCCGATGTGGCGTGCGGAAACCTTGAGGGCGTACTTGCCGACACAGGCAAAACACGCAAGCGCCCTGGGCGACTCTCGTTCTCGTTTATGATGCCCACCAAGAGCGTGAAACTGCTGGCCGATGCCGGCTACGACTTCTTGGGCATAGCCAATAACCACATCAACGACTTCTATCCAGTGGCGATTCAGTCAACCATCAAGACGTTGACCGACAACAATATTGGTGTGGCAGGCACAAAAGACTGCGAGACGAGCATCAAGGAGATTAATGGCGTGAAATATGGCTTCTGCGCCTTTGGGCACGAGAGTTATACGCTTCGCACCCAAGACACCGCAACCGTGAAACGCATCATCAAGAAACTGCGTCAGGAATGCGACATCGTGATAGTGTGCTTCCATGGCGGCTCCGAGGGTCTTGACCAGCGCCACCTGCCTTATGGCACCGAGTACTTCTGTGGCGCCGACCGCGGCAATCTGCGCAAGTTTGCCCACCTGTGCATCGACTGCGGTGCCGACATAGTCTACGGCCACGGTCCTCACGTGCCACGCGCCATGGAGCTCTACAAAGACCATCTTATCGCCTATAGTCTTGGCAACTTCGCCACTCCTCGCGGCATGAAACTTCATTATCAAACCGCCTATGCTCCTCTGCTGGTGGTTCGTCTCGACAAAGACGGCAAGTTTGTTGACGGTAAGATTCACTCCTTTATCCAGGCTCGCGACAAGGGCCCACGCTTCGATGCCACCAATGCTGTAGCGAAAGACATTCGCTCGCTTACCGAGGAAGATATCAAAGACAATAAACTCAACATCGCCGATGACGGCACAATAACAATAAAGAAATGAAACTCGTTAAATATCTGGCACTTGTTGCCATCGTAGCATTAGCAAGCTGTAATGGCTCTGATGGCCAACAGCAGTCTTCTTCACAGAACGCCAACGACTCAACAGCTCAAACCGCACCTGCCAAGCCGCGCATCAACGGCACTGTGACGATAGCGATGAACGGCGACATGATGCTCGGCTCGCTCAAGCCTAACCGCATCTTGCCCGAAAACGACGGTAAAGACCTGCTGCGCGATACCTATGAGATAACTCGCAGCGCCGATGTGGCTTGCGGCAACCTCGAAGGCGTTATGGCCGACGAGGGCAGCACCCGCAAGGCGCCTGGGCCGCTGTCGTTCTCGTTTATGATGCCCACAAGATATGTCAATCTGCTGGTTGATGCCGGCTACGACTTCATGGGCATTGCCAACAACCACATCTTCGACTTTTGGGAGGCTGGCACACAATCCACTATTAAGACTCTGCGCGATGCCGGTATTGGCGTGGCAGGAACTAAAGACTGCGAGACCAGTATCAAGGAGATTAACGGCGTTAAATACGGCTTCTGCGCCTTTGGCCACGAAGACTATTCGCTCAAGACACAAGACACTGCTACCGTGAGACGCGTCATCACTGGTCTGCGCCCACAGTGCGACATCTTGATAGTGTGCTTCCACGGCGGGGCTGAGGGTACTGGGTGTCGCCATGTGCCTCAAGGCAAAGAATATTTCCACGGCATGGATAGAGGTGATGTGCGGCAGTTTGGCCACATGGCCATCGACTGCGGTGCCGACATCGTCTATGGTCACGGCCCTCACGTGCCACGTGGCATGGAACTATATAATGACCACCTAATCGCCTACAGCTTGGGCAACTTCTGCACGCTCGGTATGAGCACTGCTGGCCAAACTGGCTATGCTCCGCTTCTTGTGGCCAAGATTGACGGCGATGGCAAATTTGTAGAAGGCAAGATACACTCCTTCATTCAAGGCCACCGCACTGGTCCACATCGCGACGCAAGCAATCTGGTGGCAAAAGACATCAGGTCGCTGACTCTTGATGATTTCAAAGACAACAAACTGGAAATTGCCGACGACGGCACCATAAAGCCTTAGAAGTAATGAGAAAAAGTCTTTTAATTACGGTATTTATTGCACTGTCGGCTTTTAGCGCTTGGGCGTATGATGGTGTGAGCAAGTTGTTTGTGGAGGAGAACGGCGAGTTGTTCAACTCTATCACCATGTCTACCCGATATGAACTGATAAATAATTACGGCAGGGCCGAGAAGACCGAGATCATCAACAACCTGCGCACCGATGAGACTAGAATACTTGTACTCAATGACGAATATATGAAGATTGCCACCTCGTCGGCGCAGACTGTGGAACTCAAACTGCT
This sequence comes from Muribaculaceae bacterium, assembly GCA_017964485.1. Taxonomy (GTDB): domain Bacteria; phylum Bacteroidota; class Bacteroidia; order Bacteroidales; family Muribaculaceae; genus Sodaliphilus. The sequence goes on along the minus strand of JAGCRW010000070.1, from coordinate 15,837 downwards.
GCACAAGTCAAAGCGCGACACGGTGATTGCCGTTATCGAGACAGTCGCAACTCCTTACAAAGACAGCCGCCTCACGTTCTACAACACCAAGTGGCAAAAACTTGATGCCTCAAAGTTCATAAAGATGCCCACTTTTGATGATTTCATTCTGCCATCGATGCCTAAAGACAAGCGAAATGATTTGCTCAACAGCTTGATGATAACAATGATAGAACTGCGTTTCGAAGGCGAGACCCTCGTGGCACAGTGCAACGCCAACGATTTCTTTATGGGCGAAGACTTCAAAGTTTTCAAGCCATATTTGGTAAATAGAGTGGTTTACAACATCAAGAATAGTTCGTTCAAGAAGAAATAATGCCGCAATCACTAACCCTACTAGAATATAACCAGCGCATCAAGAACTTGATGTATGACCCCGATGTGCAAGACTGCTGGGTGACTGCCGAGACCAGCGACTTGCGCGTGAGCCGTGGCCATTGCTACCTTGAGTTGCTGCAGAAAGATGACCGAGGCGCTACGGTAGCGAGGTTGGGGGCTGTGATTTGGGCTAATACATTTACGAGACTAGATGCGCAGTTTTTCAATGTCACTGGCAAGCACCTCGCCACTGGCATGAAAGTGATGGTGAACGTCAATGCCAACTTCCATGAGCAGTATGGTCTCAAAGCGATAATTAACGAAATAAACCCCGAGTTCACCCTTGGCGACATGGAGCGCATTAGGCAAGAAATTATCGCTCGTCTCACCAAGGAGGGTATTATTAACATGAACAAGCAGCTAGGGTGGGGCGTTATGCCTCAGCGCATTGCTATCATCTCAGCCAGTGGAGCGGCGGGTTATGGCGACTTCCTTAACCAGCTGCACAACAATGCCTATGGTCTCAAGTTCTACACTTGCCTTTTTGAGTCGGCAATGCAAGGCGTGAACACTGTGCCAAGTGTGATTGCCGCACTTGATCGCATCGCTGCCGTTGAGGAGATGTTTGACTGCGTGGTGATAATTCGTGGCGGTGGCTCGACTAGCGATCTCAACTCCTTCGACAACTACGACTTGGGCGCTAATATCGCCCAGTTCCCCCTGCCCATTATCACTGGCATAGGTCACGACCGAGACGTTACGATTCCCGACATGGTGTCGAAACTACATGTCAAGACTCCTACAGCAGCAGCTGAGTTCCTCGTGCAGTGCGGTTTGGCGCAGCTCAACCGCCTTAACGAGTTAGCATCGGCAGTAGTGACATCTTCGCGCGAAGCAGTAGCACACGCTAGGGAGCAACTGTCATATTATGGCAACTATATACCCCTATCGGCGCAGAAAATTGTTGAGACTAGCCGCGCGAAGCTCATTGGCTACGCACAGTCTATTCCGCTGGTGCTCAAGGCTCGTATTGACAGTGAGAAGACGCACCTCGACCGCCTCGTTGATGCTGCTAAATCGACAGTGGCAGGCAGCATGGAGCGCGAGCGCATGAGGCTCACAGCGCTCACCGATAAGGTGCAGCTGCTCTCGCCTCAGAATATCCTTAACCGCGGCTATTCGCTCACAACCCTCAACGGCCATGTGGTTACTAGCGCCGCTGACGTCAAGCAAGGAGACCTACTTGTCACTACTTTGAAAGACGGAAAGATAGAAAGTATCAAGTGTTAAGTGATAAGTGTTAAGTTTTAAGTGTAAAGTTGTAGGTTATGGGTTGTAGGTTGTAGGTTGTGAGTTGTAGGTCGTCAACTATTAACTGTAAACTATTAACTATCAACTACTAACTGTAAACTGTAAACTAGTAACTATTAAAGATATATGGAGAACCAAGAAATTGATAAATTGACCTACACTCAAGCGGTTAATGAACTTGAGGAGATAGTGAAGAAGATGCAGAGCCCTGATTGCAGCATCGATAACTTGAGCCGGTACACAGCTCGCTCGCTGCAACTGCTCAAAGTGTGCAAGGCCAAACTCACCGCCACCGATGAGGAACTTAAAAAGGTCCTTGATGAGATGAGCGACGACAAAAGCAATGCATAATGCACAATTCATAATGCATAATTTTTAAAATGACTACAAAAGTGACGGAGAAGACAAATATTGCTTTATCAGCTTGTTTACTTGTCAGCTCGTTAGCTTAAATAACTCTATTTTTTATGGAAAAAGAAGATGAAATTGTTGTTTTGGCAATGTACGACAGCCCTGTTGATGCCAATATTGTCAAAGGTGTGCTTGAGACCAACGGCGTGATAGCAGGTGTGATGGGCGACTCTACCGCCAACGCGCTAATGCATGGCTTTAAGCAAGGCACGATGCGAGTGGTGGTGTTCCGCAAAGACCTCCAGAAGGCGCGTCAAATACTTGATTCAAGTCCTCTAGAGACTCTCGAAAACGAAGAGTGATTAGCAAATTTACAAAAACATAAACAACTATAAAACAAAAAACAACATGTCTAAGAAAATTACCGAAAAAGTGACTTGGGTGGGTAAAGTTGACTGGGAACTCACTCATTTCCATGGCGACGAGTTATCTACTTTTAAGGGGTCTAGCTATAACTCTTATCTCATCAAAGACAGGAAAACAGTCCTCATCGACACCGTGTGGGGACCTTATGACCGTGAGTTTGTGGCACGTCTCAAAGAGGAGGTTGACCTCAAGAGCATCGACGCTATCATCATGCAGCACAACGAGAGCGACCACAGTGGTGCGCTTCCTGAGCTGATGCGTGAGATTCCCGATGTGCCTATCTACTGCACAGCTAAGGGAAAGGCAATTATTCAGGGTCATTATCATCAAGACTGGAACTTCGTGACAGTGAAGACAGGCGACAAACTTGAGATTGGCGATAGCACGCTCACTTTTATTGAGGCTCCGATGCTTCACTGGCCCGACACGATGTTTACATATATGGACGGCGAGAACATCCTTTTCTCCAATGACGGCTTCGGCCAACACTATGCCACCGAGTCGCTCTACGACGACCGTGTAGATATGGCCGAGATGCTCTATGAGGCAAAGAAATATTATGCTAACATCCTCGCGCCGTTCAGTATGATGGTGACGCGTAAAGTCAAGGAAATACTCGCCATGAATTTACCCCTCAACATGGTTTGCCCAAGCCACGGCGTGATTTGGCGCAAGAATATAGGCATGATTATTGAGAAATACCAAGAGTGGGCAGCCAACTATCAGGAAAATTTGGTAACAATCGTCTATGACACTATGTGGAACAGCACCCGCATCATGGCGCAAGAGATTGCACGCGGTATCCAGGAGGCCAACCCAGAGGTTGAGGTGAAGATTTACAACGCCGCCAAGGAAGATAAGAATGATGTACTGACCGACATCTTTGCTTCGAAGGCTGTACTTGTTGGTTCGCCAACTATCAACAACGGTCTCGCTCATGCTGTTACTGGTCTTCTTGAGATGGCATAGGGCATGAAGCTCAAGAACAAGAAGGCGGCGGCATTTGGCAGCTACGGCTGGAGCGGTGAGGGCGTGAAACTGCTCACAGGCCTGCTCGAAGGCTGCGGCTTTGAACTCATCAACGACGGCATACGCATTCAGTGGGTGCCCGATCAGGCTGCCATTGAGCATTGCCGCGAATACGGCCGCGAAATCGCCAAAGCACTGTAAATAGTTATAGATAATAATATGTAAATTGCTTTGCTTATGAGAACGAAGAGTATTTTTGGAAGTTTGCTTGCTGTGTTGATAGTGGCAATCTCTGCGTTTGTCGCTGCTCCTGCTGCAAATGCTAAAGTGAGCAGCAGCATGAATGGCACTTATTACAAAGACGTGGGTTCTAAAGGTGGTGAATTCATCACAATCAACTATAACCCCAAAACCGGGCGAGCATCGGTTGTTTTTGCCGAGTCTTACACATGGGGCATGGAGCAGAATTTCAACCTCTCGGGGCGCGCTAGTGGTGGTTGGTTGGTTGTGTCGGGAAAGGGCGTTGCCCATGGTCGCCGCACTACAATGAAGGTGAGAATCACCCAAGTTGATAGAAACACAATTCGTGTTGTGACTGGAAATGGTCAGTCTTATTACTTTTACCGTTAGAACACCCCTTTAGCTTGAAACACAATGCCCTCACCGCTTCTAAACGTGCAGTGAGGGCATTTTTTTGTCACAATATTTGGAAATACCGCAATATTTTTCTATTTTTACAACCTGAAATTTTTTGCAACCAAAAAACACTAAATACTATGGACCTATTACTTCCTAACAAGATAAATGGCAAGAAAGGCGAAATCTTGCGTGATGTGCGCCAAGTGACCATCATTGGTGCCAATGGTGCGGGCAAGACGCGTTTCTGCAATAAGCTTGTGGAGCAGTGCGGCGACCAGGCGTTCCGAGTGTCGGCGCTGAAAGCGATTTTTGCCACTGCCGATAAGGTTCCACAACTCAAAGGCTCTATTGCCGAGCGCTTTGACAAACTCAACAAGAACATGCAGCAGGTGTTCAACACCGCCACAACTGAGTTTGACAAACTCACCTATGTGATGATGGTTGATGAGTTCCGAGATTTGATGAACTTCAAGGCTCACCGGCTGATGAACGATGAGATTGCGTTTCCCAGTACCAAACTCGACAAGGTTGTGAAGATGTGGCAGGCAGTGTTCCCCAAGAACAAGATTCTGCGTGAGAACGGCAAACTGCTTTTCACCACCGAGGGCCAAAGCGACAAATATTCGTCGCTGCGACTAAGCGATGGTGAGAAGGCGGTGCTCTACTATCTGGGCGCTGTGCTCTATGCAATGGAAGATGCGGTGATTTTTGTCGATGACCCTGAGTCGTTTATTCACCCGTCAATCATGCAGACCTTGTGGAACGTGATTGAGGAAATGCGTCCCGACTGCACCTTTGTATATAGCACTCACGATGTGGATTTTGCCAGCTCACGCGTTGAGAACAAATGCGTGTGGGTAAAAGATTTCAACCCCGAGCAGGAGACATGGGATTATGAGGTGCTCAGCTCTAGCAGCAACTTGAGCGACAACCTTTACATCGACTTGCTGGGAACCCGCAAACCTGTCCTTTTTGTGGAGGGTGATGAGGAACACAGCATTGACTCTAGGCTCTATTCACTAGTGTTCCCCGAATATACAGTCAAGGCTCTTGGCAGCTGCAACAAGGTTATAGAGAGTGTGCGTTCATTCAACGATCTTGAAGGTCTGCACCATCTCGACAGTTGGGGCATCGTTGATCGCGACCGCCGCGACGAGAAAGAGGTGGAATACCTGCGCAAGAAGAAGATTCTTGTGCCTAACGTTGCCGAGATTGAGAACATCCTTATGCTTGAGGGTGTGGTGCGTGCCGTGGCTAAATATCGTCACAAGAATGAGGACGACGTGTTTGGTAGCGTGAGTCGTGCTGTTATCAAGAACTTCGACAATGAGATTAAGCAGCAGGCTCTCATGCACACGCGTCACCGCGTTAAGCACGATATTGAGATGCGGGTTGACATGAAGTTCCGTAACATCAGCGCCCTTGAAGATCACATGATTGACCTGGTCAACGAGATAAATCCACGAGGCATATACGAGATGCTTTGCCGCGAGTTCCATGTCTATGTTCAGAAGAAAGACTATGATAAGGTGCTGATGGTATATAACCAGAAACTTATGCTCACCCAAAGCGGAGTGGCAGGGCTGTGCGGGCTCAAGAGCCGCGAGGAATATATCAAGATAGTGCTCAAGATCCTCAAAGGCAACGGCCGCGAAGCCACAGCAATCAGAAAAGCCATCAAGCAATGCTTTGGCCTCGATGAAATCAACGCTGCTACAACTCGCGAGAATTAAGTTTGTGGAGGTTAGCGAAAAAAACTGCGGTTGGCAAACTAACTTGCCAACCGCAGCATTCATTTTACTCGTTTATTTCGATTATTTTGATTTCTTCAACTCGTCGAGGAGTGAGAGTTCTGGTTCTTTAGGTTGAATAACTCGGCAAGCTCCGCGGTAACGCACTTTGTAATAACTGTTAGTTGAGTGGTTTACGGTTATGCCGTTGTGGGTAGAGGCATGGATAAAATAGAAGTCATGACCGTTGGCGTCAACCTCGGTGATGATTCCCACATGGCCTATGCCGCCACGGTTACTGCGACCGCCAAAGAACACCAGGTCACCGGCCTTGAGGTTGCCACGCTCCACTCTCTTGCCGTTGTGCACTTGAAGGCTGGCACGGCGGGCAAGTTTGTAGCCAAATTCCCTAAAAACATAGCTAGTGAAACCTGAGCAGTCGAAGCGGTGAGGACCGTTTGCACCCAAGCGATATGGAACGCCTTTAAATTTGTAAGCAAATTTGAGCAGGTTCTCAATTTGTGTTGTGTTTTCTTTGGTGATTTTAGCCAACTCCTTGATGCCCTTGGTAAAGTTTGGTGCTGGTTCAGGGTCGGCAGCGTTGGCTGTAAAATTGAATGATAATACCGATACTAATGTGAAAATAAATAACTTTGAAAATAACTTCATTACTCTAATTATTTGTTAGACATGGGCTTTGGAGATGTGTATCAATACACGCTCGTGAGCCATTACTTTGATTTGATGGTGCAAAATTACAAATGGCTGCCCAACTGGGCAACCATTCTTTACGTTCTGTAACATTTACGTTTGTAAACTGAAGTTATGTGTTTTTCCCCGCTTTTACCACCATTGCGGTGCTTACAATCTGTAACTTACCATCAAAAATGGAATCCCAAAATTAAAACAAAAAACATATTTTAACTTAATATGGGATATATTAAAGGGAATTTTCCGGTCGTTGATGTTCGTTGGTTTTGTAGCAGCGCCATTTTTCTAGAAGTTCTAGATATTCTAGATCATCTAGAATTACTTGATACTTAACACTTAAAACTTAACACTTATCACTTAAGTTTTATATCCATAATAGCAGGACCAATGTTGTCCACAATATCGCTTGCGATGAGGCTTTGTTCGCCTTGTCTAGTTAGTGCTAGATCGCCGGCGTGGCCATGAATAAAGACTCCCATCCACACGCTGCTGTCGGGTGAGTAACCTTGGGCAATCAATCCAGAGATGATGCCTGTGAGCACGTCGCCGCTGCCTGCTGTCGCCATGCCAGGGTTGCCACTGCTGTTGATATATACTTTGCCGTCGGGGCGCACCGTCATGGTGTAGTGACCCTTGAGAACTATGGTGATGTTGTGGTTCTTCGACACGTTGATGGCTCGTTTGAGGCGACTCTCGTCGGTGATGTTGCGCTCGCTTGAGTTTTGGAACAGACGGTCAAACTCGCCCGTGTGAGGGGTGATGATTGACCCCTTGTGTATGCTACGCAGAAGCATTGGGCGGGCGGCTATGCAGTTTAGAGCGTCGGCGTCGAGCAGACACGGCTTGCGATAGTTCTTCAGGAAATGGTCAATGGCGTCGATTGTCTCATCGTTGGTGCCCATGCCAGGACCTAGTGCCACCACGCTGTAGCGTCGCTTGATGTTGATAGTTGTAGTGCATTCGTCGCTGTTGTCGGCCTCAAAGAGTGCCTCGGGGCATGCCGTCTGCATGATGGTGTTGGCGGTTGCAGGACCATGCACGGTGACTAGCCCGGCACCTATGCGCAGCGCTCCACGTGCTGCGAGTATGGCGGCTCCCATCATGCCGTAGCTTCCTGCCACGAGGTAGAGCGTTCCGTTGTCATATTTGTTGATAAACGGGTCTAGAGGCTGCAGCATCTCCTTCACGTCTTCTTTCTCGATGAGGTAAAAGTCGGCAGGTGTGGCTGCGATGGCAGTAGGGCTGAGGTCGATATCAAGCACTATGCATTCACCTATGCACTCAGCATTCTCGCTGAAGAAGAACGACAACTTCTTGGCGCCAAAGGTGAGGGTGAGGTCAGCACGAATAATATTGCGGCGGTCGATGCCCTCGTTCCATTCGCAGAACAGGCCCGAAGGCATGTCGATGGCGACTATGAAAGCCTCGCTATTGTTGATATACTGAACCAGCGAGGTGTAACCGCCCCTAAGCGGGCTGTGAAGACCCGAACCAAAGAGGCCATCGATAACAACATCGTTAGGGCCCAGTTCGGGTGGGTTGAAGTTGTCGATAATCTCAGTGAAATCGATGTCGCCCATCTCTAGTAGGCGCTCGCGGTTGGCAGCACAGCACTCGCTCAGATTTGATGAGCGTATGTTAAACAAGAACACCTCGGGGTGGTAGCCCTGCTCATAGAGCATGCGCGCCACCGCCAGAGCGTCGCCGCCGTTGTTGCCTGGGCCGGCGAAGATGATAATGCGCTTGTTGGTGCGCCATCGCGACATTATCTCGTAGGTCACTGCCGATGCCGCACGCTCCATCAGCTCCAGCTCGGTAATGCCTTCATTTGCTATAGTCTCTCGATCTATTTTCTTGATTGCCTCGTTGGTAAATATCTTCATATCCGTTTACTCGTTTTGTCGTTACGCAATAGCCATTTCACAAAGGTGATTTTGGTAAAATAAAGAAAATGGCCCATTTTTTCATTTTAAACCACAAAGTTACACAAAAATCATTTTATAGCAACCATTATTCTAGAGAAAAAAAATTTTTTTCTGAAATTTGAATCTTTTTTGTCTATTCTATGTATAAAAACATTCCCAAGGCAGGGCCCTGGGAATATAGATAATTGTTTGTCTTTATGGTTGTTTGATGCAACAAAAGACGAGTGTTATTATTTCTCAGCTACGATTTTGGCGATTTCTACTACTGTCATCATGGCTTTTTCCATTGCCTGAATTGAGACGTACTCGTAGCGGCCGTGCATGTTCATGCCGCCAGCGAAGATGTTGGGGCAAGGCAGGTTCTTGAACGAGAGCTGCGCGCCGTCGGTTCCGCCGCGAATTGGCTGCACTTTGGGTTTCACACCTGCGCGCTCCATGGCTTGCTCGGCAGTCTCGATGATGTGCATCACTGGCTCAATCATCTCGCGCATGTTGTAGTACTGGTCTTTGAGTTCTACTGTCGCGATGTCGCCGTAGGTGCCGTTGATGAATGCCACGACACGCTCAACCTCGGCCTTGCGCTCCTCAAAGCGCTTGCGGTCGTGATCGCGTATGATATAGGTGAGTTTGCACTCCTCAACAGTTCCCTCGATGCCTACGATATGGTAGAAACCCTCATATTTCTCGGTGGTGGCTGGAGTCTGGCTCTCGGGAAGGAGAGACATCAACTTGTTTCCAACGAGTATGGCGTTGATCATTTTGTTCTTAGCCATTCCTGGATGCACGTTAAGGCCCTTGATGGTGATTTTGGCGCTTGCGGCGTTGAAGTTCTCAAACTCCAATTCGCCCTCAGCACCGCCGTCCATGGTGTAGGCCCAGTCACAACCGAATTTCTCCACGTCAAACTTGTGCGCTCCGAGACCAATCTCCTCGTCGGGGTTGAAACCGATACGAATCTTGCCGTGCTTTACCTCAGGATGCTGCTGGAACCATTCGATAGCAGAGACAATTTCTGCGATGCCCGCTTTGTCGTCGGCGCCGAGCAGGGTAGTACCGTCGGTGACAATAAGGTCTTGGCCAATGTGGTCGTCAAGTTCGGGGAACTGCGCTGGGTCAAGCACGATGCCCTCTTTTTCGTTAAGGGTGATGGGGCCTCCAGCATATTTCTCGATGATGCGTGGCTTAACGTCCTTGCCACTCATGTCGGGAGCAGTGTCCATGTGGGCGATGAAACCTATTGTGGGTATAGCCTTGTCGGTGTTGGCAGGCAGGGTGGCATAGAGGTAGCCATTATCGTCAAGTTCCACCTCGCTCAACCCCATGGCTTCCAAGTCTTTCTTCAACTCCTTGGCAAAGACCATCTGGGTTGGGGTAGAGGGCGTTACGCCAGTGTTCTCGTCACTTGTGGTTTCAAACTTCACATACTTTAAAAAGCGTTCAATTAATGGTGTCATAGTGATATTTTTAGTTAATGAATTGTTTCGTCTTATTTTCTTGCAAAAATACAACAAAAACTTCAAACTGATTGCATTTAAAGTCGTTTTTTGGTTGTTTGGTGGCTTTTGGGTAGGTGAGTTGAGGCGATTTTACATTCGTTATAGATTATTTTCTAATTTTTTGTGTTTGTTTAAAAAAAATGTATTACCTTTGTAAAAAGATTTTTAGAGGCACTTTGGCCTTGATGCATTCAATAGAAAACACGCACTTTTTTACATGTTAACCCAGATTTATAACGGTAATATTCTTACCCCATCGGGGTGGATTAATGGTGGCTCGCTGCTATTTGAAGACTCCCGCATTGTGGAGATTCGCAAGAACAGCCACATCGAGCCGCGTGCCGAAACCGCTATAAACGCTCTGGGTATGTATGTTGTTCCTGGCGGCATTGAGCTACACTGCCATGGTGGAGGCGGCCGAGACTTCATGGAGGGAACAGAAGAGGCGTTTAAGACTGCCGTGATGGCTCACCGCAAGCATGGCACTACTGCGATATTCCCCACTTTGTCGTCGGCATCGTTGCCTATGATTGAGGCTGCCGCGCAGACATGCGACGAGCTGATTGAAGATCCTTTCAGCGGCGTGTTGGGGCTTCACCTCGAGGGACCATATTTCAACCCCTTGAAAGCTGGTGCCCAGATGCCTGAGCTCATTCGACTTCCTGACCCCAACGAGTATGAGCACGTGGTGGAAGACTATAACTGCATCAAGCGCTGGGATTCGGCCCCCGAACTGCCTGGCGTGATTGAGATGGGCAAATACCTCACCGATAAGGATGTGTTACCTTCAATCGCTCACACCGCAGCCGAGTATGATGACGTGAAGTCGGCTTATGAGGCAGGCTACACTCATGCCACACATTTCTATAACGGTATGCCTGGCTTCCACAATGTGCGCGAGTTTAAGCATGCCGGCACTGTCGAAGCAGTATATCTGATGGAGAATATGACCGTTGAGATGATTGCCGACGGCATACATGTGCCACCCACTTTGCTCAAACTTGTGTATCACACAAAGGGCGTGGAGCGCACGGCTATGGTGACCGATGCCCTGGCTGTGGCGGCCAGCGACAGCAATAAGGCGTTTGACCCTCGTGTTATCATTGAAGACGGGGTGTGCAAACTCGCCGACCGTTCGGCACTCGCTGGCAGCATCGCCACGATGGACCGACTTATTGCCACAGCAGTGCACATGGCCGATATTCCTTTGCAGGATGCTTGCCGCATGGTTGCCGAGACTCCTGCGAGAATTATGGGCGTGTATGACCGCAAAGGCTCGCTGCAACGCGGCAAGGATGCCGATATTCTTATCCTCGAAAAAGACTTAAAACTGCATGCTGTCTATTGTATGGGACAGCGGGTAAATCTTGATGATAAAATCTGATCCATTATAAAAACTGCGATGAAAAAATGGTGAAAACCTAAAAAAAATCAGGCAAGTGTTGCACAGAATAAAAAAAACGCTTACCTTTGCAGTCGCAATTGAAAAAACACGGTGGAATTAGCTCAGCTGGTTAGAGCGTCGGATTGTGGTTCCGAAGGTCGTGGGTTCGAACCCCATATTCCACCCCACAGAAAAAAGACTCCCGAAAAGGAGTCTTTTTCTGTTATATAGGATTGATTGTATAGTGTCTAGAATCTTCTAAACTTTCCATGTCTTCTTGGCTTGTGATGCTTTCTTGGATGTCCTTTGCCGGGGCGTCCTTTACCGGGATGTCCTATGCCTGGATGCCCTTTGTCATTGATATAATCCTTGATTGCATCTCGCCAGATGATGTAGCCAGGCCCCAGCAGATGGAGGCCGTCGTTGGTGAGGTCTTCGCGGAGCTTGCCATTCTTGTCAACGAAGAGAGGGTAGAGGTTAATCCAAGTTACGCCTTGGCGCTTACACACCTCTTCCATAGCCCGGTTGCCGTCGATTACCACTTGCTCGCGGTCTTTGAGGAGTTTCCACATCTGCACGTCGGTATTGAACGGCAGCATCGACTGCAGGTAGATTTTGGTGCGAGGCGAGCGCTCCTTAATGAGGACGATGAGTTTTTCCATCGCTCTTCCTATGCTGTCGCCATCAACGCCGTGCGACACGTCATTCACGCCGCTGAGGATGAAAATCTTGCGTGGCTGGCCTTGGAGAATCGGCTCCATGCGCTCATATAGTCCTTGCACGATGTCGCCAATGATGCCGCGGTTCTTGACATTCGGGTTGTGGAACAACTCGTTCCACTCGGCGCCGTCGGTGAGGCTGTTGCCCAGCATGATAATGTCGTGGCGATAGACGGGCAGGTCGTCGAAGTGTGTTGCTCGACGCACGTAGTATTTGTCCTGATTGGCGGTGCGCTCAGGTGGCTGCGCTTGCAGTGCAGTTATAGTTGTGATAGCGGCAATTAATAGAATCAAAAAACGTTTCATAATAGCATTATTTTGTTGTGGAGAAATCTATTCAACAATGCCGCGATAGGCTTCGCAGGCTTTCTTCACGCTGCCGTGAAGGAGGAGCAGTCGCTTGGCCTCGTCGTAGTTGAGTCCTAGCTCTTCTACGACCATGCGTGTGCCGCGATCTACTAGTTTCTTGTTGGTGAGTTGCATGTTCACCATCTTGTTGCCCTTGACGCGTCCCATTTGAATCATGACGCTGGTCGAAATCATGTTGCAGATGAGTTTTTGACCAGTGCCACTCTTCATGCGGCTGCTGCCGGTTACGTATTCGGGGCCAACAATCATCTCGATGGGAATCTCGGCGGCCTCGCTAATTGGGGCGTCGGGATTGCTGGTGATGGCCGCGGTGAGGCAGCCATGAGCACGAGCATCACGCAGGGCGCCAATCACATAGGGCGTTGTGCCACTGGCGGCGATACCGATCACTGTATCGTTGCTGGTGATGTCGTATTCCTGCAGGTCTTTCCAGCCCTGAGCCTCGTCATCCTCGGCATTCTCAACGGCATTGCGCAGAGCGTAGTCGCCACCAGCGATAAGGCCAATGATCCATCCTGGGGCCATGCCGAAGGTGGGTGGAATCTCGCTGGCATCGAGCACACCCAAGCGTCCGCTGGTGCCGGCTCCCATATAGAAGATGCGTCCTCCGCGCTTCATGCGCTCAACGATTCCTATGACGAGTTTTTCGATTTGTGGTATCGCCTTCTGCACGGCATCAGCCACCTTGTGGTCCTCCTGATTAATCTCGGTGAGGAGCTCATGCACGCTCTTCTTCTCGAGGTCGTTGTAAAGAGAGGGCTGTTCGCTAATCTTTATAAAAGCCATAACTTATGAAGTGTTAAGTTATAAGTGTTAAGTTTTCTAGAGGTTCTAGATTTTAGATTCAGCCTTTTGCTTCCTGCATTCAGCATTAGTTAGAGTGATACTTGATGAGGCCTTCCATTGGGGCTTGAATGATGTTGCCAATGGTGATGCCGAGTTTGTTGGCTGCCTCAACGAGTACATCCTTTTGCAACAGTGCGATAGAACCCACGAAGTTGCAAGGCAGTTTCTTGTAATTGGGGTAATTTGCCACATTGCGCACAAAGAAGTCGGTGAACGAGCGCATCACGATAGCCTTGATAGATGGCTCGTTGATGTTGTGCTCAAGGAACGGAGCAAATTGCGCCAGGAAACGGTTGGCGGCAGGTTTGCGATACACGCGGTCGATGATGGTGGTGCGGTCGAGGTTGTACTCCTTGAGGAACTTCTCGCACAGGTGTTCGGGGAGTTGCTTCTTTAAGACGTCGCCCACGAGGAGTTTGCCAAGAACTGCGCCGCTGCCCTCGTCGCCGAGGATGTAGCCCAGTGGCGACACGTTGTCAACCACCTTCTCGCCGTCGTAGTAGCAGCTGTTGCTGCCGGTGCCGAGGATGCAGGCGATACCTGGCTCACGTTGGCACAGCGCACGTGCAGCACCAAGGAGGTCGGTGTCAACCTCAATCTTGTTTACGTGAGGCATGTTGCGCTTGAGGGCGTTGATAACCTGATTCTTGATCTCGTCGCTGATGATGCCAGCGCCATAGTAGTAAATCTCGGTAACATCATATCCTCTGAGACTTGGCATGAGTTCGTTCATGATACACTCAGCCATCTCTTCTTCGGTCATGAGCAAAGCGTTCATGCCTGTGGTGAAGATTTGAGCTACTTTCTTTTTTCCGTTTAGCAGACACCAGTCAATCTTGGTGGAGCCGCTGTCAGCAATTAAAATCATAATGTTCTTGTTTTAAATTTTTATATATATTTTTTTCTTATACAAAATGTAGCCAAAGCACCAGGTTATAAGTACAAAGGTGATGGCATATAGGCAAGAGGCTGCCTCGGGAGTGGTGGTGATCGCACTCCAACCGTTGTAGATTAGCGACTTGATGGTCACAGGGTCGCCAGCGGCATTGGTGCCAAAACGCACTGTACCGAAAACGATAGCGAGTATCGTCCCCACTAGGTAACAGAACAACGGGTTAATGCCAAATGCCTGGAAGAACTGGCACCAGCGGTTGTGCCCCTTGATGTCGATGGCATAGATAAGCATCGCAAGGATGCACGAAGCCATGCCGCAGGTTATGAGCACATAGCTCGAAGTCCACGCTTTCTTGCAGCATGGTATGCCATATTGAAGCAGCCATCCCACGAGCAGCATCAATGCTCCCCACACGGCAATCTCAACAATGCGGTCGCGGTTATTCTTCACGGTGTTGATGCATTTGCCTATCATAAAGCCTATCAGCACGTGCGCAACGCACGAGATGGTGCTAAGTATGCCTTCGGGATCAAGCGCAAGGCTTGTGCCGTATGCGCTTTCGTGATACATATGGTCTTCACCAAGCACGGCACAATCAACTCGTGAGAGTATGTTCTCAAGCGAGAATTCATATCCGTTGCCAAAGCCCAAAATGAAAGCGTAGGCGACAAGCAACAAGCCTATTATCCAGGGGATGAACTTGGTCTTGAACAGCACGGCAATCATTGAGCCGAAGAAATAAACGAGTGCCAGACGCTGGAACACACCGAGGATGCGGAGTTTGCCAAACATGTCGGCAAAGAACTGTGACTCGGGTTTATAAAGCCCTCTCAGCCACATGCCGAACCACTGCACCATCCATCCTATGAGGAAGAGGATGATGGTTCGCTTTAAAATCTTATAGAATACTTTTCCTGAGAAGGAGAAGTTATATTTTCGTAGTGAGAAATACATCGACACTCCCATCACAAACATGAAGAATGGGAATACTAAGTCGGTGGGAGTGAGCCCAATCCATTCGGCATGCTCCAATGGGGTATAGATATGCTCCCATGTTCCTGGGTTGTTGACCAGGAGCATTCCGGCTATTGTTATGCCTCGCAATATGTCGAGGGAGAGGAGTCGTTTAGATTGAGTCATTATTTGTCATTTTTTATGGTTGTACATTCATCAATCAAGTAGATTAGCGATTGGTAGGGCACACCACTGTGGGTGGTGAGGCCTATCTCGCAGGTGCGGCTATTGCTGAAGCCGCGTTTGATGCCTGCCGCCTCTATTTGAGGGCGGAGCTTGCGTAGAGCATAGGCATTGAGCTCGGGATGAGTGAACCCCTTGTCACCAGCAAAGCCGCAGCAGCCAACTCCCTCTGGAACAAGAACATTGTTGGTGCATCGCTTCGCGAGATCAAGAATCTTGTCATCAATCTTCATCAGGCGTGTGGAGCAGGTTAGATGCAGTGCGATGGGTTCATCGGTTGGCGTGAACTCCAAGTCTTGAGCCACATAGTCGTGAATGAACTCCATGAGTTCCAATGGCTTCATTTGTTTCATGTGTTCTCGCATCTGATGGAGGCATGGGCTTTGGTCGCACATCACGGGATATTTGCCGTTGTCGCTTGCTTTGAGCAGAGCCTGCTCAAGTTCATCAGACTATTGCTGTGCGATGTCGGGCATTCCCTTGCTGTTCCAAATCATGCCGCAGCACAGATT
>JAGCRW010000069.1 GCA_017964485.1 Muribaculaceae bacterium | reverse complement strand
GTGCCCGAGGGCATCGAGGTGATTCCCACTGTCTTTATCGTGAACAACTGCGTCAATCAAGGCATCGACACCATAGCGCCACTGCTTGTGAACCGAGTGCTGCAGATGTGCGAGACTCACGACATCAAGGGCGTGAAAGAGCTGCAGATTGACTGCGACTGGACTATAAAGACTCAGGATGCTTATTTCAAGTTCCTCGAGCATGTTAGGCAGCTGCTGGCTGAGAAAGGCATGAAACTCAGCGCCACAATAAGGCTGCATCAGCTCGCTATGGAAGCGCCGCCAGTTGACTACGGCGTGCTCATGATGTATAACACCGGCGACCTCAAGAACAGCAAGCAGCGCAATCCCATCCTCGACAAGCGCGACGTGGAGCCTTATCTCAGATACTTGGCTGGCTACAGCCTGCCGCTGTGCGCCGCCTATCCCAACTTCGGGTGGCAGCTGCTATACACTGGCGACAAGTTCCGAGACATCCTCTACAGCGAGGACCTGAACGACACCACGCTCTACAAGAATGTGGGCGACGGGAAATATCTAGTGCGCAGCAGCATCGATCTGCCCAACTATCTAAGCAGTAACAGCAGCTACACCTACCTAACTGCTGGCGACACGGTGATGGTGGTTAAACCTGATGCCGAAACTTTAGTCCAAGTGCATGATGCCTTGAGCCATGAGAGGCCTGGCATCAACGACCAAGTGATAATTTACCATTTAAATAATAGCAGTATAAACAATTACTCACAAAGCGATTATGAAAAAATTTTTAATCCTTAGCCTTCTTGCAGTAGCAACATTGCAAGCTTTGGCGTGTGGCGGTTGGATAAGGCCCAACTACTACATGTTCAGCGTGTTTAACCGCGACTTGATGAAAAACCAGTTCTATGAAGAAAGCGTACAGTACTGGAGAGAGTACACTGGTTATGAATCTATTGAATATTCCTTCGATGTGCTTGACTTTGTCAAGTACGAGGAATTTGACAAGAGCGACAACAGAATCATCGAAGCAGCACGCAAGAAAGGTGACACCGAGACGCTTAACTACTTGAGGCAATTGGTGAAGTATCTCAACAACGACGGCAGTGACGACAACGAGTGGAACTATCCCACCAAAGAGCAGCTCGCGCAGCGCAAAGTGGCTCTACAGGAGATTCTCAAGCAGGCACAAGCCTATAAGGGCTCCAAATACAAGAGTCAATATGCTCTGCTGGCGATGCGCTGCAACATGACCGCCGGCAATCATCAGGCCAACATCAACTACTGGGAAAAGACCGCCAGCAAGCTCAAAGACAACGTCTATAAGCGCTGGATGAAAGATATCTACGCTGGTGCGCTCTACAACACTGGCAACAAGGACAAAGCCTGCGAGATTTATGCCGAGCTGGGCGACATGACAAGTATCAAATACTGCATGCGCAAGAAACGCAACCTCAAGGGCATCAAGGAGGAATATGCCAATAATCCCAACTCCCCTACTCTCATCTTCCTCGTTCAGGACTTTGTGAACAACTATCAGGAGACTCTCGACAATGGCAGCGATCCCGAAAATATGAGATATATTGAGGCGACTGGCATCTACGAGAACGAGATGAACGATTTCATCAGTTTCGCTGGTAAGGTTCTTGACGAGAAGAAGACCAAGTCGCCAGCGATGTGGGAAGCAGCCCGCGGTTTTGTCAACTACATGGCAGGCAGGCAAGACGAGGCCATCGAGCAACTCACCAACGCGCAGAAACTTGACGGCACACAGCGCATGAGAGACAACGCCCGCGCATGCCTCTTGCTCGCCAGCGTCAAGAGCGCGAAACCAACCAACGAATACTTCGACTATCTGCTAGGCGAGTATAAATGGCTGGAACAGAAGGCTCAATATGACAAAGACCTCATTGCCACCGACCCACACTACAGCCATGTATTTGAGCGAGTGACCTACGATGCTCTGGTTCCACAATACTACCGTTGGGGTATGCCCAACCAGGCAACAGCACTGCTCGGAATGGCAAACAAAAAGGATAATTCTTGGGAATACAACTGCCAGCTCGACTCTCTCAGCTCTAGCGACTTTGAGGGCTTCAAGTACTATCTCGAAAACGGCACCAGCAACAACTTCGAGAAATGGGTGGCTTCTTACTGCGATATCGAAGATGTGAAATTCAACGACATGATGGGCACCAAGCTTGTGCGCGAAGGCGAGTTCCAAGCCGCTATCAACTACCTCGAGCAAGTGCCACTGAGCTACATCTCAGAGCAAGGCATCAGCTACTACATGGAACGCAAAGATTATAATAAGGTGATTTGGATGAAACGCCAATTCCTGAGCTTCTTGAATGAGGTGACCACCACTGTGACATCCAATGCCAAACTGCATTACTGCCGCGATATGGTGGCGCTCGACAACCAGATTGCCAGCTCCAGTGGCGAACAACGCAATGAGTTGCTCTACAAGAAGGCCAACATGCTATATCAGGCAAGCCACAAGGGCGACTGCTGGTATCTCGCTCACTATCAGAACGGCGAATATTCCGTGAAGCTCTCTAACGAGTTTGACTTCATTGGCACCGCTCGCCGACTCCTCTTCGCTGCTGAGCACGACACCGAGAGCGTGGACCTCAAGCAGAGATGCATCTTCGCACAGGCGTTCATCACCGCCGAGAACTATGGATATTGCGTGAACTACTTCTATAATTGGGAAACAAAAGAGACAACCTATTCCTATGACAATGAGCAATATCCGCACATCCTCGCAATCGAAAGGCTGCTCAACTTTGCCAACAATGAGGGCAACCCCAATGCCGACTACATGACCAAGTGCGATATTCTCAGGGTTTTCAAGGAAAATAACAATTGAGTTTACCACAATGAAAATTCAATATGCAAGTGACTTGCATTTAGAGTTTAGAGAAAACACCCGCTACCTCAATGAGAATCATCTTGAGGTGGCGGGTGATATTCTCGTGCTGGCAGGCGATATACTGCTATTTGGTGAGAAACAGTTTAGCGAGCACCCCTTCTGGGACTGGTGCAGCGACCACTTTACCCACACGTTCATCGTGCCTGGCAATCATGAGTACTACAACCGCATGGATGTACTCTCCACCCTCACCAATTTCACCTATCCAGTGCGCAAGAATGTGACCTACGTCAACAACCGCTGCATAACTATTGGCGACACCGAACTCTTTTTTACCACCCTTTGGTCGCGTGTGAGCGACAGCGATTTGGCACCAGTGCAGATGTATATGAACGACTGCCGCCGCATCGCCTTTGGCGACCACCTGCTGCTGGCCACCGACTATGCCAAGGCTCACGACAAATGCTTCACATGGCTCAAAGACGCTCTGAGCAAGTCAACGGCCCTGCACAAGGTGGTAGTCACCCACCACTGTCCTATCATCGCCGAAGATCCGCGATATGAAGACAACGGGCTATCATCGGCATTCCTCGTTGACCTTGAAGAATTTATCATGCAAAGCACAATCGACTACTGGATATTTGGCCACACCCACTGGAACGCCAAGCGAGGGACAAAAATAGGCAACACTACCCTCCTTACCAACCAGATGGGCTACCTTACCCACGGCGGCGAAGAAGGCTTCACCCTTAATGAGATGATAGAAATTGGATAAAGCTAAGGCTTGCTCTTCGTCTCCTCCGACACTATGCTTGCTTTAAATGCTTTCAACGGCATTGACTTTTCCCTGCGTCATGCAATTGTTATGTGCACCTACCTTATTGCCGAATGGTTTCTAATCAGCGACTGCTTGATGAACCGTCAATTTGTGCCTCTACAGTTTCGATGGGCTCTGCCTCCGTTGTCTCTGGTTCTGGCTTAGGTTTAGGAGTGCGGGGCTTGCTTATTCTGTAGCTAATCCACAGAACGGCAATGAACGCGATGATTGAAATCACTTCAAAGAGGACAAATCCAGTAGCCGTTCCCTTCTCCCCGGTTTTGAACAGGTGAATACAAAAGTCAAGCCACAACATGATAGAAGCCAGAATAAAGCCTGCAGTCATTGTGGCAACCAAACGCCACACCGTACCCCAAATGCCATAACCAAAGAGCTGCCTGTAAGTGAAATAGAGCAGCACCACTCCCAACACAAACACTACACTTCCCATTGAGGTGATATCATACAACATGTTTAATATCAGAAACGCCACCGAACTGAACACCTGAATGAAGAAACCCTGAGGCAAGGTGTGGAATGTATTACGGGGCGCAAACCTGAAAATGAAGTAGTTGGGAATAATCAGGTAGGACAACATTATCATAGACATCAAGTCGGGGTGGGTGTTCATCCACTCAAAAGCGTTATCGAGGAACAACATTTTATCACCCTCGAAGTCAAAATCAGAATTGAACACGCCCACGACGTCACCTGCGCCTGTCAAGGCATCAACAAGAATACCCAGCAGCGCGATAATAGCCAGCATCTTCACGGGTGGGAAACTCACCTGGCGCTTGCCGCTGATATAGTCGCTGATGAAGTAGCCAGGGCGCAGAAAAAGCTGCAACAACGAATAGGATAATGAGCGGTTGTGCAAGCCCCACACCTCGGCGATGCTCTGGGCCACGCTCTTCCAAGTGATACGTTCCACGCTCTTCTTCTGTGAACAGATTGGACAGAAATTGCCCACGAAGTCGTTACCGCAATTATTGCAATGATGCGACTCCTGGCTGCTGGCCTTATACTCAAAAGGGTCAAGCTGCCATTGCTTGAAACGTTTGTATGCTGCCTTTAAATCCATGAATGTGCAAAGTTACTGTTTTTTTTCTATTGTATACCCTTTTCAATAGAAATATCCTTGATTTCCCACCTTATCGGTGAAGATTTCGGAAAAAAATTTGCCAGTAACAAAAAAAGTTGTACCTTTGCACCCGGGTAAGTCCTACACGGCCAGCTCCCTGCCAATCCCCCAGGTCTTGACCGAAGCAAGGGTAACAGGTTGTAGCGGCGCGATGTAGTCTTCTTACCCTTTTTTTGTACCCATACCTCAAGAATTAATGCACAACGCATAATTCAATACATAATAAGCTTACCTTTTAAACCACGGTTTTGATATTTTAGAAATATTCACTACCTTTGTGGCTGGAATGGTTGCGATGCTTCCGCAAACCATAAACTATCAACTATAAACCAGAGAAAACTAAAAACCAAAAATATGGACACACATTATAAACTTTTTTTCGGAGGGGCTTTTGCCTTCGACTGCCGTGATGAGGATTATGATATTGCTGCTGCCGAGGACTACAGGGCGCAGATTCTTGGTAGCATTGATAACTTGCTCAAGCCTAAGGACATGAATGGCGTTCTCATTAACGACAATTTGCTCTATATAGGTCCATTCTATTTCGAGGCCGAGAGCATGAAGGCCGAGGACATCATAATGTGTGAGAAAAAGATGATTGAGGAATGCACCGATGCCATTTTTGTTCTCGACGAGGCATCATGCCCTGGCACAATCGCCGAGATTATGTATGCCAACTCTCTGAACAAATTCATCCACCTGTTTTATGTGAAGCACAGCGACGATGACGAAACAGAAAGCCACCTGCACACTCCATGCTGGTATCCGCTGATTTTCTGCCAGTTGACCAACGATGGCGCCAAACTGCATGAATGCGAGGATAAAAATGACGCAGCAAGAAAGGTTATCGACCTAATTACATTCCATTATAGTGAGATTTAAAAAAGTTTGCCGCGCTGCGCGCTAGTTTGCCGCTGCGCTAGATGCCAAGCTGCATGCTAGTGATAGCAGTAAGAGCCAACCAGCAAGCGGCTAACTCTTAACTATTTTCTCAGGGTGTTTTTTGATGAAATCTTTCCAGGATTTTGAGCCTGAGGAAGGGAATGGCTTTTTGCTTTCGTAGTAATGGCACAGGGCAGCTGCTAAGGCATCGGTGGCATCAAGGAAATCGGGCATATTGCTTGGGTCAATGTTTAGTTGTCGCTGCAGCATCATCGCCACTTGCTCTTTGCTGGCGGCGCCGTTTCCGGTGATCGCCATCTTTATTTTGCGGGGCTCATATTCTGATATAGGCACCTGTCGGCCAAGCGCTGCTGCCATCGCCACGCCTTGCGCTCGCCCCAGTTTGAGCATCGACTGCACGTTCTTGCCATAGAACGGCGCCTCAATAGCCATCTCATCGGGCAGGAACTCCTCGACAAGGCTCAGCACGCGTTCGTAGATGCGCCGCAGCCTCATGTAGTGGTCATCCATCTTGCTGAGCTGCAGCACTCCCATGGCGATGAGCGACGGTTTGCCGTCCTTCACGCCCAGCAGCCCATATCCCATAACACTGGTGCCTGGGTCTATGCCTATTATTATTTTGTCGAAAGCGTCTTTAGCCATAATTATCGGGAATGTGAACGTGATCAGGTCCTTTGTGCTGACGAGGCAGGCCTCGTCCCTACATGCAATTCAACTTCTTCCATAAACGTGGTGAACCCCGCCACCTTGTCGCCGAAGCGGTCTACTATCGCCTGATGCAATGGCTTGCCCACTTCCTGGTTCCACTGCTGCAGGTGCTTGAGCGATGTGGCCTGCAACTGCAGGGCAAAGCATGCGCCGCCCTCGTTGTGGCCCATAAGGCGCATAAGTCGTGGATGACTCACAAGCCCATTCTCGGTGGCCCGTGGCAGGAACTCCTGCTTCATCCAGTCGATAAACTCGCCGCTGATGGAGCATTCCACATGATATGTAGTGTTGCAGATAATCATCAGTGCAAAGTTACATAGAAATCTGGTAAAATGCAAGTGTCGTGATTAAAACCGAAAAATGAGCAAATATTTGGTTTTTATTCAAAAAAATGATTAACTTTGCAAAAATGGAATATTACACCCGATTTTGAACCCTTCTATTAACTTATAAACCAACATTGTATGAAAAAATTATTACTCACATTTTTAGCATTAACAGTTTGCGGCTTGTCGGCCTTTGCCACTGTCAAGGGCGACGTGAATGGTGACGGAAACGTTACAGCAGCCGACATCACTCAACTTTACAACTACCTGCTTAACGGCGACATGACTTATTACAACACTGCCGATGTCAATGGCGACGGCAACATTACAGCAGCGGATGTCACATTTATCTATGACATTCTGCTTGGCAACTATCACCCCACCGAACATTCCTATGTGGATCTGGGTCTTCCTAGTGGCACGTTGTGGGCGACTATGAACGTGGGAGCAGACAGCCCCGAGGGCTACGGCGACAACTTCGCTTGGGGCGAGACCACGCCCAAGGAAGTCTATAACTGGAGTAACTACCATTGGTGCATGGGCAGCTATGACACATTTACCAAGTACTGCAATATCAGTAGCTATGGCTACAATGGCTTTATTGACAATAAGTTAGAACTTGACCCAGAGGACGATGCCGCCACTGCCAACTGGGGTCCAGAGTGGTGCATGCCGTCGCAGGAGCAGATTCAAGAGCTCTACAACAACTGCTTCAGTGAGTGGACTACGCTTAACGGTGTGAATG